>VGDE01000227.1 GCA_016869875.1 Alphaproteobacteria bacterium
TAGCAGGACCGACAGTCCAAAGCCCGCGCGATAGCCACGGTTCGGGCGCCGGGCGGGTGCCTGGACCTTTGTTTCTGCAGAAACAGGCCGGGCCGCGGGTGCCGCGGCCTGTTGGCGCAGCAGGGGCGTGGTCGGGGGCGGCGTGACTTCGGCCGGTGGAGCGGAAGCAGGGGCCAAGGCAGGGATCAGGGGCTGCGGAGTGGGAGTGACGGCACGGGCGGCGCCTGCCGGAAGAACCACGGTCGTCGCGGGCCATTCGCCGTCTTCCGAGACGGGATCGTCGGGCGTTTCCGTGGCAGGGGCTTCGGCCTCGCGCAGGCGCCGCTCGTGCTCGACCTCGTCGCGCAGGATGTCCAGCACATCGGGCGCCAGGCGGCGGCTGACAGGAGGCAGGACCGTGGCCGGGGCAGGCGCTTCGTCCCGTGGCAGAGTGTAGGAGCCCAGGTCCAGCGGCGGGGCGGCCTGTGCCGGGCGCTGCGCCTGCCAGACATTGCCGCAGCTGCTGCATTCGACCTCGCGGCCGGCGGCCGGGATGGCGTCCCGTGGCAGGACAAATGCGGCGCCGCAGTCGGGACAGATCAACCTAATTTCAGCCATGCCACCCTCGCAATCGTCTTGGGGCTGTTCTATCAAGCGCAGGTCCGGCTTCCAAGTCGCCGGGCGCAGACCCGCGGCAGACGGGCGGTAGCGGAAAAGAGGTGGCGCTTGATCGAGATGCGGGATGTCGGTTTCGGTTACCACGAAGGGGCCGAGCTGTTGTCGGGCATGACGCTGAGCCTTCAGCCTGGCATGTTCCATTTCCTCACCGGGCCGTCCGGTTCGGGAAAGACCACGCTGCTGCGGCTGTGCTATGCCGATCTGCTGCCGACGGCAGGGCAGATGAAGGCCTTTGGCCAGGATCTGCGCGGGCTGTCGCGCGACAACATCGCCGAATTGCGCCGCCAGGTCGGCGTGGTGCATCAGGACCCGCAGTTCCTGGACCACCTGCCGGTTGCCGAAAACGTGGCCATGCCGCTGACCGTTGCGGGCGAGCCCGTGGACATGGAGGCGCTGCGCGATCTTTTGGGATGGGTGCAGCTGACGGGCCATGCGCGGGCGCTGCCGCCTTCCTTGTCCGGGGGGGAACGCCAGCGCGCGGCCCTGGCACGCGCCGTGATCCTGTCGCCGGAACTGGTGCTGGCGGACGAGCCGACGGGCAATCTCGACTGGGAGATGTCGATGCGGTTGATGCAGCTGCTGATCGAGCTGAACAAGTCTGGCAAGACGGTGCTGGTCGCCACCCATGACCTGAACCTGATCCGCGCCACCAAGGCGCAGGTGACGGCGCGGGTGCTGCGGATCTCGGGCGGCAATCTGCAACTGGCGGGGGCGGATCTGTGAAGCGTCGGAACGTGAAGGGTTTGAATCTGATGGCGGTGTGGCAGGGCCTGATGGGGGGCGAGGGCGGCAAGGGCGACCGGATCGTGCCGCCCACCGGGTTCACGGCCCAACTGACGCTGTTTTCGGCCGGAGCAATGGCGTTTCTGGCGGTCTTTGCCCTGGCGCTGGCCCTGGCCACAGGACGGCTGGCCAACCGGTGGTCGGCTGAACTGGCCGGCAGCGTGACCGTCCGCGTCAGCGCCCCTGTGGCCGAGCAGGAGGCACGTGTCCAGTCGGCGTTGCAGGTTCTGCAATCGACGCCCGGCGTCGGTCCTGCCCGCGTGATGCCGCAGGACGAGCTGGCGCAGCTGCTGGAACCCTGGTTCGGTCCCGACATGCCGGTCGATGCCCTGCCGGTGCCGGCGCTGATCGACCTGCCGATCACCGGCGAGGCATTTGATCCCGAAGGGCTGCGGTTGCGGCTGGAGGCCGAGGCGCCGGGGGCGGTTCTGGACGACCACACTGAATGGCGCCGGCCGCTGGTGTCGGCGGCAAACCGGCTGCGGATGCTGGGCATCGTGTCACTGCTGCTGATCACGGCCGCTTCGGGTGCGATGATCACGCTGGCGGCCAAGGCGGCCCTGGCGGCCAACGGGCAGGTGATCCGGGTCCTGCGTCTGATCGGCGCCCGCGACCTGACCATTGCCACCGCCTTCGTGCGCCGGTTCACCCGGCGTGCGGCGGTCGGTTCGGCCATCGGTACGGCGGTCGGGATGCTGGGCATCGCGCTGCTGCCGGAGGCCAACGCGGCCGGCGGTTTTCTGACCGGCCTGGGCTTTCGGGGCTGGGACTGGCTGATGCCGCTGCTGATCCCGTTCATCGCTGCGGCCGTTGCCTTTGTGGCGACCCGGTGGGCGGCGCTGAAGATGCTGGAGGCCGTCAGATGAAGCGGAGAGACGACCCCCGTCCGGGGCCGTTGACGCCGTGGCAGCATCTGCAACATGTGCTGTACTGGCTGCATGTGTCGCTGGCGACCATGGTGATGGGGCTGGCGGGCATCCTGCTGGTGATCCGGCACGGCCGTGCGGGGGCGAACCGCGTGGCGACCCGCTGGATCGGCTACATGATCTGGGCCGCGCGGTTGCATCTTGGCCTGACCTGCGAGGTTCGGGGCACGCCTCCGACCCAGGACTGCATCGTCGCCGCCAAGCACCAGAGCTTTTGGGACATCCTGGTCATCGCCCATGCCGTGCCCCGCCGCGCCTTTATCATGAAGCGCGAAGTGATGCGCGTGCCCGTCATGGGCTGGTATGCGTGGAAGGTGGGCTGCATCCCCATCGACCGCTCGCGCGGACGCGATGCAATGGCCGCGATCTCGAGCCAGATCAACCAGCGGATCGCAGGCGATGGCGTGGGGCAGCTGATCATCTATCCCGAAGGGACACGGACCCTGCCGGGGCAGCGTAAACCCTACAAGCAGGGGGTGGCGACGATCCGTCTGGCGACAGGGCTGCCGGTGGTGCCGGTGGCCGTGAATACCGGCATGTTCTGGCCGCGCAAGGGCTGGGGCATCCGTCCCGGCCGTGCCGTCGTCGAGTTCCTGCCCGTGATCGGGCCGGACGTGCCGGCCGAAGGCTTCATGGCGCGGTTGGAGGCCGAGATCGAGACTCACTCGGACCGCCTGATGGCCGAGGCCGGGCTGCCCCTCCCGCATCCAGGCGACGCCATGGGCGCCGCCTGAGGCAGGTCATCTCAGGTCGTAATAGCGCGGAACATGCCGCTCCAAGGGCGGCAGGCCGATATCGCGCCGCATGTGCGGGCTGAGGTGGTATGGGTCAGGTGGCCGGGGCCGCCGCCGCCGCGGCATCAGGAGCGCCCTGACAAGAGCCCATGACACGGCCGTCGCGCCATGACGGTCGATCAGGCGGTGGATTGCGGGACGCAGGCGCGCGGACTGGGGATGCAGATCTGCAATCATCGTTAGTCTCCTGTTGTCCGGGCAGGACGGGCCATGCCGGACGGATCGCAAGTTTGGGAGAAGTGACGCCGTGCGGACGGAACCGCATGAGCGGACGGGCCGCGCAAGGCGGTCGGTCAGGTCGTGGCGTCGAGGGGGTGCTGCCCGGTCAGGCGGTCAGGAACGAGAATGCTCGTCGCTGAATGCCGCCCTGCAGGGTGAAGGTGGTGTCGCGTGATGTCATCATTCGGCCCCTCCTTCGCTGCGATGTTGCGGGCAGGTTGCACGCTGCCAGCGCTCTGCATGTCGCGCAAGCGCGCAGAGTCATGCAGCCGTCCAATCACGGACGGCTGTTGCGGATCGGTCACATCTGCGTGAGGTTCAGGCGGCCAGCGAGTGCGATCCCATGGCCAGGAACTTGGCGCGGCGTTCCTTCACCAGATCGGTCGGGGCCTTGCCTTCCAGATCCGCCAGCATGGTGGCGATCTCGGTGCCGACGGCGGTGATGGCGTCCTGGGGGGCACGCTGCGCGCCGCCCAAGGGCTCGGCGATGATGCGGTCGATCACGCCCAGCTTCTTCAGGTCCTGCGCGGTCAGGCGCAATGCCTCGGCGGCATCGCGCATCTTTTCCGCATCCTTCCACAGGATCGAGGCGCAGCCTTCGGGCGAGATGACGGAATAGATCGAATGTTCAAGCATGGCGATGCGGTTCGCGGTGCCGAAAGCCACCGCGCCGCCCGATCCGCCCTCTCCGATGATCACGCTGACCAGCGGCACGCCGATTTCCAGGCTTTTCATGGTGCAACGGGCAATGGCCTCGGATTGGCCGCGCTCCTCCGCACCCTTGCCGGGATAGGCGCCGGGCGTGTCCACCAGCGTGATGACCGGCAGCCTGAAGCGGTGCGCCATGTCCATCAGCCGGATTGCCTTGCGATAGCCTTCGGGGCGGGCCATGCCGAAATTGTGGTGGATGCGGGACTTGGTGTCGTTGCCCTTTTCGTGGCCGATCACCACGCAGGGCACGTCGTTGAAGCGCGCCAGGCCGCCCATCACCGCATGATCGTCGCCAAAGGCCCGGTCGCCCGCAAGGGGCGTATATTCGGTGAACAGCGCCTCGACATAGTCGCGACAGTGCGGGCGGTCGGGATGGCGGGCCACCTGCGTCTTGCGCCAGGGGTCCAGGGACCGGTACAGGTCGCCCAGCAGTTCCTGTGCCTTGCGATCCAGGGCCGCGGCCTCTTTCTCGACATCGACGGCGCCTTCACCCTTGCGGGCCATGGCGCGCAGCTCCTCGGCCTTGCCCTCGATATCGGCAAGCGGCTTTTCGAAATCAAGATAAACCATGGGGGATGCCTTTGGCAGCGATCAGGTAGGGCGCTATATACCCGCGGCTTGGCGGGGTTGCAACGCGGGGTGCGCAAGGTGCGCCGGCATGGACCGGCCGCCCCTTGCGGACCTGCGGCCAGTCGCCCGGCAGGTCCCTGCCGCAGGGATATGGCGGGTTATTGCAGGTCCGAGAAGGCCCGCTGCAGGCGGGTCACGGCCTCGGCCACGCGGGCGCGGGGCGTGGCGATGTTGAACCGCATGAAGCTGTCGCCGCCAAGGCCGAAGGTCTGGCCGTGGTTGGCGGCGATCCGGGCGGTCTGCTCGATGCGGGCGGCTACTTGGGCCGGCGCCATTCCCGTGCCCGAGAAATCGACCCAGGACAGGTAGGTCGCCTGCAGCGGCATCGAGCGTAGGCCCGGGATGGCATGGATGCCCGCGTCAAAGATCTTTCGGTTTCCATCAAGGTACGCCATCAGCGCGTCGACCCAGGCGGCCCCTTCGGGCGAATAGGCCGCTGTCACCATGTCCATGCCGAACAGGCCGGGAGAGATGCCGCGGGCCATAAGCGCCGCCTTGAAGCGGGCGCGCAGGTCAGTGTCCGCGATGATCGCGTTGCCGATATGGGCCCCGGCGATGTTGAAGGTCTTGGTGGCTGCCGTCAGCGTCACCAGCCGGTCCGCGATCTCTGGGGCGATGGTGGCGACCA
>VGDE01000228.1 GCA_016869875.1 Alphaproteobacteria bacterium
GAGGCATCCTTTTGCGCGGCCAACAGGATCGGGCTGTCCGATTCCATCACGGCTTCCAGCGCGCGAACCGACTTTTCGCGACCCACGAACAGCGGCACGATCATGTGCGGGAAAACCACGATATCCCGCAAGGGCAGCACCGGGTAGGTCTGTGTGGTGAATTCCGTCATCTTTTATCCTTTCTGCCCGAAGCCGTGGCCCCGTCATGGCGACGCACGGCCCCTGCATGGCCCCAATTTAGGGCCAGCACACGCCGCGTTCAATATGACCCAAAGAATCCAACCGATTTACTTGCGCGTCCTGGTTGTGTCAGCGCGGGATGACGATCTCCGCCCTCAAACCGCCCAGCCTGGGTCCCCGCCCAAGGCGCAGCTGACCCCCATGGGCACGCGCCACATCTGCCGCGATGGCCAGCCCCAGACCGGCGCCCTGCTCGCTGTTGCGCCGCCGCGCCGGATCAAGCCGCGTAAAGGGCCGCATGGCGGTATCCAGGCTGTCTTCAGGGATGCCGGGCCCGTCATCCTCGATGCCGATGCGCAGGCTGCGAGGACCAAGCGCTGCATCCAGTTCGGCCCGACTGCCATAGCGGACCGCGTTGCCGATCAGGTTTTCCAGTGCACGCCGCAGCATGTCGGGCCTGAAGGTCGCCTGCCCGTCGCGGTCGCCCTCGAACCTCACCAGTTGCGCCGACTGTCCCGCGCGCTGCGCATCCGCCACGATCGTTTCCAGAAAGCCGGCGGCCTGCACGCTTTCGGGCGGCCTGTCCTGCGCCTCGTCCCGGGCATAATCCAGAAAACCGTCCACCATCCGGTTCATCTCGTCGATATCCGCCTCCATGGCGGCAATTTCTTCGGCGTCGGGCGGCATCTCGGGACTGATCATCGACAGGCTCAGCCGCAGGCGCGTCAGGGGCGTTCGCAGATCATGGCTGATCCCCGACATCATCAGCTTGCGCTGTTCGTTCTGGCGCTCCAGACGGTTGCGCATGTCCAGAAAGGCGGTCCCGGCGCTGCGGACCTCGGCTGCACCGGCGGGCCGATAGGCGACGATGCGGCCCTTGCCATATTCCTCGGCGGCAAAGGCCAGCCGGCGGATCGGGCGCAGCTGGTTGCGCAGAAAGATCGTGGCGATCCCCGTCATCAGCAATGACGTGAACACCATCAGCACCAGGAGCTGATGAGGGTTCGAGGCGCTGACCCGCCGCCGGTCAAAGCTGAGCCGGAACGGGCCCGCATCCCCCTGCAGCGCCACCGCCACCTGCTTGTCGTCCGAAGCCAGGTCGATCGACAGGATATGCGGCAGCGCCTCGCGCAGGACCTCGATCACGACGCGGCCCGAAAAGTCGTAGAACAGCCGCTGGTCGCCCGGCGCGGGATCGGCCGGTATTTCCAGCCGCAGCTCCAGCGGCTCGGCCACAAAGGCCCCGGCGTTCAGTGCGGCGCGCGGTGTGTCGGCCTCTTCGATCAGCTGCGCGACGAAACCCAGTTCATGCGCCATGCTGGCGGTCATCTGCCGGGTCACGCCCTCGAAGTGACGTTGCAGGAACATGACGCTGACCACCAGCGTCACGACGACGACGGGCAGGAACAGGATCAGGGCAGCCCGCGCATACAACCCGCGCGGCACCAGCGCCCGCGCGATTGATCCCTCGGCTTGGTTGGACATGGAAACCTCGACGTTGAAAGGCTAGGCTAGCGCCATGAACGTTTCCGCGAAAGAGCCGCTGCGGGTCCTTGCCGCCAACCCGTCGCCCTTGACCGGGCCGGGTACCACGACATTCCTGATCGGGCACCGCCATGTGGCAGTCATTGATCCGGGGCCGGATGACGCTGCCCATGTCGCGGCCATCCTGGAGGCGGGAGCCGGGCGCATCAGCCACATCCTGGTGACGCATGCCCATCTGGACCATTCCGGCGCGGCGGACCGGCTGTCACGTCTGACAGGGGCGCCGGTTCTTGGTTACGGAACCGCCACCGCAGGCCGCTCGCCGGTGATGGAGCGTCTTGCGGCGGAAAATGCCCTGCGCGGAGGCGAAGGACTGGACCATGCCTTTGCCCCCGACCTGCGGGTCGCGGACGGGGACGTGATCGAGACACCGGACTGGACTATCACGACGCTGCACACGCCCGGCCACGCGGCCGGCCACCTGTCCTTTGCCTGGGGCGACACCGTCTTTTGCGGCGATCTCGTCATGGGCTGGTCCTCGACCCTGATCTCGCCGCCGGACGGGGACTTGGGCGATTACTTCCACTCGCTGGACCGTCTTGCCGCCCTGTCGCCCCGGCGCCTGCTTCCGACGCATGGTCCCGCGATCGACAGCCCCCTTCCGCGCCTGGCCGACCTGGCAGCCCATCGCCGTGCCCGCACCGCGCAGATCCTGGCGGCGCTGCGCGACCAGCCGGACGATGCGCAGGGGCTGGCGCGCCGACTGTATGACGTCCCGCCACAACTGCTGCCAGCTGCGACGCGAAACGTCCTGGCCCACCTGATCGCGCTTTCGCATCTGGGGGCCGTTGTTTTTCAAGAAGAACTGGGCGCAGAGACAGTTTTTTCACCGGCTTGAAAAAAGTCGCCGGAACCCTCTGGACGCCCCCTGCGGACGTTGCTATACCCCGCCTCGTGTTCCGGCGTAGCTCAGCGGTAGAGCAGTTGACTGTTAATCAATTGGTCGTAGGTTCGATCCCTACCGCCGGAGCCAAAATTATAGATATCTATCGGTGACGACGAACCGCCTTGGCGGTTGTCGGCGTTCGTTCGTCCCGCGAACCGCCGGGGTGAGCATGGGCGGTGATCGATGCGACAAGGCTCTCTTGATTTCGCTCTCCCGCTGCGCCGCCGCAGCGCCAGCCGAGTTCCTCACATCAACCAGATGCAAGGAATGCGCTGCCAAGCGACGCTGGCCTGAGGGGTGAAACAGTTCGTCCAGCGGCCGCATAACGAGGACAGATGACGAAATGAGCGTCTATCGTTGAAAGCGTGCGGACGTCCATCCGGAGGTGACGGCTTCGCCTTCGCCTGCCCGTCCAGCGGCTTGCTGTCTGACATCAGGTATCAGGACGTGAGCCTTTCTGTCGTGAAGCTCAGCGTGTAATTGTCCAACGTTGCAGGAAGGTTGCCGGGCGTCACCCTTTCCGGCTGGTTCAGGTTCAGTCGGACGCGCGACAACAGGCTGCGCAGCGCCAGCGACGTCACCATCGGCACGAAGTTGACCGCCGGACACACCACCGGCCCGTCGCTGAACGGATAAAGTCCCAGATCCGCCCGCGCGTTTCCATTCTTCCAGAGGGAGGGATCGAATCGGTGCGCCTGGGGCAGGGTCTGGTCGTCTCGATGATGAAAGGGCGTATAGATCAGGATCTGCGTCGCCGCCTCCAGTTGCCCCTTGGCCCAGGCCACGTCCCGCGTCGTTTCCCGCAGGATCGCGGGCGTTGTCGGCCACAGCCGCAACGCGTCCAGATAGCAGGCCCGCACCAGGTCCAACCGGGGCGCGGGGGCGTTTCCGGCCTCGGCAAGCTCGTGCCGCACCTCCTTCTCGACTTCGGGATGGGCCGACAGCAGGGCAAGGGTTCGGAAAGTGGCCATTGCCCCCGGGTCAAAGGCGAAAAGATACTGCGGCAGCTGGTGGTGGGGCTGCTGGTTCGGGTCGGTGCAGGCCTTGGCCATGCGTCCGGCCAGACTGTTCGGATCGGCGGCGTCCACATACCGACGCAGATGCGTCAGAAACTGCTCGCGCGTCTTGCGGTCCTTGCGCTTCAGGAAGGCCAGATTGGCATCATAACGCAGCTTTTCCAGAAGATCGGTCAATTCGGAATCGTCGCGCGCCGCGTCTCCCAGAACAAGGCGGCGCACCATCCGGTACCAGCCGATGAAGAAACTGTCCCAGTCGAGCGTTCCGCTGGCCAGCGCCGCTTGACATATCCTGTCCATTTCCTCGTCGATGACGGCGGCGAAATGATCGGCCATCGAGTGGACGGGGCAGCCCGTGTCCAGGGTATCCTCGTTCAACCTGCGCCGGATGGTGCGGTCATGCCCGTGCGAGGCCAGCACCGAATCCGGCTGAAAGTGATTCAACGCCGACCGCTTTTCCAGGCTGGCGGCGGCAAAGGGCTCGGGCGACCCTTCCAGCACCATTCCCGCGTCTTCGGCGGAAAGAATGACCGCCTGCGACCGAAAGGGAATGCGCAACCGCAAAGGGCCCGGCCCATACTTGTCGCGCAGGGCCTGCATCCGCTTGACGGCCTTTGCGTCCAGTCCCACCCGTTCGGCCACGGTGACAACCTTTCGGCGCCGGATCAGGGGACCTTTGCCCAGGGTGGGCAGGACCACGTCCTTGAGGACGGCCAGGGTGTCAAGGATGCTGGCCTGCGATACGGAATGCGGCGAAACGGGGGGAGCGGGTGTGCGGTTCATCAGTCCTCGACAGTTGCTGGGTGGAACGGCGGCGGCAGAGCCTTTGTCTGAGAAAACGGGAACGACCCGAGGTTTCGGTCAGCGCCAGCGTTCGTCGCGGCGCCTGGGACGGCGGACCAGGGCAAGTGTGCTCAGTGCGGCAAGCGCCACCAGACCTGCGGTCACTGCATTGCGCGGGCGTGGCGGTTGGCGAAGCCCGCCATCGATGCCCCCCGCCTGTTCGGGTGGCGCGAACAGGTTGCCCTTGCTGCGCGGCACAAAGTCCGCCCTAGCGAAATAGGATCGCAAAAAGCCCGCAGTCAGGCCGGTCGTCAACTGAGGCGAGACAGCATGCGCCAAGCGCAACAGGTAGGTCGGGCTGCCCAGCATCGTGGTCGGACGCGGGCGGCGGGCCAGGCGCAGCATGGCGGCCGCAACCTTGCGGGCATCCAGCAGGGGCGGCGGCGCGGACAGCTTGCGGCCGGTGTAGTTGGCGCCATGCGCGATGCCGGGTGTGTCCACAAAGGAAGGATAGACATCGCAGACATGGATGTCGGGATGCCCCGCAAGTTCGCCCCGCAGCGCTTCTGAGAACCCGCGCAACCCGAACTTGCTGGCGCTGTAGGCGGCAGCATAGGGAACGGCGGCAAAACCGCCAAGCGAGATCATGTTGATGAACGTGCCGCGGCGTTGCGACAGGAAGATGGGCAGAACGGCATGTGCCTCGTTCATGTGGCCGATCAGGCTGGCCTGAACGACCTGGTGGTGGGCCGTGATCGGCACATCCTGAAAGGCTCCGACGGCGCCGGTCCCCACATTCGCGATCCAGACATCGATGCGCCCGCCGAAGGCCAGCGCCGCTGCCGCCAGATCGCTCACCTGCTGGGCATCGCCCACATCCGTTCGTACCGCGATGGCGCGGGCGCCGATGT
>VGDE01000229.1 GCA_016869875.1 Alphaproteobacteria bacterium
GGCGGGGGGCGCGGGCCGCCCACCCCCCGCCGTCGCGGGACGCAATCAGCCGGCGCAGACGCATGGCCTCCTGCCGGATGCGCTCGACCGCCGGACGGTTCATCTCCAGCGGGTGCCGGGCGGCAAAGCCTGCGGGATCACGCACCGCCTCCAGCCGCAGCGTCAGGTCGCAGCCCGCGCCACGCAGCGGGTCGCGGTCCGACAGCAGGGCCGCCAGATCCGCCGCACGCCCTCCGGCGCTGATCAGCATATGTGCCAGCCGCGGATGCAACGGCAACCGCGCCAGCGCCTGCCCGTGGATCGTGATGCGTCCCCCCTCGTCCAGCGCCTCCAGCGACCGCAGCAGCGCCCGCGCCTCGGCCAGTGCCCCTTCGGGCGGCTGCGTCAGAAAGGCAAGGTCCTCGGCCCCCGCCCCCCAGACCGCAAGCTCCAGCGCCAGCCCTGCCAGATCCGCCACCCCGATCTCGGGCGGGGCCTGGGCGGGCAGTGCCCCCTCCTCGGCCCGCGCCCACATGCGATAGCAGATGCCCGGCGCCACCCGGCCGGCACGGCCACGACGCTGATCGGCCTCGGCCCGACTGACCCGCTCGGTCACCAGCCGCGACATGCCGCTGCCGGGGTCGAAACGGGCCCGGCGCGCCCGACCGGCATCGACGACGACCCGGACCGAGGGGATCGTCAGGGAGGTTTCGGCGATTGCAGTGGCCAGCACGATCCGCCGCCGATCGCCCGGCGGCGTCAGGGCGGCCCGCTGCGCCTTGGCATCCAGGGCGCCGTACAGCGGCAGCAGCTCGCAGCCACTGCCGCCAAGCGCGCCCATCGCGCGCCGGATCTCTCCTTCGCCGGGCAGAAAGGCCAGGATCGTGCCGCCCGTGTCGCGGCTCTCGGCCTCGGCGCGCAGGATCAACCGGATGGCCTCGTCCACCAGCCGCGCCCCCGCCGGCAGTGGGCGGTCCAGCCAGCGCGTCTCGACGGGAAAGGCCCGCCCTTCCGAAGTCACCACCGGCGCGCCTCCCAACAGCGCCGCCACCGGACCGGCCTCCAGCGTGGCCGACATGACCAGCACCGCCAGATCCTCGCGCAGCGCGCCCCGCGCCTCCCAGACCAGCGCCAGCCCCAGATCGGCATTCAGGCTGCGCTCGTGGAACTCGTCAAAGATCACGCAGCCGATCCCCTCCAGCGAGGGATCGGACTGGATCATCCGCGTCAGGATGCCCTCGGTGACGACCTCGATCCGACGGCCGGGCACGGATTCTCCCCGGACGCGATAGCCGACGCTTTGGCCCAAGGGCTCGGCCAGGGTCTGGGCCATCCGCTCGGCCGCGGCGCGCGCGGCCAGGCGGCGGGGTTCCAGCATCAGGATGCGGCCCTCGATCCGGTCCATCAGCGCCAGGGGCACCCGCGTCGTCTTGCCCGCACCGGGCGGAGCGACCAGCACGGCGCGCCCGTGGCAGGCAAGCGCCTCGCACAGATCCCCAAGCACATCCTCGATTGGCAAAGCATCCGACATGGCGGGCGTCATAGCGCCCCCGCCGGGGGCAGCACAACGTTCAACTGCCGCCGCGCCTGCCGCATCAAGGACCCGCTACACATCCGCGGGCGGCGGACCTATCTTGCCGCCGCGGCGTTAGGTGACGCGACAACAAGGCAGGATGGGCATGGGCATCGGCAGCGACGTGATGGAGGGCCTGGGCCTGACCGACCCGGTGGTGCGCGTGGGCGTTACAGGGCTGTCGCGTGCGGGCAAGACGGTGTTCATCACCTCGCTGGTGGCCAACCTGCTGGAACGCGGCCGCATGCAGGCCCTGCGCGCGGCGGCCGCCGGGCGGCTCAAGGCCGTCTGGCTTCAGCCCCAGCCCGACGACACCATTCCCCGCTTCGACTTCGAACGCCACCTGGCCGCCCTGACGGGCCCGGAGCCGCACTGGCCCGAAGGAACGCGCCATGTCAGCCAGCTGCGCCTGTCGATGCGGCTGGAGGGCGGCGGCCTGTTCGGAAGCTTGCGTGGCGCGCGCAACCTGCACCTGGACATCGTCGACTATCCCGGGGAATGGCTGCTGGACCTGCGCCTGATGGAGCGGGACTTTGCCACCTGGTCCGCCGAGGTGCTGGAGCGGATCAACGGCCGCCCCGGTGCCGGCCGCTTTCTGGCCGCGCTGTCGGCCCTGCCGCAAAGCGACAGCTTCACCGAACCGCAGGCGCAGGATCTAGCCGACATCTACACCGAGCACCTGAACGGCGCCCGCGCGGCCGGCTGGTCCGACTGTACCCCCGGCCGCTTCCTGATCCCCGGAGAGCTGGCGGGATCGCCCGCGCTGACCTTTGCCCCCCTGCCGCCCGAGCGGCTGGACGGCAGGCTGGGACGAGAGTTCCGCCGCCGCTTCGACGCCTACAAGTCGCGCGTCGTGCGCCCGTTCTTTCGCGATCACTTTGCCCGGATCGACCGGCAGGTGGTTCTGGTTGACGTGCTGGGGGCGATTCACCAGGGTCCTCGCGCGGTGGAGGACATGCGCCATGCCATGGCCGACATCCTGACCGCCTTTCGCCCCGGCCGGGCCGGTTGGCTGGCGCAACTGCTGGGATCGCGGAGGGTCGAACGCATCCTTTTCGCGGCGACCAAGGCCGATCACCTGCACCACATCCAGCACAACCGCCTGACCGCCATCCTGTCCGGAATGCTGCGCGAGGCCCGTGACCGCGCCGATTTCCAGGGCGCCCGGACCGAAGCCATGGCCATCGCTGCCCTGCGCGCCACGACCGAGGACATGATCGCACAGGCCGACGATCAGTTGCCCGCCGTCCGGGGACGGCTTCTGGACGGGCGACAGGCGGCCTTCTACGCGGGCGAACTGCCGACCGATCCCGCGATGCTGCTGCACCCGGCACGGCAGGGCGCCGAGACCTGGCTGGATGCGGATTATGCGATCATGAACTTTGCCCCCGCGCCCCTGACCACGCGCCCCGGCGACGGGCCGCCCCATATCCGGCTGGATCGCGCGGCCGAGTTCCTGATCGGAGACCGCCTGTGACGCAGCCCCCGAACGACGTCCCCAAGCCTCCGCGCCGCCCCGTTCTGCTGGAGCTGGACGAGGAGGCGCCCCTCAAGGGCCGCGGTCCGCGCGTGCAGACCCTGGCCGAGGATCTGCCCAGTCCCGCCGATGCCCCCCCGATCGACCAGCAGGACGCGCCCTTGCCCCGTCCGCGCACGATGGAGATGGTGACGCGGCTGGTCGGCCGGCCTCCGTCCCGGCTGACGCGGCTGTTCCTGAACACGGGCGCGGCCTTGTTCACCTTTCTGCTCGGCGTGGCGGCGCTGGATTTCATCAACCGCCTGCTGAACAGCTATCCCCTGCTGGGCTGGATCGCAGTCGTCCTGTTCGCGCTGTTCACGGCGGCGGCCCTGGGCATGGCCCTGCGCGAATGGTGGGCCTGGCGCCGGTTCGCGCGGATCGATGCGCTGCAACGCGCGGCCGGCGCGGCGCTTGCGGCGCAGGATTTCGATCAGGCCAAGTCTGTGGCGGACAACATGGTGGCGCTCTATGCCGGGCGCCCCGAACTCGAGTGGCAGCGCCAGAGGCTGGCCGAACGGCGGCCGGAAACCTTTGACGCGCAGGCGCTGCTGACGCTGGCGGAAACCGAGCTGCTGGCGGGACTTGACCAGCAGGCCCGCCGAGAGATCGAGGCCGCGGCGCGCACAGTTGCCGCAACCACGGCGCTGGTGCCGCTGGCATTCGCCGATGTGGCGGCCGCCTTGGCGGCGAACCTGCGCATGATCCGCCGCATGGCCGAAATCTATGGCGGGCGCGCCGGTGCCGTCGGCGGCTGGCGGCTGGCCCGCACGGTCATGACGCACCTGATCGCCACGGGCGCGGTCGCGGCGGGCGACGACCTGGTCCACACGGTCGCGGGCGGCGGGGTTCTGGCCAAGCTGTCGCGCCGCTTTGGCGAGGGGCTGGTGAACGGCGCCCTGACTGCCCGCGTGGGAATCGCCGCGATGGAGGTCTGCCGCCCGCTGCCCTTCCTGTCGCAGCCCCGTCCCAAGGTCGGCAACCTGGTCGCCCGCGGCCTGCGCGGTCTGTTCGGCACGGACGATGATCCCCCTGCGGGAACCCGTGCCTAATCCAGCTGCAGCTTGTAGTCCAGATGCGTGGGCGCGAAGCCCAGGCCGTCATAGAACCGGTGCGCCTCCGTCCGCGACCGGTCGGTCGTCAGCTGCACCAGGGCGCACCCCTGCGCCCGGCACCAGTCGATGGCCCATGTCATCATGGCCCTGCCGATGCCCGCGCCTCGACAGTCCCGCGCCACACGAACGGCCTCGATCTGGCCGCGCAGCACGCCGCCGCGCGACAGGCCGGGAATGACGCTCAGTTGCAGCGTTCCGACCACCCGACCGTCCAGCTCGGTCACGCAGAGGAAGTGCCGGGGGTCCGCGTCGATCAAGGCGAACGCCGCGACATAAGGGGCCGGGTCCTCCGGCCCCTGCTCGCGTAGCGCCCCAAGGCGATCATCGCTCAGCAGGGACAGGATCGCCGGCAAATCGTCCGGCACGGCACGCCGAAAGGTGACGGGGGGCATGAGGCAACTCCCGTGGTCGGATCGGACAGCCGCCGAGGTGTTCCGGCGAAAAACCCTTGGGCCGGAAATCGTTCGGCCCGGACGGGGACAAGTGCCAGGCAGGTCCCGAAAGCGGGCGCAGCCCCCTGGGACCTCAGGGCGCCTCGGCCGGAAGGTCCGGCGCACCGCCCGCATCCGCATCGGACGGCATGGACATATCTGCGTCCGGATCGGCATCGCCAGGCACGGACATCTCTGCGGTGGGATCGGCATCGATCAGGCGGTTATCCTCCCACTCGCCCTGGGCGACCTGACCCGTGGCATAGCGCATCACGCCCTGGCCCTGCCGCTTGCCGGCGGCGAAATTACCCTCGTAACGGTCGCCATTGGCATAAGTGGCCACCCCCTCGCCGTCGATCTCGCCGGCTTTCCAGCCGCCTTCATAGATGAAGCCGTCGGGCGTGGTCAGCCGGCCGCGCCCTTCGCGCAGGCCGTTCACGAAGCCGCCGGTATAGACGGTGCCGTCGGGATAGGTTGCCTGACCTTCGCCGTGGCGCTGGCCGTCCTGCCAGGCGCCCGAATAAACATAACCGTCGGGATAGGACATGCGCCCCTGCCCATGGTTGCGGGCGTTGTGAAAGCTGCCTTCGTAGATCATGCCGTTGGCATAGGTGGCCTTGCCATCGCCTTCGATCACGCCCTCCACCCACTGCCCTTC
>VGDE01000230.1 GCA_016869875.1 Alphaproteobacteria bacterium
CACCATCTGGTGATGGCCGACAACCTGCCGCCGCCTGCCGTTCCGGTGGCTGACAAAGGCTGTGCCTCTGACACGATCCGGGAAGATGTCGAGCAACGCGACGCCGTCCCGATGATCCCGAGGCGCAAGAACCGCAAGGTCTGAAAGACTGTGGTCATGAGCATCTCCACCCTGCGCGACATGGGGAAACGCCGCTTCAACAGGCTGGAGAACACGCGCAGGCTCGCGACAGGCTCCGACAAAGCCGCAAGCAACTTTTTTGGCTTCATCGACATCGCCTGTGAAAGAATGTGGCTCCGCCATTTGTCAACATGACCTGAAGGGTGGAACAGCGCGATGCCGCTTTCCTAGGCGGGCGGTTCAAGAGGGCCGCAGCGAAACAGCCTCGGCACAGCCGGCGAGCTCAGACTAAAGGACACGGTCTCCAAGATCCTGCGACCGAGATCTGATCCTCCCTCACCTTCCGACGTTGCGCACCGCTGCAGGCCGATGCCTGCTCCGCACCACCGAACATTGTCCTGCTTGAACTGGCCTGATCAACAGATTGTGCTAATGTAGGGGAATGGAGGATTAAGACATGAATTCATTGGTGCTGATCATCGTCGGGATGTTGGGAATCCTGTCCGGGTGGTTCATCTATTCCCGCTTCATCGCGCAGCGGATCTATCAGCTTGACGAAAACTTCCGCACGCCCGCACACGAGTTCCGTGACGGCATCGATTACGTGCCGACCAATCGCTATGTTCTCTGGGGGCACCACTTCACGTCGGTCGCGGGCGCGGCACCGATCGTCGGTCCGGCCATTGCGGTGATCTGGGGCTGGGGTCCGGCCTTTCTCTGGGTGGTGCTGGGCACGGTCTTCTTTGCAGGCGTGCATGACATGGGGGCCCTTTGGGCCTCGGTCCGCAATCGTGGCCAGTCGATCGGCGGGCTGAGCGAGAAGCTCTTGGGCAGCCGCGCGCGCTGGATGTTCATGCTGATCATGTTCCTTGTCCTTCTGATGGTGAACGCGGCCTTTGCCACCGTCATCACGAACCTGCTGATCCAGTTCCCCACGGCGGTGATCCCGGTCTGGGGTGCCATCGTGGTGGCGATCGGGATCGGGCAGGTGCTGTATCGCAGCAGTGCGGGGCTCTTGTGGCCGACGGTGATCGGCGTGGCGCTGCTCTACGGGTTGATCCTTCTGGGCAATGCCGTGCCCGTGTCCCTGCCGGCCGAGATGTTCGGGCTGAGCGACCGGGTGATCTGGGTGATCCTGCTGTTCACCTATGCGGGCATCGCCTCGACCCTGCCTGTCTGGATGCTTCTGCAGCCGCGCGACTACATCAACGGCATCCAGCTGTTCGTGGCGCTTGGCATCATCTATGCCGCGGCCTTGTTGTCCGCGCCGACGGTGGTTGTGCCGTTCTTCAACGACGCCGTGCCCGAAGGGACGCCGCCGATCGCACCGCTGCTGTTCGTCACCATTGCCTGTGGCGCCATCTCGGGCTTTCATGGACTGGTGTCCTCCGGAACCAGCTCCAAGCAGCTTGACCGGGAAACCGATGCCCGGCTGGTCGGCTATGGCGGTGCGGTTGGCGAGGGGATGCTGGCACTGGCCGCGATCATTTGCGCCACGGCGGGCTTTGCGACATTTGCCGACTGGCAGGCGGTCTATACCAACTTCGGCGCCGGCAGCGTCGGGGCCTTTGTCACCGGGGGCGCCAATATCGTGTCGAACGGGCTTGGGGTTTCGGCGGGACTGGCGGCCACGATCCTGACCGTGACAGCCGCATTGTTCGCGGGGACCACGATGGACACCGGGGTGCGCCTGCAGCGCTATGTCATCCAGGAGGCGGGAAGCATCACCAACATCACCCCGCTGCAGAACGGCACCGTCGCCACCCTGATCGCCCTGGCGTTCTGTCTGGCGATCTCGTTCGGGGCCGCCTCGGACGGAAGCGGCGGCATGGTCATCTGGCCGTTGTTCGGGACCTCGAACCAGCTTCTGGCCTCTCTGACGCTGTTGATGGTCACGGTCATCCTGGCGCGGCTCGGCCGGCCCGTGATCTATACGCTGGTTCCCCTTGTTCTCGTGCTGAGCATGGCGCTTTACGCGCTGCTGCTCCAGATCGGGACGTTCATCGGCGCAGCCAACTGGACACTCGCCATCATGGCGCTGTTCATTCTGGGCGCCGGGATCATGGTCGGCATCGCGGCGGTCACTGCCTTGCGCAGCACCGGCTTCTCTCTGCTGAGCAGCCGCAGCATGCCGCCCGCCGAATGACCGAGGATCTGAGAGCCATGATGGCGCGCCGGTTGCGCGCCATCGGCGAGGGCCTGGCAGAGTATTACCGCGCACCTTATCGCCAGACCCTGGCGCGCGAGGCGCGCGAACGCGACGACCTGTTCCGCCTGCTGGTCCTGTCCGAGGCGTTGGGCGTTCCGAACCCTGCCGCTCCATATACGCTGGAACTGATGCCGCTTGTCTGGGACGACTTCCACGCCTGGCATCAGCGCATGGGGATGGAGCATTCCCCGCTGGATCATATCCGATGCTGCTGAACCTGCTTTCAGGGCGCGGCCTGATCTTTTTTGGCGGCAAGGGAGGCGTGGGCAAGACGACCGTCTCGGCCAGTGCGGCGGCTGCACTGGCCCGACGAGGCCGCCGCGTCTGCCTGGTTTCGACAGATCCGGCCCATAATCTGGGCCATCTGTTCGAACGCGAGGTCGGGCCGCACCCCGTAGCCATCATCCCCAACCTGACCGCGATCGAGCTTGATCCCGAAGCCAGCGTCACTGCTCACCTGTCCGAGATCGGCGGCTTCCTGCACCAGGTCATGCCCCGCGGCGGCCGGGCCGAGATCGACCGCCATCTGGAGCGCGCAAGACATGCACCCGGCATGGCCGAGGCTGCGCTGCTGGATCGGATCGCGGATCTCGCGGCCGGGATCGGCCGCGACCATGATCACCTGATCCTGGACACCGCGCCCACCGGGCACACGCTGACCCTTCTTGCCCTGCCCGAGATGATGACGGCCTGGACCGACGGCATGATCGCCAACCGCGCAGAGGCGGACCGCTTTTCCGCCCGCGCCCGTGATCTGGCAACGGGGGGTGCCTCTTCCAATGATCCGCGGGCCGACGCCATCAGGGCAACCCTGATGCGCCGAAGGATGCGGCTGGCGGGCCTGCGCGACCATATCACGGATGCGGATCGTGCGGTTTTCGTCGCTGTCACCACGCCCGAACGAATGCCCGTTCAGGAAACCCTCACCTTGGGGCGCGCCCTTGGCGCCGGCGGGATTGCGCTTGGCGCGCTGGTCGTGAACCGCGTTCATGGCCATGCAGGTCAGGAACGGACAGATGAACGGCTGGTCCCGCTGGACAGGGAGTGGCCCAACCTGCCACGATCCATCCTGATGCAGCGGGAGGCTGAACCCTCGGGCATCGCCGCACTTGAGGAGCTGGCCCAGGATTTCTGATGGCGTACGACCCTTGGTCTCCGGCGCCCGGTTTTCTTGAGGACATGATGCGCCGCAGCACTGTCTGGACCAATGATCGCGCTGCCGGGAGGCCAGGGTTTTTCTTCTGAACACCGGTGGACAAAGCGCCCGGACATGAGCCCATTTCCCCGCAGTTGCCTTGGCCGTGCCCCGATTCCCTCGCCATAGTTCGCGATGGATCGAGTGGAACGCCGCAGGATTTCCGAGTTCTGCGCGACAAGGGGGCTTGCCCGTGCTAGTGCCGCCGAAACACGTCCCTGTTCCTGGCCGGGGCCAGGAAAACAGTCATGCATCAGGACGGGTCTGATAAGGAAGTTGCTATGAAACGTCGAAGCATTGCCCGAAGCCTCGTTCCTGCGGTGCTTGCATTGGCGGCACTGTCAGGGTGCGGGATGTTCAGCGGCAAATCAGAGCTCGAATGCATGGAGCGCGCCATGTATTTCGAGTCCAACCGCTCCAGCCGAGACGGCATGGTTGCCGTCGGAAGTGTCGTGATGAACCGCGTTGCCTCGCGCCAATATCCCGACACCATATGCGGAGTGGTCGGTCAGAAGAACCAGTTCGCCCGCGGGGTCATGACGCGCAAGATGGACATGCGCTCCGCGCCTTTGATCCGGAATGCAGCGATGTCGGTCCTGCAGGGAGAGCGTCACCCGCTGATCGGCAACGCTCAGTTCTTCCATACGGCACGCTATCGCGCGAACTACAACAACATGCATTACGTCCTGACAAGCGGCGGCAACGCGTTCTACGAGCGGCGCAAGCCGGAACTGGTCACTCAGGCATTTCCCCTGCCCGCGCTGGAGGGCATTACCGGCCGCTGAGGGAACCTTTCCCATGAGATGTTCAGGCGCACGGCTGAAGTTCGATTGCCTATGCCGCAGCGCGTGGGAAATCCCTCAGCCGGTCGATCGTGGCCGCTGCAACCATGCAGACCCGGCGTCATTGCGAATGCGCGTTCGCGGGTCCGCGGCCAGAAAAGCCGCTGATCGATGATCGCCACCTGCTCCTTCTGCTTGCTTCTTATGGTGACTGATCTCCGGGGCAACTTCCTCCGCCTTGCACCCACGCCGTTTGCTGTCTTCTGGCGCTTGGAAGCGGGCGCTGCTTAAGGGGCATCCGGTGTTTTCGAGCGCAGCAACCGCAAGGCCCCGGTGAACCATGAAGAGCAAGCCAGACACCTGCACGCCGAGATCGGGGAATGAGACCACGAACACCATTGCTCAGAACACGACCATCCGGTCTTGTCGATTTCGATGGCAGCCTGGATCGGGCTGTCGCGGCAGAGACAGTGAATGCCGATGAGGCAAGGATGGGTTTCGGCCAAGGGTCCGTGCTTTAGCCGGGTCCTTCACGGCAGGCTGGCGACAGACCAGCAACTGCCTTGTCAGAAGTGTTTCCCAAGGCTCCAGTTCCGGGTTGGCGCTGGTCAGCGGGTCAAGTCATCCCGGAGTTGCACTTGCTTGATCTTGGCCAGTCCCATCGGTGCCGTCTTGTTGAGGCCGAGCGCCACCCTTTTTGGTCCTGCCCCTGTTTCACCGGCCACTCCGGCGGTTGCGGTGTCAGCGGCGCGGCCCTTGCGGGGCGCGCGCATCTTCAGCCCCGGGTGCGGGTGGCGTCGGTGTCGTCCCCGATCCGGCCCCCGGTCAATCCGGGAACGGCCTGTGCGCCGGGCAGCGGCATCGCCCGGATGTCGTCGGGCGCCAGGGTCTTCACGACCGCCTCGCAGATCCCGTTGCCTTGCGGGCTCAGGACCGGCGTGAGGCAGGGCTTCAGC
>VGDE01000231.1 GCA_016869875.1 Alphaproteobacteria bacterium
CATCCGGGCGGCTTCCAGTCTTGCAGTTACCATTCCAGGTACGGATTAGCTTGGATAGGGAGCTATGCTGTGCTCTTTCCGGTTCAGAACGGGCGGCTTCTTTTCAAAGCCGCTCCCGTTGCAGGCCTCACGCGTGGATCATGCGCTCTTGGAAACTTGGCAAAGCTGCCGAAGGCGTCGATCCCGGCGTTGTTGAACCACACGTCGATCCGGCCGAACCGTTCAACCGCAAGCCGCGCCAGCAGCTCCACCTGCGCTTCTTCCCCCACGTCGGCCTGCTGCGCGACCGCTTCGGCCCCGAGATCCCGGCACGCCGCGGCCGCCTGCTCGAGCTCCTCCTGCCGCCTGGCTGCGAGAACCAGGCGGGCACCTTTTCTTGCAAAGGCGAGCGCCGTGGCGCGACCAATGCCGCTCGACGCGCCGGTGATGACGACGACCGGGCGGTAAGTAGATGTGGACATGGAGAGTCTCCTGACGAGATGAGGGCAACATCAGCACGGGCCGACGAAACGCGCTTCAACCTGTGCTGTGGCCGTTTGCTCCGCACTGCAGCATGAACAAACGCAGCGGGCGGAAACCTCTGGGTACGTTGGCGTACCTCTGAACGACAGGCCTCCACGTCAATGGAGCGGTGACAGGAGGACACCTCAGCACCGGGATGGCGGAGGTCGGTCCTGCGACGGCGACACGCCGCAGGGGCATGGGGTTCTGTGTCATGCCGGTGATCACCATCTTCTGCAAGAGCTGGATCAACTGCGGGCGCGCCTGGTCAGCTTGTAGGGGTTATGCCTCAGCCAACGAAGCCGCCGCCGAGCCAGGTGCTGCCAGCACTTAAAGATCCTTGAACCGCTTTCGCTGCAGAGGCGTCCAGCACACTGTCAGGCAGTAGCCGTCTTCGGTCTGCACGTCGTCATGCACCACCCCTTCGGCGAAAAGCCATGCGCGCTTCCGGCCCTCACTGAACGTCAGGAACAATCCTTCTTCGGTCACAGGCTCCCGCATCAACTCGCTCACCGCCTTGACAAGCTCCCCAAGACCATCGCCTGTTTCCGCCGAGATTGCGAAAACATTGTCCAGCCGAGCTGCCTGGACCTCGATTGCCTGGCGCTCCTCACCCTCCACCAGGTCGATCTTGTTCCAAACCTCGATGACGGGCACCTTGTCCGCGACGCCGAGGCTGGCGAGTATATCGATCACATCCTGCGCCTGCTCAGCCGATTGCGGGTGACTGACATCACGCACATGCACGATCAGGTCCGCGTCAAGCACTTCCTCCAGCGTCGCCCGAAAGGCGGCAATGAGTTCGGTCGGCAGCGCGCTGATGAAGCCCACGGTATCCGAGAGGATCACCGGATCGCCCGAGGGCAAATCTACCCGCCGCATGGTGGGGTCAAGGGTCGCAAAAAGCATGTCCTCGGCCATCACCTCGGCACCCGTCAGCCGGTTGAACAGCGTAGACTTGCCAGCGTTCGTGTACCCCACAAGCGCCACAACCGGAAACGGCACCTTTGCCCGCGAGGCACGATGAAGTGCGCGGGTGCGCCCGACCTTGTCGAGCTGTTTTCTCAGCCGGACCAGTTGCTCGTCGATCGCACGGCGGTCCGCTTCGATCTGCGTCTCGCCAGGACCACCAACGAAGCCCAGCCCCCCTCGCTGCCGTTCCAGGTGGGTCCAGGCCCGCACAAGCCGCGTGCGTTGATAGGAAAGAGCAGCCATCTCCACCTGCAAGGCCCCTTCACGCGTCCGGGCACGGTCAGCGAATATCTCGAGGATCAGGCCAGTTCGGTCCAGCAGCTTAACCTGCCACTCTTTTTCAAGATTGCGCTGCTGTACCGGGCCCACATGGCCGTCGATCAAAACCAACTCAACCTCGGCCTCCTTCATCCGCTGTCCCAGCTCCTCGATT
Source organism: Alphaproteobacteria bacterium (assembly GCA_016869875.1). Classification (GTDB taxonomy): domain Bacteria; phylum Pseudomonadota; class Alphaproteobacteria; order Rhodobacterales; family Rhodobacteraceae; genus Paracoccus. The sequence goes on from VGDE01000231.1 coordinate 1,907, forward strand.
TTCCCTGAACCGAACAGCATGCCCGGGTGGATGCGTGGCAGGCGGACAACCTCCGCACCGACGACCTCCAGCTCGGGCAACGCCGCAGCCAGCGCCACCGCTTCCTCGAGTGCCGGATCCGCGTCCCGACGGTGTTGATCGGACTTTATGTCTGGATGGAGGACATAGGCACGTGTCACCGGTGCACGGGTTTCCATTGTTGTGGCAGGCATGGAGTTCCCCTCGTGTTGATGGTCGATGTTCGTTCTTCCGCGGCGACGCGGCGGGCACCCGGATCTGGGTTTCAACCCATAACCTTGTTGCTCCAAGCATGTTCCCTTCTGCCCATGCCGATGCCGGCGGGCATGGCAGAGCCCAGTTTACCTGGCGCTGCGACATCATCGGGGGCCGCCCTCGTGTTCGTCGGCGGTCAGCGGAAACAAAGCTGGTGCTGCGGGTTATGATCCGGCAAGGCCCTGCCAGAGACGTCTCCCACAGCGCGAGAAGCAACACATGAACCTGACGATATTCGGGGAAGCAGAGAAAGGAGCCGTGGAGCAGGCAGAACGCTGTGCGGCCGAGGCGGAAGCGATGCTGCTCATGGCGGACAACCACAAGGGCTACGGAATGCCTGTCGGCGGCGTGGCCGTTTACAAGGACCGGATCCCACCCGCAGGGGTCGGGTTCGACATCGCCTGCGGCAACAAGGCGGTGAAGACCGACCTGAAGGCCGCCGCCATCAAGGATCGGCTGCCAGAGCTGGCGGACACGATCTTCAGCAACCTTTCCTTCGGCATTGGCCGCAAGAACCCGACCCCCATCAAGCACGAGCTGTTCGAGGATCCCGCCTGGCAGGAGGTCAAGTTCTTCAGGTCCAACCCGGACCTGAAGAAAAAGGCGAAGGAGCAACTCGGGACGATCGGGTCCGGCAACCACTACGTGGACGTCTTCGCGGATGAGGAGGACAGCGTCTGGGTCGGTGTCCACTTCGGATCTCGCGGTCTCGGGCACGCGATTGCGACCCACTTCATGAAGCGGGCAGGCGACAACCCGAACATCATCGACGAGACCCCGCACACACTGCCTGTCGAGAGCCAGCATGGCCGGGACTACATCCATGCCATGTGTCCGTCGTCGAATGATTTGGAACAGGCGGCCTGATTTTGGTCTGGAGGGTCTTGGCTCTGTGGGTTGAGGTTATGCTGCCTGACGCTGATGGTTCAAGCGCCGGTTCTGGATGGTCAGTTTCTTGATCTTCTCCCTTTCTGCCAGGATGGCCGGACCGCGGCCGAAGTAGACGTCAGCTGGCGTGAGGTTCCCGAGGCTCTCGTGATAGCGGTGGTTGTTGTAATGCTCGACAAAGGCGGCAATGGCTGCCTCGAGCTCGCCCTGCAGGTAATAGTTTTCCAAAAGGATGCGGTTCTTGAGGGTCTGGTGCCAGCGCTCGATCCTGCCCTGCGTCTGGGGATGATTGGGGGCGCCACGGACATGGGCCATACCATTTTCTTCTAGGTATTTGGCCAAGTCACCCGCGATGGTGCAGGGACCGTTGTCGCTCAGCAGCCGCGGCTTGTGCAGCACGGCGACACTGTCACATCCTGATGCAGCAAGGGCGATGTCGAGCGTCGCGCTGACATCGTCCGCCGCCATGCTGGTGCACAGCTTCCAGGCCACAATGTGAGCCGCGAGAAGTCATCCAGCACGGTGGACAGGTAGAACCATCCCCAGCCTGTCACCTTGAGATAGGTGAAGTCGGTTTGCCACATCTGGTTTGGCCGGGTGGTCTTGTCCCTGAACTCGTCGGCAGCTTTGACCACCACATAAGCTGGGCTGGTGATCAGGTCATAGGACTTGAGCAGCCGATAGACAGAGGCTTCTGATACGAAATACTTTTCGGTGTCCGTGAAGCGAACGGCCAACTCCCGCGGCGAAAGGTTTGGCTCGTGGAGCGCCAGTTCCACGAGCCGATCACGCACAGCATCGGGGATGCGGTTCCAGACCCTGGACGGCCGAGACGGGCGGTCTTCCAGCCCCTCCGGGCCGTGTTTGACGTATCGATCATACCACCGGTAGAAGGTGGTCGGCGGCACCTCGATCTGCGCCAGTGTCCTGCGGACCGGCAGGTGGGATTGCTCGACGATGCGGATGATCTCGAGCTTCTCAGAGGCAGGGTATCTCATTCGCGCTCGCCCCCAGCCCCGGTCATGTTTTTTTGAGCAGGCGGTTCTCGAGAGTGAGGTCCGCCACAACCTCCTTGAGGGCCAGCGACTCCGCGCGCAGATCCTTGACCTCGGCACTGCAATCGTTGGGAAAACAGTCCCCCGGACTGCTTTCTGATCCTCCTCATACCTGTCGGGCAGTGTCGCCTGCCAGGCGCTTCTTGCCGTTCGGCATGGCCTTGGACCGGTGGCGGCTCACGCCTCACCGAGGAATTCCTTCGACCAGCTGTAATACAGGCTTTGGGCGATCCCTTCGCGACGGCACAGCTCGGCAATGCTGTCCTCACCGCGCAGGCCAGCCAGGACAATCCTGATCTTCTCTTCGGCGTTGTGGATCTTGCGCGTCGCCCGGCGGATGTCTTTGACGACCCGCTCGGCACCGTCCTTTGTTGTCACGGGTTTCTTGCTCATCTTCGCTCCATGAAGGCTACGATGAGCCAGAAACCCTCCGTCACGCAATCGGCCTAATCTGTTCCATGGGCGCTGACGTCAGACACGTTTAGCAGGTTGACGGACCCTGCCGTGCCCGCTCAAACCGCCCTGGTCGCAGAGCGTGACGGGCGGCTCGTCGGGCTTGTTCATGCCATATTTCATCCGCACAATTGGCGTATCGAGGAGGTCTGTTATCTTCAGGACCTTTATGTGGCTCCCGAAGCCCGTGGCACCGGGGCGGGACGCGCACTGATTGAGGCGGTCTACGCCGCAGCGGACGCCAACGGGACGCCCTTGGTTTACTGGCTAACGCAGGACTTCAACATGCCGGCGCGACAGCTTTACGATCGCGTTGCCAAGCTAACCCCTTTCATCAGATATCAGCGCTAAAGGCGGCGCGGCGTTCTCGGTGTCCTGTGAACGGGCAACATGCGATTTGGACTCCAAACATGCATCCGCCCCGTACCAACCAAGAAAGGAACGCCCATGGTGATGGATCTCGCAAATTGGACTGCACGCCCTGGGCTTGTGCGGGAGCAGATGGAAGGGCGGTATGTGCGGCTCGAACCGTTGGGACTGGGCCATGCCGAAACGCTCTTTCAAGCGGCCTCGGCGCGAGGTGCGGAAGATCGATTTCGATGGCTGCCGGAAGAACCGCCGAATCGTGAGGATTTCAATGCGTGGTTCGAAGCCGC
>VGDE01000232.1 GCA_016869875.1 Alphaproteobacteria bacterium
CGGATCGACTCGATCTCCTCGGGGTCCAGCAGCAGATAGTCGCCTTCGGCCACCTCGTAACCCTTCAGGATGTCGTCGCTCTTGATTGGGCCGACACCGGCCACCGTCTTTTCATAACGGACCGGCTTGCCCGAAGGCCCATGGATCTGCCGGAACGAGATGCGCGGCCCGGAACTGGTGGCCGGATGCAGCTCGACAGGGATGGCGACAAGGGACAGGCGCAGCTGCCCCTTCCAGACGGCGCGTGATGCCATGGCGAACCTCCGATCTTGATGCTGAACGCTGCAAACGTCGCGGCGGTTCACGGGTGGGGACGGTGGACTGCAAATTATGAACCGTCGGAAAAGGACGCGCGGTGGTGCTGATGCAAGGACCTGACCCTTCTGTCCGCTGCGCGAGAGGTCCGTCTGGCAGGCCATGACGTTCCCGTTCCCCTATGCAGCCCACTCCGCGACGGAGCCGACCGTTGAGGGACCGCCATTGCAGCACCGGGGTTTCGCGACCCACCTGACACGGTCTCGAGACAATCTTAACTCACTTCGAACAAATCACTGGACCGTGAAGATTTTAACGATATCTGTCGTTTTGTTGCGTAAAATTTTAGTTGGAGACATGTTATGAAACTTCGTCCGATCGCCCTTACCCTTGCCCTGTCGATGATGTCCGTTACGGGTGCACAGGCTGCCGTGGTTGCAGGGTCCGACGTCTGCGGCGAGCTGCCGAACGTCAAGTGGAGCTGGTTGACCGAACAGCAGACGGTCACCTCGGGTGGCGAGGTCAGCTCGAATTCCTACGATCAGACGCGCGTTGCGGGGAACAACACTTTCCTCGACACCTATACCACGACGACCGTGGCGCCGACCTTCACCACGATCAACACGATCTGCACCGCCTTGAACCCGCAGGGCAAGGTGAACCTGGACCATTCGGTCACCATCATGGGCGAGCCGGTCCAGACGGACGCGGGTTCCAGCACGACCGACAAGACCGCGCTGAAGGTGTGCGGCCCGAACCTGACCCCCTGCTGACCCGTTCGGCGTGACACCGGTGCCTGCGGGGTCCGACCCGGCAGGCACCCCATGATGAACGGCCGGCTTCCCATGCTCAAACTTGTTTCCGTTCTGGGCCTGCTGGCGGCAGGCACTGCCCTTGTCGTGCCCCTGGACGGTCAGTCTGCCGATCCCGATCAGGCGTCCGGCAGCGCGACCCACTCCGAAACCTATCGTCTGACTGCGGCCGACCGGCGCGTCATGATCGAGAGGGTTCCCGCGACCGGCACAATCCAGCCCGTCGCGCTGGTTTCCGTCAGCTCCCAGACCTCGGGGCAGGTCAAGGAGATCTATGCGGACTTCAACGACCTCGTGAAAAAGGGGGATCCGCTGGCGCTGATCGACCCGCTGTCCTTCGAGATCGCCGTCGACATGGCCGAGGCCGAACTGGACATCGCCCGTGCCAGTGTTCATGCGCAAGAGTCGACGATCCAGCGCATGCAGACCGATCTGGTGTCGCTGGAATTCGACCGCGATGCCGCCGCGGCCACGGTGGACCAGGCGCGGGCCCTTGTGGGCGATGCGCGGGCCGAACTGGACCGCAAGCGGGCACTTGGCACTGCGGCCAGCGGCGCAGACCGCCAGAAGGCCGAAACCGTCCTGGCCACGGCCGAGGCGCAACTGCGCGGAGCCTTGGCCAGCGTCAGTTCGCGCGAGGCCGCCGTTCATTCCGGTCAGTCGTCGCTGCGCGCCGCCGAGGCGCAGCTGGACACGCTGAAGGGCGCGGTCCGACAGCGGGACGCCGCGCTGCGGCAGGCGACCGCGGAACTGGACCGCACCGTCATCCGCGCGCCCGTTGATGGAAGCGTCACCGTTCGCAGCGTCGAAACCGGACAAAGCGTGGCCGTCAGCCTCCAGGCACCGGTCCTGTTCACGATCGCGCAGGACCAGCGCGAGATGCAGGTCATGGCAACCGTCAGCGAAGCGGATATCGGCCGCATCCGCCTGGGGCAGCCCTTTGAATTCAGCGTGGACGCTTATCCCGACCGCCGCTTTGCGGGCGAGGTCCTGCAGATCCGGGTCCAGCCGCAATCGATGCAGAACGTGGTGGCTTATACCGTCGTGGCCAGCGCGCCGAATCCCGACCTGCTGCTGCTGCCCGGCATGACGGCAACCTCCAGCATCATCACGGCCCAGACCGAACCTGTGCTGGCCGTTCCGTCCGCCGCCCTGCGCTTTCGCCCGCCGGGAGAAAGCAGGCAGGGTTCGCCCATGCTTTACGTCTTGCGGGACGGGGCGCCCGCTGCGGTGCCGGTCGAGCCCGGCATCAGCGACGGCGGCTATTCCCAGATCCGTGGCGGCGACCTTGCCGAAGGGGCGCAGGTCATCACCGGACTCGCCGACATGCGCCGCACGGCGCCGGATGTCGCGCGGTCGGGGCTGCTTGGCTTTCTGCAATGAACGTGCTGTCCCTGACGGGCATCTGCCGCAGCTATGACCAGGGCGGCACCCGTGTCGATGCCCTGCGCGGCGTCGACCTGGCCGTGGCCGAGGGCGAGGCCGTCGCGATCATGGGCCCGTCGGGGTCAGGCAAATCCACACTGCTGGGGATCATGGGTTGCCTGGAACCTGCAACAAGTGGCAGCTATCTGCTGGCCGGACAGGATGTGTCGCAGCTGTTGCCGGCTGCCTTGGCCGACCTGCGCGGCCGTTTCCTGGGCTTTGTCTTCCAAAGCTTCAACCTGCTGCCCCGGCTGACTGCGCTCGAGAACGTGGAACTGCCGCTGCTCTATGCCCGGATGCCGGTCCGGCAGCGCCGGCAGGCGGCGCGCGACATGCTGGCGGCCGTGGGTCTGGCCGACCGGATGGACCACCTGCCTTCGCAGCTGTCGGGGGGCCAGCAGCAGCGCGTGGCGATTGCGCGGGCGCTGGTCAACCGTCCCCGCCTGATCCTGGCGGACGAGCCGACGGGGGCGCTGGACACCGCCACCGGGCGGGAGATCCTGTCGTTGCTGCGTCAGGTGAACGCGCGTGGCACGGCGCTGGTCGTGGTGACGCATGATCCGGCGATTGCGGCACAGTTGGACCGCTGCATCCACCTGCGGGACGGGCGGGTCGTGCCTGCCGGTTTCCCTCCGGTAGAGGACGCGCCCATGCCCGCGGACGGCCATGGCGCGACGGCTATGGCATGAAGGCGGCCGATATCGCGCGCTCCGCGCTGCGCTCGCTTGGCGCGAACCGGCTGCGGGCGGCCCTGACGACCCTTGGCGTGATCATCGGCGTGGCTTCGGTCGTGCTGCTGGTGGCCATCGGCGCGGGAACGCAGGCCAGCATCCGCGAAGACATCGAGCGGACGGGCACCAACCTTGTCCTGATCCTGCCGGGCGCACCCCTGTCGGCGCGGCCAGCGGCAGGCGGTCCGGGGCGTGGTGTGCTGACGGACGAGGATGCGATCACGCTGCGCGAGGAGGGTTACGCCATCGTCGCGGTCGCGCCCACCGTCGCCAGCGTGGCGCAGCTGGCCTCGCCGGCGGGCGGGGCTTCCAGCACGCTGCAGGGCGTGAACGAGGATTATTTCGCGGCGCGCAACTGGCAGTTGGCCTCGGGCCGGGGGATCATCGACGAGGATGTGGAAGGTTCGGCCCGGGTGGCGATGATCGGGGAAACCGTGGCCGATGCCCTGTTTCCCGACATGGACCCGGTCGGCGCCACGCTTCGGATCAACCAGGTGGCGATGGAGGTGATCGGAGTCCTGGCCTCCAAGGGACAGTCGATGGACGGCGCGGACGAGGACGACCTGGTTCTGGTGCCGCTGACCACCGCGCGCGAACAGATCATCGGCCGTCAGGCAGTGCATTCCAGCGCGGTCAACATGATCACGGTCAAGCTGGCCAACAGCGACCGCATTGACGAAGGCATTGCCGAGGTCCGCGACATCCTGCGCGTCCGCCACGGCCTGAGCGCGGGACAGGGCGACGATTTCCGCGTCAGCAACCTGGCCGAGATGCTGAGCCTGCAGCAGGAATCCTCGGCCGCGATGACCCGGCTTCTGGCGGCGATCGCCTCTATCTCGCTGGTGGTGGGCGGAATTGGCATCATGAACATCATGCTGGTTTCGGTGATCGAGCGCACGCGCGAGATCGGCATCCGCATGGCGCTTGGCGCGCGGCCAAGGGCCATCTTGGCGCAGTTCCTGGGCGAGGCCGTGATCCTGTCGGTGGCCGGCGGCCTGGCTGGCGCCGGGGCAGGAATGGCCGCTGCCTGGATCGCCGAGGCGCGCTTTGACTTGAGAGCCGAACTGACGGCCGAGCCGATGCTGCTGGCCTTCCTGTTCTCGACGCTGGTCGGGCTGGTCTTCGGCATCTATCCGGCCTTCAAGGCCTCGCGCGCCTCTCCGCTGGAGGCCTTGCGTCAGAACTGACACAGTTCCGGACGCCACAGTTCCGTCCGCTGCCCTTGTTGTGCCGCAATATCGGGAACTTACTGCTGTCGAAGCTGGATCTGGCAGAACCGGAAGCACGTGCCGCCCGCTCCGGCGTTCGATCCGTCCGCTCCAGGGAGGCGAGTCAGGGTCACCGGCAACTGTGCGGTGAAATCCTTCATAATTTCGTCACATTCGATGGAAAATCTTTCGCATCTTCTGCGTTCCACCTGCACCCTGCCTGAGAACAACACACAAGAAGGTGCGCCATGATCGACACGATCCTGAATGGACAGGTTCCCGTCCGCTTTGCCATCAACACGACGGCGATGGTCCTGCTGGTCTTTGGCCTCTACTACCGCCGCTATCGGGACAAGGAGCTTGTGACCGCCGCCGCGCTGTTCAACATCTTTGCCTTTGGCGTTCTGTCGATCCTGTCCTCGGTTGAATTCGGCGTGGCCACGGGCTTTGGCCTTTTCGCGATCCTGGCCCTTTTCACCCTGCGGTCCGAACAGATTTCCAAGACCGAGATCACCTATTTCTTCGGCTCGGTGTCGCTGGCGGTGATCTGTGCCATTCCTGGCACTGATTATGCGCTGGTGCTGGCGGTCACCGGACTGGTTCTGCTGGGGGCCTATCTGTTCGATCATCCCGCGCTGCTGCGATCGTCGGACGGAGTGCGCATCACGCTGGACAAGATCGACCATGACGCCTTGTCCGATCCCGCCAAGATGCGGCGGGAGCTGACGGAACGGCTGGGGGTCGAGGTGATGGCCTATCGCATCACGGCGCTGGACTACATCAACG
>VGDE01000233.1 GCA_016869875.1 Alphaproteobacteria bacterium
CTATGTTTGTCCGAACTGCGGGCACGAGGCGCATCTGTTTGGTCATGGCGGAGTGGCAAGCGAGGCTGCCACGTTGGGGCTGCCCTTCCTTGGGGAGCTGCCGCTGGAGCTGGAAGTGCGACTGGCCGGCGATTCGGGACGTCCCGTGGCCTTGGGCGAGGGCGCGATGGCGCAAGCCTACGCAAAGCTGGCCGACCGACTCATTCAGGGCGGCATCGCCTGAACGGGCATCGTCACGGGAATCCGTGGGACGCCCGGGAATATCCGGGACCGGGATAAACAGATGCTCACGGAGCCGTGATGTTCCGTGAGCATCTACCGTTTTATCTTGGGGATAGCTGCAAGAAGTGCCTTGCAGGGGCCCGAACTGTTGAATTCCTGCCGCAGCGCCTCGAAAATCTTGTTCTATAAGCGTCTTCTAGATGTGGCGTGGCCTTGGAGCAACGCCACTAAGACTTGCGTTTTCAATCGGGGGTTGCTTGATTCGTGATCACGAAAGGTGGGACCTGCCTCGGCGGGCTGGCAGCTTTGGGAACAGAATTCCGTTGCTTCCCGTGAATTCCCATGTCACAACCAGATCACGAAAACGGGCAGCAAAAGGGGCGAAAAGACCCCGCGAAGGCGAAGCAGACTTCATACAGGCATCCGTTTTCCAACATAGCCGGCCCGCCTGTGCGGGAAACACCTCCCCCAGGTGGCGCGCAGCAGGGCCGGCAACCAACCCCGCAAAGGGGCCCGGGTAAATCGGGAACGAGGGCGGCGGATCGGGCAGTGGCAGCGGCCCGATCCGCCCTTTCTCTTTCGGCTGGTCGAAGGAGCAGGCAGTGAGGGCGGGCGCAAGGTGGCGCGGAAGTTCAGAGGCACCGAAACCGTCAAGGTCGATGGCAAGGGTCGGATGTCGATCCCCGCACGGCTTCGGCGCGTGTTCGATGCCGGCGACCCCTCCTTTGCCGGTGCCAATACGGGCCGCACGCAGCTGGTTGCCGTCTACGGTCCCGACTGGTGGAACTGGCTTGAACTTTACACCATCGACGCCATCGAAGAGATCGACGAGCAGATCGACCGCCTGACCCGCGGCAGCCAGGAGCGCCGCTGGCTGGAGCTGCTGATGAACGGCCAATCCACCGATCTCGAGATCGACCGCGAGGGCCGCCTGGTCCTGCCCGCCAAGCTGCGCGACAAGCTGGGCTTTGTTGAGGGGACCGAAACGATCTTTGAATCGCGTGGCGACTACATCCAGGTCTATCACCCCGATTCCCGGCCAAAGGATGTCGAGGCACTGGAGGATTTCGCCGCCAGCAAAGGACCGGAGTTCGATCCGCGCGCCTTCCTGCACACGCCGGGCGAGGGCTGAGACGATGGCCGATCCTCACATCCCCGTTCTGCTGGCGCCGCTGCTGCGGGCCGTGGCCCCTGTCCGCGGCACCTGGCTGGACGGCACCTTCGGGGCGGGTGGCTATGCGCGCGGCCTGCTGGAGGCAGGTGCGGACAGGGTGATCGGGGTGGACCGCGATCCGTCAGTCTTCCGGATGGCACAGACCTGGTGTGGCGGCTATGGCGACCGGCTGCGGCTGGTCGAGGGCACCTTCTCGGACATGGACCGGCTGGCGGGGCAGCCGCTGGACGGCGTGGTGCTGGACCTGGGTGTCAGCTCGATGCAGCTGGACCAGGCCGAACGCGGCTTTTCCTTTCTTCGCGACGGGCCGCTGGACATGCGGATGGGCGGGGACGTGCCATCGGCCGCCGACCTGCTGAACACGGCCGACGAGGCAGTGATTGCGGATGTCCTTTACCATTACGGCGAAGAGCGCGCCGCCCGCCGCATCGCGCGGGCTATCGTTGCGGCCCGTCCCCTGTCGCGCACCGCCGAACTGGCCGAGATCGTGGCCGGCTGCCTGCCGCGTCCAAAGCCCGGGCAAAGCCACCCCGCAACCCGCAGCTTTCAGGCGATCCGCATCTGGGTGAACGATGAGTTCGGCCAGCTCGTGGCGGGCCTTTCCGCCGCAGAACGGGCGCTGAAGCCTGGCGGCCAGCTGGCCGTGGTCAGCTTTCATTCGCTGGAGGACCGGATCGTCAAGCGCTTCATGCAGGCGCGCGCGGATGCCGGGGGCGGGGGCAACCGCTATGCCCCGGTGCAGGAAACGGTGGTGCCGGCCTTTCGGCTGCCCTTCCGCCGCGCTGTAGGACCCGATCCGGACGAACTGGATGTGAACCCGCGCGCGCGTTCCGCGCTGTTGCGGGTCGGGGTCCGCACCGATGCGCCCGCAGGGCATGTCGATGCCGCCGCGCTGGCGATGCCGCGCCTGCCCGCCAAAGGGGGTGCGTGATGCGCTCGATCGCCTACCTCGCCTGCGTGCTGGTCGTGATGGCCCTGGCCTTCTGGGCCTATCGCGAGAACTATGCCACCCAGGCCTCCATGGGCGAGATGTCCCAGGTCCGGCGCGAGATCGCCGGCCTGCGCGAGGAGTTGGGCGTGCTGCGCGCGGAATGGGCCTATCTGAACCGCCCCGAGCGGCTGCGCCAGCTGGTCGACCTGAACTTTGAGCGGCTGCAGCTGGTGCCGGTCGAAGCGGGCCAGTTCATCGATCTGGACCACATCGACTATCCCAAGCCGCCGCCCCCGCCCGAACTCGAACTCGAACCCGTCAACTCCGAGGAACAGCAGCCATGATCCGCACCCCTCTGCGCCCCCTGGCCCGAATCCTGCGTGCCCGCGACCGCGGCGAAGACCCTGACGACATCGAGGCCGAGAACCGCCGCCGCCGCCACGCCGAGATCCAGGACCGTGCGCGCCGCCGGGCCGAGGGTCGCCTGGTCCTGATGGCCAGCTGCTTTGTCCTGGCCTTTGCCACCGTCGGCGTGCGGATGGGCGCCCTTGCCTCCAGCCAGCCGTCCGAGCCGCAGGCGCAGGTGCTGTCCGGCCAGATCATGTCGCAGCGCGCCGACATCACCGACCGCCGCGGCCGGGTGCTGGCGACGAACCTTCTGACGCATTCGGTGTATGCCCATCCGCATCAGATGGTCGATCCCGTCGCGACTGCGCAGGGGCTGGCACGTATCTTCCCGGACCTGGACGTGGAACGGCTGACGCGCGATTTCACGGGCGATCGCAAGTTCATGTGGATCAAGCGCAAGATCAGCCCCGAACAGATGCAGGCCGTCCATGACCTGGGCGAGCCCGGCCTTTTGTTCGGCCCGCGCGAGATGCGGATCTATCCCAACGGCGACATCGCCAGCCACATCCTGGGGGGATCGGGCTTTGGGAACGAGGGCGTGAACAGCGCCGAGGTCATCGGCGTGGCGGGGGTCGAGAAGGCGTTCGACGCCTGGCTGCGCGATCCTTCGAACGAGGGCGCGCCGCTGGCGCTGTCCGTCGACCTGACGCTGCAGCAGGCGATGGAGGACGTTCTGGCCTCGGGCATGAACGTGATGAACGCCAAGGGCGCCACGGGCATCCTGATGGAGGTGGCCTCCGGCGAGATCCTGGCGATGGCCAGCCTGCCCGACTTCGACCCCAACGACCGGCCCCGCCCGCTGCTGAAGGGCGATCCGTCCGACAGCCCGCTGTTCAATCGCGCCGTGCAGGGCCAGTACGAACTAGGATCGACCTTCAAGATCTTTCCGGTCGCGCAGGCGCTGGACCTTGGGCTGATCAATCCCGCCAGCGGGATCAATGCCCAGGCGCCCATGCGGATCGGCAAGTTCCTGATCAACGACTTTCACAACTATGGGCGCGAGCTGAGCGCCACGGATGTGATCGTGAAGTCGTCGAACGTAGCGACGGTGCGCATCGCCCAGATGATCGGCGTCGAGCGGCAGAAGGACTTTCTGGAAAAGCTGGGGCTGTTCGTGCCGACATCGATCGAGATGGTCGAGGCGCCCACCGGCCAGCCCCTGGTGCCGCAGCGCTGGCCGGCCGTCACCGCAGCCACCGTCAGCTTTGGTCACGGGCTTGCCGCCAGCCCGCTGCACCTGGCCGCGGCCTATGCCACCATCGCCAATGGCGGCAAGCGCGTGACGCCGACCCTGGTCCACGGCCGCCAGCGCCCCGAAGGCGAGCAGGTCCTGTCGCCCCGTGCCGCCGCCATGTCGGTGGACATGCTGCGCCAGGTGGTGACCCGCGGCACGGCGCGTTCGGCCGATGTTCCGGGTTACGAAGTTGCGGGCAAGACGGGAACCGCCGACAAGCCGCGCGCGTCGGGCGGATACTACAAGAACAAGGTGATCGCGACATTCGCCTCGACCTTTCCGGCCAGCAATCCGAAATACGTCCTGATCGTCGCGCTGGACGAGCCGACCGCCGCCATTGGCGCAGGCGCGGAAAGCCGCACCGCCGGACATACCGCCGTGCCCGTCGCGGCCGAGCTGATCCGTCGCGTCGGCCCGCTTCTGGGGCTGGAGCCGGTCATCGACGAAAAGCTGCCGACGATCGCGGCGCGCTTCGAGCCGCGTGTTGAACCCGGCGAAGCGCCTGAGATAAAGCTCGTCGCAAATCAATGACGGGTGGGACTGTGAGCAAGGACGAGGTGACGCTGTCGCAGCTGGGGCTGCGGGCGCGGGATGGGCGGGACCCCGTCATCACGGGGCTGTCGATCGACAGCCGGACGGTCAAGCCGGGCCATCTGTTTGCCGCGCTGCCGGGCTCGGCCCTGCATGGCGGCGAGTTCATCCAGTATGCGCTGCGAATGCAGGCCGCTGCCGTGTTGACTGACCGGCAGGGTGCGGAAATCGCGGCGGACGTGCTGGCGGGGTGGGACGGCGCCGTGGTCGTGGCCGAGGATCCGCGTGCGGCACTGGCAGGCGCCGCATCCTTGTGGTTTCGCGACCAGCCCGAACATGTGGTGGCGGTCACCGGCACAAGCGGCAAGACCAGCGTGGCCAGCTTTACCCGCCAGATCTGGCAGGCCCTGGGCCACAAGGCGATCAGCCTGGGCACGATGGGGGTCGAGGGCGACTACAGCGCCAAGCTGGCCCATACCACGCCCGATCCCCTGACGCTGCACCGCGTGTTGGCCGAGGCCGTCGCTGCCGGCGTGACGCATGCGGCAATGGAGGCGTCCAGCCACGGCCTTGACCAGCGTCGCCTGGACGGGGTGCGGGTGCAGGCGGGGGCGTTCACCAACTTCAGCCAGGATCACCTGGACTATCATGCGGGATTTGATGAATATTTTGCGGCCAAGGCGCTGCTCTTCAACCACATTCTGGA
>VGDE01000234.1 GCA_016869875.1 Alphaproteobacteria bacterium
ATCGCCCGACCCGCTGCACGCGATCAGGGTTCCGCGTGCCGCGCGATTGCCCAACCCGCGCCGAAGGGCGTAAATCAACAACCGGCTCCGGTCGCGGCTGGATGAAGGTTCAGTGGAAGGTCAAGGCCGCTGAGATCAGGATGATCCTTCTTCACCGTTTTTTGCCACCAGCGCCGAGAATGAGGCTGGAGGCTGCGGACAAAAAGTCCATTCCACAACCAGCTGCCCGATCTTGGCCGTGCTGGCAGCCATTTTTGCCCTTTCCGCATCCGAAGTTGCGTCGATCCAGATCCTGGCAATGCTGGGCATGGGTGATGCTCGGGACCTGCACGGAGGAGCCGCAGGAGGCTCATGCGAGTGTCAGCGCGCCGCTCCTCATCCTGATCCTTTTCATGCTCATCGTCGGCACGGCGATGGACAACTCCGGGGCCGCGCAACTGATTGTGGATGCCCCGATCCCATGGTTTTCGGATCTGCCGCCTTTGGCGCTGTTGTTCGTGCTCTACTTCCTGACGCAGATCCTGACCAAGCTTTTGTCGAACAATACGGTGGCCGTGATCGTGACGCCTCTGGCGATCACGCTTGGCCAGAACCTCGGGCTGGACCCCGTCCCCTGGTGGTCGCGGCATGTTCGCAGCGATGCTCGCCTTCGCAACCTTGATCGTTTGTCAGACGAACACCATGGTTTATGCACCCGGCGGCTACAGGTTTACCGACTTTACCCGGATCGGGCTGCCGCTGAACATCTTGACCGGGATCACGGCCTGCCTGCTCATCCCAATGATCTGGCTCCTCTGAAAGGACTGGTTGGTGGCTCTATCATGGCAGACCTTGTTTGCTGCTGAGGGGGCCTGCTGCTGCAGGTGCGCTGGCGTCAGGGCAAAGAGATGCAGATCACTGGCAGTGTCCATGGAGGCAAGTCCTGCGGCAACGGTGGACAAGAATTATGTCATGCATGCGCGGGAACGGGGAGGAAAGCCTGCTTCCCTACGGATGTCGCGCAGGTTCTCGCGCCTCATCTCAAGCGGTACTTACTGGGTGAAGCAGGGCGGGCAGAGACGACATGATGCGGCCCCTGCCCCTGCAGGATGAGGTCCTCATCCATGCAGCGCGTTCCTGCGGTTCCAGCGGATGGAGGACCAGAGCGACATGCCGATCAACGTGGCGCCGCACAGACCCGTGTTCACCTCCGGAATGTGCACCAGCGCTTGAGCGAACATGACGACCGAGAGCGCAATGACGGCTTAGAAGGCGCCATGCTCGAGGTAAGGGGACTGAGACAAGGTGCTGTTCTCGACCAGCATGATGGTCATCGAGCGGACGTACATCGTGCCGATCCCGAGCCCGATGGCGCCAACAAAGAGGTTCTGGCTCAGCGCAAAGGCGATGATCACCCTGTCGAAGCTTAAGGAAGCGTCCAGCACCTCCAGATACAGAAACACACCCAGACTGCCGCGGGCTGCTCCCTGCAGGGTCACCTGCGTGATGTCCAGCAGCCCACCCAAGACCTCGACCAGAAGAAAGGTCATCAGCCCCCAAATCGCGCCACTGATGACTCGCCTTCGCAGATGCGGTCTTAACTCTGTACAGCAGCTGGCGGCCTACTCAGAACGCTCCATCCTACCAAGTTCTGACAGGATCATACCGAACATACGGAAACGGTCTCGGCGGCACCCGGGCTGGCGAGACCACTATCATCCGACAGCAAAGCCAAGAACTATGTCAGTCAAGACCCCGAACAGCATCCTCCTGTCTCAGCGGGCGCAGTTGAAAGTGATCCGCCAGAGCCTCGACGACATTGTCGGCCATCGCCTGACGGGTCTCTTCAGTCCCGGAGCCGATATGCGGCGTCAATATGACCCGCGGGTCCTCTATCAATTCCTGCGGGACCGCCGGCTCAAGCTCAAAGACATCCAGTCCGGCTCCGGCTATGCGACCTTGAGCCAGCGCGCCGATCAGGGCCTCCTCGTCGACAACCGGCCCCCGCGAGATGTTAATCAGGTAGCCGCGTGGCCCTAGTGCCTGCAGGACGGCGGCGTCTACGGCGTGATGAGTCGCATTTGTCAGAGGACAGGTGAGGACAAGGGCGTCTGAAACCTCTGCCAGCTCGTGGACCGTGGCATGAAAGGCCAGATCAACGGCTTTCGGTCGAGGTCCTGTGTACGCTACTACCGCACCAAGTGCCTGTAACCGCAACGCGACCTCCGATCCTATCGCTCCCAGGCCCACCACCCCAACCTTCATCCCGACAATCGAGCGTCCGAGCGGGAAGGTGTTCCCCCTCGCCCAGCTTCCATCCCGAACAAAGGCATCGGCACTTACAATGTCGCGTGTGACAGCCAGCAGCAGCGCCATGGCGGTGTTGGCGACGTCACGTGCCAAGATCTGCGAGCTGTTGCGGACCTGGATCCCGCGAGCCCGAACGGCATCAAGATCGACATTGTCCAGTCCGGCGCTGTAGCTCGCAATGATTTCCAGCGCCGGCAGCGCCTCCAGCATGGTCTGGTCAACAACTGTCTTGCGAAGGGCCAACCCCCGCACCGAAGCACCATGCTGCTTCAGGAATGCCAGCACGTCAGCCTTGTCCTCCGGCAGGTGCAGGACCGTGAACAGGTGCTCGAGTTCCGCCAGCGTAGCCGCAGGAAGCTTGGCCGCCCGCAAGATGATAGGTTTGGTCATTGCAAATCCTCGTACAGCAGATGCGGCGTCAGAAGCCGTGGCCAAGGGCCCACCGGCCATCATGCCGATCGTGAGCAGACAGTCTGCCTCATCGCCACTCGTTCAAGATGGGCTCACTGACGGTCCTTCCCCGCCACCTCCCATTTGGACTTGGGCGAAGCGCCAAGCAGCGTCCGCGTGCAGTCCTCCTGCGGGTTCTGGAACAGCATCTCCGTCCCCTGTTCCTCGACCACTAGGCCCGACTTCATGACCAGGATGCGATCCGCCAGCTTGCGCACGATTGGCAGGTCGTGGGTGATGAAGATGTAGCTGAGCCCCAGTCGCTCGCGCAGATCGGCAAGCAAGTCGATGACCTGCATCTGGATCGACACATCCAATGCAGACACAGCCTCGTCACAGATGATCAATTCCGGATCGCAGGCCAAGGCCCGCGTGATCGCGATCCGCTGACGCTGTCCTCCCGAAAACTGATGCGGAAAACGATCCACGTGCTCCGGCCTGCAGCCCGACCAGATCCAGCAGCTCCGCTACCCGGTATCGTCATGCCGCCTTCGGCAGGATGCCGCGATGGATCACACAAGGCTCCGAGATGATCTGGAAGACGGTCATCCTTGGGTTCATTGAGGAATAAGGATCCTGAAAGACCATCTGCACGCGCCGTCGACAGGGCAGCAGATCCTTGGGGCTCATCGTCAGCACATCCTTGCCGCGCCAGAGCAGCCGCCCTTGATTAGTGGGCGTCAGTCGCAGCAGCATTCGTGCAATGGTCGATTTTCCGGAACCGGACTCGCCGACGATGCTTAAGGTCTGCCCCTTGCAGAGCGTGAACGAGACCTTGTTCACCGCATAGGCCATGGTGGGGGTCAGGGCGACCCCGGCAGGCAATCCATACACCTTGACCAGGTCCCGTACCTCAAGCGCAGGCACGGCGGCATCTAACGTCCGTTCACCAGTGCCCTCCTGTTCCGGCAAAGCCTTCATCAGCTTGCGCGTGTAAGGGTGACTGGGTTCGGCAAAGACCTTGCGCGCCTCGCCCCCCTCAACGATGCGGCCCTTGCTCATGACCACAATTCGGTCGGCCGTGCTGGCTGCGACCTCCAGATGGTGCGTGATCATGATCAATGGAAGACTTTACGAAGTCCGCATGCCGCCGCACGAGAATGGATTCGACCATTGCCGGGTCCGTAAGAAAGACGATCCTGTGCCCCGCGACTTCCAGGCCGGCATGCGGCTCTTGGTCAGCTGCCGGCGGTACTGCCGCCACCGGGTTGGGCACCATGACACGCAGCAGAGAGACAGCCGAAAAAGGCTCGCGGGCTATTTCGATCCTTGGAGGCGTGAAAAGCCACTGTCCAGATGAGGCCTCTGCTTCCATGGCGCTGTCCCCATAAGAAGCAATGGTAGCACCATGATCCCCGGTGCGCAGGCTTTCTTTCAGACGCGCCGCTCTTCACGCGTCCCCTCGGTGGCGCAACTTCTTACATGTTCATGATTTCATCTTTGCAATCACAGGATGTGTTGCTACCTGAACGCCTGACATGAATGTTGATGACCGAGGATCCCATGGATTTGAAAGATCAGCTTGAGCTCGAGCTTCTGCGGCTCTTGACAAGACGGCTTGTCGAGTTCGTGGACAGTCGATCAGGCTATGACTGGCGTCGTGCCCTGAGAGCAAGTGCCGCGACTGAACCGATGGACTTCAGCCTAACCGTGGAACCGGGACAGGACATCGATGCGGCACTGGAGGCGGCGATCCAACGGGTAACCGCACGGCTCGGCATCGATCGACGTGACTTTCCGCTTCTCCACTAGATTCAGCACCACGCCGTCCTCCTGTGACCAACGCGTCAGACAATCCTGGCTGCGTGCTGGTCTGAGACAGGGCGCCCTAGACCTGCCACGGGCCTTCTTCTCTAACGTTGCCAGGCGGTCCGAATCCTTCCGCGCCATTTTCGGCCTTCGCACGCTCAAGAACGGTCGGGCGGTCGAAAACCAGGTCTTGAAGACCTTTGGCGCCTTGAACAGCGCAGGGCACGCTTCAGCATCTGATGGCGGTCTGCCAGTCCAGGCAACAGGCTGCGCCCTTGTGGCCGCAGCGGAAGCGGATGATGCAGTGAAAACGGCATCTGGACCTAAAATCGGAACAGGAACAATCTTATACACCTAAAGCTGTTAACCAACTTTCAAGAAACCATCGAACCGCCCGAAACCTTCCGTGGCAGGAGGGGTTAGACATCATTACCTGTCTCCAAGTTTTCATGTCCTGGTTCCGAAATCGTATTTTCAAAGATCGCCCCGCCTTTGGCGGGGCTTTTTTCTTTACGCTGCCGGAAAGGCGGAGGCTCTTCAGCCTCCAGTTGCGAATGAAGATGGGCAATTTCGGTACGCCAGAGGGCGGGATGAGCGGGAGGCCAGCAAAGGGCTTAGTGAACCGCGCCGGGTTTGCCGGAGGCTTCAACTCCTGAGTAGGATGAAGCCATCATGAGCAAGACGACGAACAAATTTTCTCCTGAAGTGCGCGAGCGC
>VGDE01000235.1 GCA_016869875.1 Alphaproteobacteria bacterium
CGTCGTTCCGGGTCCCAAGATGGACCTTGCCATGCAGCTGATCCTGACGCCGATGATCCTGCGGCTGGTCAGCGACGCGAAACGCGCCTGAGGAGGACGCCATGAACCAGATGACCCGCATCGATGCCGCGCTGGAGACGCGGATGGCCAATGCGATCCGCGCCTTGGCCATGGACGCGGTCGAGGCCGCGAAATCCGGCCATCCCGGCGCGCCGATGGGCATGGCGGATGTGGCGACGGTGCTGTTCCACCGCTTCATGCGGGTGGACCCGGCCGATCACCGCTGGCCCGACCGCGACCGATTCGTGATGTCGGCGGGGCATGGTTCGATGCTGGTTTACGCCATCAACCACCTGCTGGGCTATGACGACATGGGCATGGATCAGATTCGCGCCTTCCGGCAGATGGGATCGCGCACGGCTGGCCATCCGGAATACGGCCATGCCAAAGGGATCGAGGTCACGACTGGCCCGCTGGGCCAAGGGATCAGCACGGCGGTCGGCATGGCAATGGCGGAACGCATGGCCGAGGCCCGCTGGGGCAGCGACCTGGTCGATCACTGGACCTATGTCATCGCCGGCGACGGCTGCCTGATGGAGGGGATCAGCCACGAGGCCATCGACTTGGCCGGACATCTGGGCCTGGGGCGCCTGATCGTTTTGTGGGACGACAACGGCATCACCATCGACGGTGGGACTGATTTGTCCACCTCGACCGACCAGAAGTCCCGCTTTGCCGCCGCCGGCTGGCACGTGCAAGCCGTCGACGGCCATGACCGCGAGGCCATTGCGGCGGCCATTCAGGCGGCACGGGCCGACGACCGCCCCTCGATGATCGCCTGCAAGACGGTGATCGGCTTCGGGGCCACGAACAAGCAGGGCGGCCATGACGTGCACGGATCGCCCTTGGGCGCCGAGGAGATCGCCGCCGCCCGTGTGGCGCTGGACTGGCTCCATGCGGCGTTCGAGATCCCCGAGGAGATTGCCCAGGCATGGCAGGGCATCACGGAACGCGGCGCGCAGACGCGCAGCGAATGGACGGCGCGTCTGGAGGCATCTGACCGACGCGCAGATTTCCTGGCCGCCCAAGCCGCACCGGATACAGCCGCAGTGCGCAGCGCCATCGCGGAATACTGCCACCAGCTGGTCGCGGACCGGCCCAAGGTCGCCACCCGCAAGTCCAGCGAGATGGCGCTGGAGGTGGTGAACCGCACACTGTCGAACACCATCGGCGGCAGCGCGGACCTGACCGGGTCGAACAACACGCGCACCAAAGGGATGAGGGCGGTCAACCGGGACGACTTCAGCGGCCGCTATGTCCATTACGGCATTCGCGAACATGGCATGGCCGCGGCGATGAACGGCATCGCGCTGCATGGTGGGTTCATCCCCTATGGCGGCACTTTTCTGGCCTTTGCGGACTATTCCCGCCCCGCGATCCGGCTTGGCGCACTGATGGGGGTGCCGGTCGTCCATGTGATGACCCATGACAGCATCGGCCTGGGCGAGGATGGCCCGACCCACCAGCCGGTCGAACAGATCGCGGCCCTGCGTGCCATTCCGAACCTGCTGGTCCTGCGCCCCGCCGATGCGGTCGAAGCCGCCGAAGCCTGGGAGATTGCGCTGACGCAGCCCGCCACGCCCTCGGTCCTCTGCCTGTCGCGCCAGAACCTGCCGGCCGTCCGGATCGAGGACGAGGCCGCGAACCGCAGCGCGCGCGGGGCCTATGTGCTGCGCGCCACACCAGTCGCCCGCGACGTGACGCTGATCGCCACCGGTTCGGAGGTCGAGATTGCCTTGGCCGCCGCTGCCCTGCTGGCCGAGGAGCGCATCCAGGCCGCCGTCGTCTCGGCCCCCTGCTTCGAGCTTTTCGCCCGGCAGGACCGGGCCTATCGCCAAGGCGTCCTCTGCAACGCCCCCCGCATCGGGATCGAGGCCGCCATCCGCCAAGGGTGGGACCTGTTCCTGCGCCCCGAAGACGGCTTTGTCGGCATGACGGGCTTTGGCGCCTCGGCCCCCGCCCCCGAGCTTTACCGCTTTTTCGGCATCACGCCGCAGGCCGTCGTGGCCTTGGCCAAGCAACTGATCAAGGGAGAGGACTGATGGCGCTGATCACGCTGCGGCAGCTTCTGGACCATGCCGCCGAGCATGGCTATGGCGTGCCCGCCTTCAACATCAACAACATGGAACAGGGCCTGGCCATCGTGAAGGCGGCCGCCAGCGTGGATGCGCCGGTGATCCTTCAGGCCAGCCGGGGCGCCCGAAGCTATGCCGGCGACATCATGCTGCGCCGCATGGTCGAGGCGCTGGCCGAGATGAACCCTTCCATCCCCATCTGCCTGCACCAGGATCACGGCAATAACCTGGCCACCTGCATGTCGGCGATCCGCCACGGCTTCACCTCCGTGATGATGGACGGGTCGTTGCACGAGGACATGAAGACACCCGCCGACTATGACTACAACGTCGCCATCACCGCAAAAGTGGCCGAGGCCGCCCATGCGGTCGGCGCCTCGGTCGAGGGTGAGCTGGGCGTGCTGGGGTCGCTGGAAACCGGCGAGGCCGCGGCCGAGGATGGATCGGGCGCCGAGGGCAAGCTGGACCACAGCCAGCTCTTGACCGATCCCGACCAAGCCGTCGATTTCGTCGCACGGACGAAATGCGACGCGCTGGCCATCGCCTGCGGGACAAGCCACGGGGCCTACAAGTTCACGCGCCAGCCGGACGGCGACATCCTGGCCATGCACGTGATCGAGGCGATCCACCAGCGCCTGCCCGGCACGCATCTGGTCATGCACGGCTCCTCCAGCGTGCCCCAGCACCTGCAGGACCTGATCAACGATGCGGGCGGCGACATGCCCCAGACCTGGGGCGTGCCCGTTGAGGAGATCGAGCGCGGCATCCGCATGGGCGTGCGCAAGGTCAACATCGACACCGACTGCCGCATGGCGATGACGGGGCATTTCCGCAAGGTCGCCCGCGACACGCCGTCCGAATTCGACCCCCGCAAATTCCTCATCCCCGCCATGAAGGAGCTGGCGGATCTGTGCCGCGACCGCTTCGAGCGCTTCGGCACGGCAGGGCATGCCCACCAGATCAAGGTCATCGCGATGGACGAGATGGCCAAACGCTATGCGTCGGGGGCGTTGGACCCGGCCATTACCGGCGCGAAAGCCGCCTGAAGGGAGGAACATCATGAACGACATGTCCAGCACGCAGCTTGACGCCAAGAAGCGTTACGCAGCCGGGGTCCTGAAATACGCCCAGATGGGATATTGGGAGCCCGACTATACCCCCAAGGACACCGACATCATCGCGCTGTTCCGCATCACGCCGCAGGACGGGGTGGACGCGGTCGAGGCCGCGGCGGCGGTGGCGGGCGAAAGCTCGACCGCCACCTGGACGGTGGTCTGGACCGACCGCCTGACGGCCTGCGACAAGTACCGTGCCAAGGCCTATCGCGTCGATCCGGTTCCGAACAGCCAGGGCGAGTACTTTGCCTATATCGCCTATGACCTCGACCTGTTCGAGGGCGGCTCCATCGCGAACCTGACAGCCTCGATCATCGGCAACGTCTTCGGCTTCAAGCCCCTGAAGGCCCTGCGGCTGGAGGACATGCGCCTGCCCGTCGCTTATGTGAAGACCTTTCAGGGACCCGCCACGGGTATCGTGGTCGAGCGCGAGCGCCTGAACTGCTATGGCCGCCCGCTTCTGGGCGCCACGGTCAAGCCCAAGCTGGGCCTGTCAGGCCGCAACTATGGCCGCGTGGTCTACGAGGCGCTGAAGGGCGGGCTCGACTTCACCAAGGATGACGAGAACATCAACAGCCAGCCCTTCATGCACTGGCGCGACCGTTTCCTCTACTGCATGGAGGCGGTGAACCGCGCCTCGGCTACGACCGGGGAGGTGAAGGGCACCTATCTCAACGTCACCGCCGGCACGATGGAGGAGATGTATGCCCGTGCCGAATTCGCCAAGCAGTTGGGCAGCGTCATCATCATGATCGACCTGGTGATCGGCTACACGGCCATCCAGTCGATGGCCAAATGGGCGCGGGACAACGACATGATCCTGCACCTGCATCGGGCGGGGCACTCGACCTATACCCGCCAGCGCAGCCACGGCGTCAGCTTCCGCGTCATCGCGAAATGGATGCGTCTGGCGGGCGTCGACCACCTGCACGCCGGCACCGTTGTCGGCAAGCTGGAGGGCGACCCCGCCACCACCAAGGGCTATTACGACATCTTCCGCGAGGAACGGAACCCGATGGCCTTGGAAAACGGGATCTTCTTCGATCAGGAATGGGCCAGCCTGAACAAGATGATGCCCGTCGCCTCGGGCGGCATCCATGCGGGCCAGATGCACCAGCTGCTGACCTATCTGGGCGAGGATGTGGTCCTGCAGTTCGGCGGCGGCACGATCGGCCACCCCCACGGCATCGCGGCGGGCGCCCAGGCCAACCGCGTCGCGCTGGAGGCAATGGTCTTTGCCCGCAACGCCGGCCGCGACATCTGGAACGAGGGCGAGGACATCCTGCGCGACGCTGCCCGCACCTGCACGCCGCTGAAGCAGGCGCTGGATGTGTGGAAGGACGTGTCCTTCAACTATGCCTCGACCGACGCCCCCGATTTCGCCCCCACCCCCGAAGTGTCGATGTAAGGAGATGACGATGAAACTGACGCAAGGACAGTTCGGCTTTCTGCCCGACCTCAGCGATGACGACATCCGCCTGCAGGCCCAGTATGCCATCGACAAGGGCTGGGCGGTATCGGTTGAATGGACAGACGACCCCCATCCCCGGAACACCTACTGGGAGATGTGGGGCCACCCCATGTTCGACAACCCGGACGCGGCGGCCGTCGTCTACGAGGTGAACGAATGCCGCAAGCTGCACGGCGGCAAGTACATCCGCGTGATCGCCTTTGACGCCTCGCCCGGATGGGAGTCGATCCGCATGAGCTTTATCGTGAACCGCCCCGCGGCCGAGCCGGGCTTCCGCCTGGTCCGGCAGGAAGGCGAGGGCCGCGTGGTCCGCTACACGATCGAAAGCTATGCAATGCGCGAACCCGAAGGCGCCCGCTACGCCTGAGGCCACTTCCGGGCGGCATCCCCGCTGCCCGGCCCTTTCCTGCCGCGAGGGTTTCCCATGACCGAAGACGACCA
>VGDE01000236.1 GCA_016869875.1 Alphaproteobacteria bacterium
GGATCTTCCGACCAATCGGGATTGCAAAGCCTGTGGGCTGCTCCAAGGGAAAGTTCAGATGACGGCACGACGAGCAGTTGCGATTATCGGCACAGGCCCTACCGGGATCTACAGTCTGAAACACCTTCTCGGCGCCGGGCTTCCCCTTGATGTCACGCTTTATGAGCGTGGTCCGCGTGCAGGGATCGGCATGCCCTATTCGCCACAGACGGCCAACAAGTCGATGCTGGCCAATATCGCCAGCATCGAGATCCCGCCGGTCGTCAGCACTTACCTGGAATGGCTCGAGGCGCAGCCGCCGGCACGACTGGCATCCTACGGCCTCGACCCAGAGGATCTGGACGACCGTCAGTTCACGCCGCGGCTTTTGCTGGGCGAATACTTCCGCGATCAACTGCTCGACCTGGTGGAGGACGCCCGGGCTGCGGGCCACAGGATCGCCATCCATGAAAACACCGAGGTTCTGGACATCGGAACGGGTGAAGAGGGACTGACCGCGACGACCCTTGCTGTCCGGGATGGTCCGTTCGACCGGGTAATCGTGGCAACAGGGCACCAGTTCCCTGATGTCGATGAGGCCACGCGGACCTACTTTCCGAGTCCCTGGTCAGGGCTGATCGAGGCGGCCATTCCCGCGGTCAGGGTCGGGATCATGGGAACCTCGCTCAGCTCGACCGACGCGGCCATGGCCGTGGTCAACCAGCATGGGCGGTTCCGCAGCAGGAATGGCACGCTCCGTTTCGATCTGGACCCAGCCTCGTCCGACCTCGAGGTCGTTCTGATGTCGCGCACCGGCGTGCTGCCCGAAGCGGATTTTTATTGTCCCATCCCCTATGAGCCTTTGACGTTTGTCACCGGCCCCGCACTGGCGGCGTGTCTCAAGACCTCAAAGCCCCTTGATGCGGCCTTCGATCTCATCAAGGACGAGATCACGCAAGCCGACCCTGCCTTCGCCCTGCGCCTCGGGTTGAAAAGCCTGACGGCCGACAGCTTCCCAAATGCCTACTTTGCAAGCCGTGAAACCTCCGATCCTTTCGAGTGGGCAAGGCGCAACCTCCAAGAGGTCGAATACAACAAGGCACACAAGATCACCGTTGCCTGGCGCTATGCCCTGTTGCGCATACATGAGGAGGTCGAAGACATTGTTGCCGATCTGCCAGAGGCCGACCGCGAGCGGTTCGACAGCGGTCTGAAGAAGGTCTTTGTCGACAACTATGCTGCTGTGCCTTCCGAATCCATTCGCCGTCTGTTGGCGCTGCGAGATGCGGGCATTCTCTCCTTGTTGACACTGGGGGAGGATTACGAGCTCGATCGGGAAGAAAGCGTCACCAGGATCACACGGCGCGACGGCCAAGTGGACACCTTTGAAGTCTTCATCGACGCCAGGGGACAAAAGGCGCTGACCTCCGAAGACCTGCCCTTTCCGAGCCTGCGGCGGACGCTTCTGGAGAACGGCCAGGAGATCCCGGATGTGTCTCAGGATTACAGCCTGATCGAGGCCGGTTCGTATACCGGCCGGCTATGCCTCGCGGCCCTTCCTTACCTGATGCATGACAGACCGTTTGTTCAGGGCATCACCGCATGTGCTGACATTGCCGAGGCAATTGCAGCGGGACTGACAACGCGCCGGCGGCGGCGATTGGTCTCGTGATCTGCCACAAACCACGGTCTTGCGGCAGGGAAGCTGTCAAACGTGACTAACGTTCTGACTGGCACCAACTCCCTTCAGTCCTGATTTGTTGGACTTCGACCACCGAGGCCTTTACTCAACCCCGATGCGCCCGATGTCCCGACTTCCGCTTGCCGTTGCAACAATCCTGTCATTGGTCGGCACAGGACTGACCTGGAACATTTATCGTATCGAAGTGACGGCCCAACAGGCCGCGTTTGATGTGCTTGCCCAGCGAACGGCGCGGCGGGTCGAAATCAGGATCAGGCAGCACATCGCCCTCTTGACGGCAACGCGCGCATTTCTTGAAACCCACCCCGGATCTCGGAAGCGCGAAGTCTTTGCGGCCTTTGTAGCGGGGCTGGATTTGCAGGGGCAATATGCAGGTCTCCAGGGCATCGGTCTCGCGCAACTGCTTCCGCCCGCCACTGATGACAGCATCGAAGCCAGCCTCAGAAACAACTATGGCGCCTTTGTGGAGGTTTGGCCCGATCCTGTTCCTGGATTGCGGACTGCCATAGTCCTCCTGGAGCCCCACGACGCCCGAAACCACGCGGCCCTGGGTTTTGACATGTCTACCGAGGCCCACCGCCGAAGAGCCATGCTCCAGGCCCTGGAAAAGGGTGAGCCCGTGGCCACCGCCCCGGTCGAGCTTGTCCAGGAAATCACCCACGACGTGCAGGCCGGTATTCTGATCTACATGCCGCTCCCCAAGACGGATCGCACAGGACCAGAGGGCTTTGTCTACGCCCCCCTGCGCATGGGCGATCTCTTCACTGCGGCCCTTGCCGGCAGCGATCTTCCCATCGAACTCCGTGTGGAGGATGCCCTGACCCCGGACCGGCCACTCTTCGAAAGCCAGGGCTACCCAACTGCTGCGGCCGGCGAGGCCCTGGCGAGCGAGAACCGCCTCCAGATCGCAGGACGAGACTGGATTTTATCGGCAAGGCCGGGGTCTGAGTTCGATGATGACGGTCCTCTGCGCGACACATTCGTGAGCGGGATCATCTTTACGCTCCTCGTCCTGACCACAACTTTCGCAGTGTACTGGCAGGGCTTGGCCATTGAGCGATCGCGTGCTCTCGCACAAATGGCGCGGAGTAATGCTGAGCAAAAGGATCTGCTCATGCGCGAGATGGTCCACCGGCTCAAGAACATGCTGGCCCGCGTATCAGGCATTGCGCGACAAACAGCGCGTGAAACATCCGACAAGACCGAAATGATCAGCCGCCTGACTGCGCGGCTCCAAGCCATGGCAGCCGCGCAGGATCTGCTCATCGCCTCAGGCACGGACGCCACCACTCTCGAGGATCTTCTTTGTGCAGAGACCGATCAGATCGGGCAAATATCAACCAGGCTTTCAGGGCCAGCGGTGGTCCTTACTGCCCAGCAGACGCACGCGCTCGCCTTGGTGTTTCATGAGCTTGCCACCAATGCGCTCAAATACGGGGCGGGCATACAGGAGAAAGGCAGGCTCGACATCAATTGGGCGGTGGAGCAGCGACAAGAAGGGCATCAACTCCGGCTTCTGTGGCAGGAGTCCATACCCGCTGCGGCAGCCCCGATGTCCGGGCCTGGATCTGGCTCAAGTTCCGGTTTCGGCACGCGCCTTTTGGCCCTCATGGTTGAAGAAGAACTGAGTGGAACGATCGAACGCCGTTTCAGCGACGGGGAATTGACAGTCGAAATCCGGGTTCCCCTGTGACGATCAAGATGATCCCGAACCAGTATCTGACAGATGGCTGGTTTTTCCGAAAGCCCGGTTGGCGTAGTTCAAGGACAGGGATCGGCAGACCTCAGTAAAATCATTTGATACATTGATGGGTCGTGTCTCGGAAGTGGTAGAAATTGTCTGGCGGCGTAATCTCCGGGTGAACCAACTCCCACCCAACCGGCGGCTGCAACCGCCAGGGAGATCACGCCATGAAGCAGAATATCGACAACTCGTCCTTTTCGCTACTGCCCGACGCAGGCGGGTATGATCCGATCGAGGATCGCCTTCGGGCGAATGTCCGAGCCACCATTGAGGCCATGTTCGAAGAGGAACTGGCCGACTTTCTTGGACGGCTTCGTTACGGCCGCGGCAACGAGCGGGCCAAGGGCTACCGCCACGGGCATCGCGATCGGCAGCTGACCGGCACATTCGGCACTGAGACGGTGCGGGTTCCTCGTGCCCGGATCGAGAACGAGGCCGGCAAGATCACCGAATGGCGCTCGAAGGCACTGCCCCGCTACAGGCGGCTGACAAAGAAGGCCGAGGCCCTGATCGCGGCGGTCTACCTGGCCGGCACCAACACGCGCCGGGTCAAGCGGGCGCTGTTCGGACTGTTCGAGGGGGCAGTGAGCAAGGACGTGGTCAGCCGGGCCTGGCGCAAGGTGAAGGTCGATTGGGACGCCTGGTCCACCCGCGACCTGGCCGAGGAGGATATCGTGCGGCTCATCCTCGACGGCACCGTCATCAAGACCCGGCTGGACCGCAAGGCCACCAACATCTCGGTGCTGGCGGCGATCGGTGTTCGGCGCGACGGGCAAAAGGTGCTCCTCTCGATCAGGAACATGGGTGGCGAAAGCACGGCTGCCTGGAGCCAGTTTCTCAGCGATCTGGATGCGCGGGGCCTGCCGCGGCCCGAGTTCGTGATCGTTGATGGTGCCCCCGGCCTTGAAGCCGCGCTTGTGGCGCTCTGGGGCGAGGACCTGCCGATCCAGCGCTGCACGGTTCACAAGCACCGTAACCTGCTCGGCCACGCCCCCAAGCGCCTGCACGACGAGCTGAGCGAAGACTACCGCGACATGATCTACGCCGACACCGCCGCCGAGATCGAGACGCGTCGCAAGGCTTTCCTGCGGAAGTGGAAGCTGAAGTGCCGGGCCGTGGCCGATAGCCTGGAAGAAGCGGGAGACCGGCTCTTCAGCTTCACCCGCCTTGATCTCTCGCAATGGAAGTCGGCAAGGACCACCAATGCCATCGAGCGCCTGAACGAGGAATTCCGCCGCCGCATCAAGACCCAGACCGTGCTGCCCTGCGCTGAAACCGTGCCGATGCTGCTCTGGGCGCTCTTGGCCTCGGGCCAGATCCAGATGCGAAAAGTCGATGGTTGGGAAACCCTCTCTCAGCCTCTCGTGCCGATGTCCCTTGACCTCGCGGCCTGACTGGAGCCAACGTTACATGACCGGAGCCCGCTGCTCGGCAATTTCCACCACATTCGCGACACGACCATTGATTTAATTCGAAGCGCTGCCCAATGGCTGATCATGATCCCCTTGGTCGCCATCCTGTATCGCAGTGAAGCCACCACGGCTTCAGTGAGCGCAGCTTCCCGGCTTGGTCTATGGGCTCTGTCGACAAGCGAACCTTCTCCATTTTTGAGTGGGCTGCGGACAGTCGGATCGCCTTGCATGCTGTCTCGCCGCACCAGATTCTGACCGTCTTGATGCACTGCGCTCAAAAGCTCTGAAGGCCAAGGCATGTGGGAACGGGCAGGCGCCTCGGT
>VGDE01000237.1 GCA_016869875.1 Alphaproteobacteria bacterium
CACCTTCGGCTGGCCCGCCGCCTGACCGGCACCAAGGAAGGCTGTGCCGAAGGGGATTGCGGCGCCTGCACCGTGCTGGCAGGGCGCCTGACCGACAGCGGCCTGATCTATGAGCCGGTGAACGCCTGCATCCGCCTGCTGGCCTCGTGCCACGCCACCCATATCGTCACGATCGAACATCTGCGCGGGCCCGACGGCGGCCTGCATCCGGTCCAGGCGGCCATGGTGGAACATCACGGCAGCCAATGCGGTTTCTGCACGCCGGGGATCGTCATGGCCCTGTACGGGTTGTGGATGACAAATCCGCAGGCAACGGCCACAGACATCGAGATCGCCCTGCAGGGCAATATCTGCCGCTGCACCGGATACGAGCCGATCATCAATGCCGCCTTGGCCGCAGGCGCGCAAGGGGGGCAGGCGCAGGACGCGCTGGCCCGTGAACGCGAGGCTGTGGCGGCGGAACTGGCGGACATGCGGCAGGGGCGGGTCGAGGTGGCGCGCGGCGACGATCGGGCGATCGTTCCGGCCGACACCCACGATCTGGCACGTGTCCTGCTGGACGAACCGGGGGCCACGCTGGTTGCGGGTGCCACCGATGTCGGGCTTTGGGTCACCAAGTTCATGCGCGACATCAGCCCCGCCGTTTTCATCGGTCACCTGATGAAGGACAGGGCGGTCGAGGACGACATGATCCGTCTTGGCGCGGGCGTGACCTATTCCGAGGCCGCGCCGCTGATCCGCCTGCATGTTCCGGCCGCCCATGACTATTGGCTGCGGATCGGCGGCTGGCAGGTCAGGAACATGGGCACGATCGGCGCGAACATCGCCAACGGGTCGCCCATCGGCGATACGCCGCCCCTGCTGATCGCGCTTGGCGCACGGATCGTGCTGCGGCGCGGATCGGACCGGCGTGAACTGCCGCTGGAGGATTTCTTCATCGACTATGGCAAGCAGGACCGGCAGCCCGGCGAATTCGTCGAGCAGATCCTGATCCCGACGCGGCCGCAGGCGCGGATCGCCGCCTACAAGATCACCAAGCGGCGCGACAGCGACATCACGGCAGTGGCGGCAGGCTTCTGCCTCGAGGTGCAGGAGGGTGTCATCAGGGACGCACGCCTTGCCTTTGGCGGCATGGCGGCCACACCGAAACGTGCCGTTGCTGCCGAGGCCGCCTTGCGGGGGCAGCCCTTTGCCGAGGCCAGTTTCGAGACCGCAGCCCGGGCGCTGGACCAGGACTTCACCCCCCTGACCGACATGCGCGCCAGTGCCGAATACCGCATGCTGGTCGCAAGGAATCTCTTCCGCCGGTTCTGGCTGGAACAATCCGAAACCGGCCTGCCCGTGCGGCTGCGCCATGCCGTGGGGGCCTGATCCATGAAGGACGACGCGACCATCATCCGGGGCATGACGCATCAGGACACGATCCACGACAGCGCGATCAAGCATGTCACCGGCCGTGCGGATTATACCGACGACCTGCCCGAGCCGGTCGGCCTGATCCACGCCTATCTGGGCTTGTCCGATTGCGCGCATGGGCACATCACGGCCATGGATTTCACGGAAACGCTGGCCAGTCCGGGCGTCGTGGGGGTGCTGACGGCAGCCGACATCCCGGGCGTGAACGACGTTTCGCCCAACGGCAAGAACGACGACCCGATCTTTGCCGAAGGGCTGGTGCAATTCCGGGGGCAACCGGTCTTTGCCGTGATCGCGGAAACCCGCGACCAGGCGCGGCGCGCGGCGCACAGGGCGCGGATCAGCTATGACCCCTTGCCCCATGCGCTGGACCCGATCGCGGCGCGGGATGCGGGAATGGGCTATGTCACCGACCCCCTGACGCTGCGGCGCGGCGATGCACCCACCGCCATGGCGCGGGTGCCCCGGCGGATTGACGGCCGCTTCACCATCGGGGGGCAGGACCACTTCTACCTGGAAGGCCAGATCGCCATGGCCGTTCCGGGCGAGGACGAGGATGTCGTGGTCAACGTCTCGACCCAGCACCCGTCCGAGGTGCAGCACATGGTCGCGCATGTCCTCAAGGTGCCAAGCCATTCGGTCGTGGTGAACGTGCGGCGCATGGGCGGAGGGTTCGGTGGCAAGGAAACCCAGATGAACCTGTTCGCCTGCGTGGCCGCGCTGGCAGCCAAGCGGTGGAACCGGGCGGTCAAGATCCGACCTGACCGTGACGACGACATGATCGCCACCGGCAAGCGGCACGATTTCATGGTCGATTACAGCGTCGGCTTCGACGACAAGGGCCGCATTCAGGCTGTTGAAGGCGACTGGTATGCCCGCTGCGGGTTTTCCGCCGATCTCAGCGGACCGGTGACGGATCGCGCGCTGTTTCACGCGGACAATGCGTATTTCTATCCCGACGTCCGCATCAGCAGCCATCCGATGAAGACGAACACGGTCAGCAACACCGCGTTCCGGGGCTTTGGCGGCCCTCAGGGCGTCATCGTGGCCGAGCGGATGATCGAGGAAATCGCCTATGCGCTGGGGCTTGATCCCTTGGAGGTCCGCAAGCGCAACCTTTACCGGAACGGGCAGCTGACACCCTATCACCAGGAGGTCAACGACCAGATCCTGCCGCAGATCTTCGCCGAACTGGAGACCAGCAGCGATTACCAGGCACGTCGGCAGGCGGTACTGGACTGGAACGCCAAGGGGGGCGTGATCCGCAAGGGCATCGCACTGACACCGGTCAAGTTCGGCATCAGCTTTACCGCCACGTGGTTCAACCAGGCGGGGTCGCTCATCCACATCTATTCCGATGGCTCGATCGCCCTGAACCATGGCGGGACCGAAATGGGGCAGGGGCTGAACACCAAGGTCGCCCAGATCGTGGCCGAAGCGTTCCAGTGCGACATCAGCCGCATCAAGATCACCCGGACGACCACCGAAAAGGTGCCCAACACCTCGGCCACGGCCGCCTCGTCGGGAACGGACCTGAACGGGATGGCCGCGCTGGACGCGGCCGACCAGATCAAGGCACGGCTGATCGCCTTTGTGGCCGAGCGCTGGCAGGTGCCGCCCGATGCCGTGACATTCGTTCCGGGCCATATCCGTGCGGGCGATCACGTGATCCCCTTCACCGAGGTGATCAAGGCCGCCTACATGACACGCATCCACCTGTCGGCCGCAGGCTTCTACAAGACGCCCAAGATCCATTGGGACCGTTCCACCGGAAAAGGGCGGCCGTTCTACTACTATGCCTATGGCGCGGCCGTGTCCGAGGTGTCGGTGGATACGCTGACGGGCGAATACGTGATCGACCGCGCCGACATCCTGCATGACGTGGGCCGCAGCCTGAACCCCGCCTTGGACAAGGGCCAGGTCGAGGGCGCTTTCGTGCAGGGCGCCGGATGGCTGACGACCGAGGAATTGTGGTGGGACAACGAGGGACGCCTGCGCACGCACGCCCCCTCGACCTACAAGGTGCCGCTGGCCAGCGACAGGCCGCGCGTCTTCAACGTCAGGCTGGCCGACTGGTCCGAAGCGTCCGAGCGCACCATCAAGCGCAGCAAGGCTGTCGGAGAGCCGCCCTTCATGCTGGGCATCAGCGTCTTCGAGGCGATCAACATGGCCGTGGCCTCCGTCGGCGGTTATCGCCAGCCGGCGCGTCTTGATGCGCCTGCCACGCCCGAGCGCGTGCTGATGGCGGTCGAGCGGCTGCGGGGATGATCCGCATCCGGGTCATATCGGCGCGCGGCTCGACCCCGCGCGACGCAGGGGCCGAGATGTTCGTGTCCCCGCGCAGCACACAGGGCACCATCGGTGGCGGGCAACTGGAATACATGGCCATCGACCGTGCGCGGCAGATGCTTGCGCGCAACGAGGTCCAGGCGCAGATGGACATCCCGCTGGGTCCCGAAATCGGGCAATGCTGCGGTGGCCGCGTCATCCTGGAACTGGATCGGAACGGCCCGACGGCCGTCGATCATCCGGACGCCCTGGTCTTTGGTGCGGGTCATGTCGGTCGGGCGCTGGCGCGCGCGCTGCAGCCGCTGCCGGTCAACGTGACGCTGTTCGACAGCCGCCCCGAGGAGCTGGCGCTGACCCGGGCCCCCACGCGCCTGACCGCGCTGCCCGAGGCCGAGATCCGCAACGCGCGCCCCGGTGCAGCGGTCATCATCCTGACCCATGACCATGCCCTGGACTTTCTGCTGGCGGCCGAGGCGCTGGCGCACCCGGACCTGTCCTATGTCGGCATGATCGGCAGCGCCACCAAGCGCGCGCAGTTCACCCGCTTTGCCACGGCACAGGGTCTCGATCCTGCGCCTCTGGTCTGTCCCATTGGCGGGGGCTTTTCGGGTGACAAGCGCCCGGAGGTCATCGCAGCCTTCACCGCCGCCGAACTGATGGCGCGCCTTACCGCCCCTTCTTCACAGAAAACCTCATGCAACAACTGATCCGGGGCCGCGTCCTCGACTTTCATGCCGATCCTGCCGACACGCAGGACAACCATCGCTTCTGGGAAAACGGTGCGATCCTGGTCGAGGATGGTCGTATCCTTGCCGTGGGCGATCATGCCGACCTTGCGCAGGAAGGGCTGGCCGAGATCGACCACCGCCCGCACCTGATCCTGCCCGGCTTCATCGACCCCCATATCCACTTTCCGCAGTTGCAGGTGATTGCCAGCTGGGGCGCGCAGCTCTTGGACTGGCTGAACACCTATACCTTTCCCGAGGAAGCGCGTTTTGCCGATCCCGACCATGCCACGCGCATGGCGGGACTGTTCCTGGATCAGCTGACGACGCATGGCACCACAACGGCGGTGGCGTTCTGTTCCAGCCACAAGACCTCGGCCGAGGCGCTGTTCGCGGCCGCGCATGCGCGCGACATGGCGGTGGTGGCGGGCAAGGTCATGATGGACCGCAACGCGCCACAGGCCGTGCTGGACACGCCTCAACAGGGCCATGACGACAGCGCCGCACTGATCGCGGCCTGGCACGGCAGGGGCCGGCAGCGTTATGCGATCACGCCGCGCTTTGCCATCACCTCCACGCCCGAACAGCTTGAAGCAACGGGGGCGCTGGTCCGCGACCATCCGGATTGCCACGTCCAGACCCATCTGTCCGAGAACCGGGACGAGATCGATTTCACCTTAAGCCTTTATCCCAAGGCTCGGGATTATCTGGACATTTATGAGAG
>VGDE01000238.1 GCA_016869875.1 Alphaproteobacteria bacterium
AAGGCACACACGACGTGCATGCCCTGATCCTGGGGCGGGCGATCACCGGCCTTCAGGCGTTTTTCTGAGGATCGGCGGCCGGGGCGCGCTGCTCCGGATGCTCAAAGGGGATTTCTGCAACAAAAAGGGGCGGACTCAGGTCCGCCCCTTGATCCTTGATCGTGCGAAAGGCGTTCAGACGCCGTCGCCGACAAAGGCCTTTTCCACGACAAACTCCCGCGGCTCGGAATTCGCGCCTTCATGCATCCCGAAGCCTTCCAGAACGGCTTTCACATCCACGTTGAACGCCAGGCTGCCACAGATCATCGCGCGGTCGGTTTCGGGCGAAATCGGCGGCAGGTTCAGGTCGGTCAGCACCTTGCCCGAAGACAGGTTGTCGGTGATCCGGCCCATGAAGGGCGACGGCTCGCGCGTGGTGGTGGGGTAATACATCAGCCTCTTGGCAAAATCCTCGCCATAGAGTTCACCCAGAAGGGGATCGTGGCGCAGGTTGTTGACCAGTTCGGCGCCATAGACCAGTTCCTCGGCGGTCCGGCAGGTGTGCATCATGACGACCTGTTCGAAACGCTCGTAGGTTTCGGGGTCGCGCATCAGGCTGGCAAAGGGTGCGATGCCGGTGCCGGTGGCCAGGAACCACAGGCGCTTGCCGGGCAGCAGCGCGTCGAGGACCAGCGTGCCCACGGGCTTGGGACGCAGGATGATCTCGTCCCCCGGCTGGATGTGCTGCAGGCGCGAGGTCAGCGGGCCGTCCGGCACCTTGATTGAATAGAATTCCAGCTCATCGTCCCAGTTGGGCGAAGCGATGGAATAAGCGCGCAGGATCGGCTTGCCGTTGTCGCCCGGCAGGCCGATCATCACGAATTCGCCCGAGCGGAAGCGCAACGAGGCCGGCCGCGTCACGCGGAACGAGAACAGGCTGTCGCTCCAGTGCTTGACCGCAGTCACGGTCTGGGCGTCGGGAAGAGTCTTCTTGGCGGCCTCGGTCACGGGCAGGTCCAGCGTCATGGGAATAATCCTCGGTCTTCTAGTCGATGGGGCGGGCAGGCGAAAGGGTCAGCCCGCAAGCTGCGCCCGATGGTCCCAGTCCTTCCAGTCGGCGCGGGCAAGCCACTGATCCTCGGGCTGGCGCGCCGCGATGTCGGCGGCCACCTGAACCTCGTCAAAGCCTACGCGGCGGGCCATGGCGTACTGGTCCGCGATCAGGCGGCCGGTGGCGCGCAGGCGGCCCTTGTAGCCCAGTTCCCGCAGCCGGCGGGCCAGCGAAAAGCCTCGCCCGTCGCTGAAGGACGGAAAGTCGATGGCGACCAGCGGCAGGTCCAGGTGCTCCTGCAGGGAGGCCAGGGCGGTGTCGGGCGCCAGCGTGATCGACGGTTCGTCGATGACGGGATGGAAGCCGTCGTCGCGGGCCAGAACGGGCTGGGTGGCGATCTGGGGGTCGGTGCTCATGCCGAAACCTTTCCGCGGACCATGCGCCCGCCGATGAAGTGGATGCCGCATTCGGACTTGTCCTGCCCGCGCCAGCGGCCCGAGCGGGGATCCTCGCCCGGTGCGACCGGCGAGGTGCAGGGCGCGCAGCCGATCGAGGGATAGCCCTGCGCCACCAGCGGATGCCGGGGCAGGTTGTTCTCGATCATGTAGTCCTGCACGTCCTCGGGGCGCCAATGCGCCAGAGGGTTCACGCGCAGGCGGGCGGGCGGCTCGGGTTCGAAGAACTCCAGCGCGGCGCGCTGGCCGTTCTGGAACCGCTTGCGGCCGGTGATCCAGGCGTCATAGCCCGACAGCACGCGCTCCAGCGGCACCGTCTTGCGAAAATCGCAGCAGGCGTCGGGGTTCGCCTTGTGCAGCGTCCCGTCCGGATCGTGGGCGGCGATCTCGGCCTCGCTGGCCGTGATGACCTGCACGTTGGTCAGGCCCAGCCTGGCAGAAACCTCGCGCTGATAGGCCAGCGTTTCAGGAAACAGCATCTGCGTGTCGATGAACAGCACGGGCAGGCCGGGGGCCACCTTGCTGACCATGTGCAGCAGCACGACGGATTCCGCGCCAAAGGACGACACCAGCGCCACCTGGCCCAGATCGGGGTCGGTGACTGCCCGGCGCAGCACTTCGATGGCCGCATGGTGACGATAGCGGTCGTTCAACCGCTCCGCGCGTGTGTCGAGGTTGCCGTCAAGCATGGGCTGCTGCCGGATAGAGGGCGGCCTTGAACGGTGCGGGGCCAAGGCGGCGATAGGCGTCGATGAAGCGTTCGGATGCGTCCTCGCGGACCTCCAGATAGGCGCGCAGCAGGCGGTCGATGGCGGGCACGACCTCTTCGGCCGGAAAGCCCGCGCCGGCCCGCTCGCCAATGGCGGGGATGTCATAGGCATCGCCGCCCAGCGTGATCTGGTAGTTCTCGACGCCCGCACGGTCCAGGCCCAGGATGCCGATATGGCCCAGATGGTGATGGCCGCAGGCGTTGATGCAGCCCGAGATGCGGATGTTCAGGTTGCCGATTTCCTCTTCCAGTCCGACGGCGCGGAAGTGGTCTGCGATCTCTTCGGCGATGGGGATCGACCGGGCAGTGGCCAGCGCGCAATAGTCCATGCCGGGGCAGGCGATGATGTCGCTGGTCAGGCCGGCATTGGCGGTGGCGAGATTTGCCTCGCGCAGCGCGGCATAGAGCGCCGGCAGGTCGGACTTGTGGACATGCGGCAGGGCCACGTTCTGGTCATGCATGATCCGCAGGTCGTGATGACCGTAACGCTCGGCCAGGTCGGCCAGCAGGCGCATCTGTTCTGCACTGGCGTCGCCCGGCGTCTGGCCCGGTGCCTTCAGCGTCACGATGACGCTGGCATAACCGTCGATGCGGTGGGCATGCAGGTTCGTGTCCGTCCAGCTGCGGAAGGCGGCATTCGCGGCACGCTCGGCCTCATACCCGTCCACCGGTGCGTTGCGGAACGAGGGCGCGCGGAAGCGGTCCTTGAACACGGACAGGGCATCCCGGTCGGCGCCGTGGAAGTCGCGGCGGCGGGCCTTGAACTCTTCCTCGATCTCGGCGCGCATGGTGTCCAGGCCACGCTCCATCACGGTGATCTTGATGCGGGCCTTGTACTTGTTGTCGCGGCGACCGGACAGGTTGTAGGTCGCGATGATCGCCTCGACGTAAGGAAGCAGGTCTTCCTCGGGCAGGAAGTCGCGCACCACCTGGCCCAACAGGGGCGTGCGGCCCAGGCCGCCGCCGATCCACACCTCGAACCCGGTCTTGCCGTCGCGCTCGATCAGGCGCAGGCCGATGTCATGGGCGGCGATGACGGCGCGGTCCTTCTTGCCGCTGGAAATGGCGATCTTGAATTTGCGCGGCAGGAACTGGAACTCGGCATGGTCGGTGGACCAGCTGCGCAGCAGTTCGGCATAGGGGCGGGGGTCCGCGACCTCGTCAAAGGCCGCGCCGGCGAAGGCGTCGGTCGTCACGTTGCGGATCGTGTTGCCGCTGGTCTGGATGGCATGCATGCCGACGTCGGCCAGCGCATCCAGCATGTCCGGGATGTCCACCAGCTTGGGCCAGTTGTACTGGATGTTCTGGCGGGTGGTGAAATGGCCGTAGCCCTTGTCCCATTTCTGGGCCAGAAGCGCGAGGGTGCGCATCTGGTCGGGGCTGATCGTGCCGTAAGGGATCGCGACCCGCAGCATGTAGGCGTGCAGCTGCAGATAGACGCCGTTCATCAGGCGCAGGGGGCGGAATTCCTCTTCCGTCAGGCTGCCGTCCAGGCGTCGTTCGACCTGGGCGCGGAACTGGGCCGCACGGTGGCGTACGTAGTCGGTTTCGACGGGGCGGACATCAAACATGGGCAGTTTCCGTCTTCTGGGTTTCGGCTTGCTGGTCGACCTGGATGCCGTGGAAATAGTTCGAAGGTCCGCGCTGGCGGAACGCTTCGCGGAAATGCGTGGGTTCGGGGCCATCGGGCCCGCGCCGGGCTTCGACCAGATAGGGACCCACCACCAGGTTCGCCTGCCCGATCGCCTGCAGCAGTGCCAGTTCGGCGATCGCCTCGTCCTCGTACAGCGTCGCCTGGCGCGGATCGGCGGTCCAGCCGTCCTCGCACATCCAGACGTTATGGCCCTGGCGCAGGTCGTTTGCGGTGATGACGCCGGGTCTGGCTGCCGACGGGGTAAAGGCTTTGCTCATGGTCGGACCTCTTTCCTGTTGCCATTTATATAGAATTTCGTTCTGGATTCTTGCGAGTGGTCAGGCGAAATAAGGATGATCTGACCAAGGAGCCAGTCATGCCGGAA
Source organism: Alphaproteobacteria bacterium (assembly GCA_016869875.1). GTDB lineage: Bacteria > Pseudomonadota > Alphaproteobacteria > Rhodobacterales > Rhodobacteraceae > Paracoccus. Next base: position 4,273 of record VGDE01000238.1, read on the forward strand.
CCCGTTCCCGACAATAGCGCGACAGGCCAAACAGCTGTCCGGCTGGACGAGGTGGATCGCAAAATCCTGTCCCTTCTGCAAGAGGATGCGAGCCTGTCGCTGGACCAGATCGCCGATCGGGTGGGCGCGTCCAAGACCCCCGTCTGGAACCGAATCCGAAAGCTGCGGGAGGCGGGCGTGATCCGCCGGCAGGTAGCGATCCTGGACCCCGATGCGCTGGGGCTGGAGGCGTGCTTCTTCGTGCTGATACGCACCAGCGAGCATGACAGGGACTGGGCGGCGCGCTTTCTCAAGGCGCTGCGCGAGCGGCCCGAGGTGGTCGAGGCGCACCGGCTGGCGGGCGACATCGACTATATCCTCAAGGTGCAGGTGCGGAATGCGCGCGCCTATGACCGCTTCTATCAGTCGCTGATCGGCGAGGTGAAGATCCACAACGTCACTGCGCTCCTGTCGATGGAGGAGATCAAGGCCACCAGCGCGCTGCCCATTCCTGATGCCGCGCGCTGACCCTGGGGAGGACGGATGAGCGACCATGTGATCTGGCACAAGCCGACCTGCTCGACCTCGCGCTATGTGCTGGGGGCGCTGCGCGATGCAGGGGTCGCGGTGACGGTGCGCGACTATGTCCAGGACCCGCCGTCGCGCGACGAGATCGCCCAGGCACTACACCAGCTGGGGATCGGCGCGCGGGGATTGCTGCGGCGCAAGGGGACGCCCTTCGACGAACTGGGCCTGGGGAACCCCGCCTTGGACGAGGAGGCGCTGATCGCGGCCATGGCGCGGCACCCGCTGCTGATCGAGCGCCCCGTGGTCTTTGCCCCGCAGGGCGCCATGCTCTGCCGCCCGAAGGAACGCATCCACGACCTGCTGG
>VGDE01000239.1 GCA_016869875.1 Alphaproteobacteria bacterium
CTCCTCACTCCAGTTGAAGTAGGTCGCTTGGCTGATCCCGGCCTTTCGGCAGATCTCCGCAACCGGCGTCCCTTCCTCGCCCTGCTTCAGGACAAACGCCTGTCTCGCGCTTCCGTGGAACTTCGATGCCTTCATCGTCCTCAGCTCCTCTCCCAGCCAGGGAAGGTGAGCCGAAAACTCCAGTTTCAAACGGTCCAGTTCTCAGGGGGCAGAGCAATACCAAGCTGGCTCCGGTCGCGCCTGGATGAAAGAGCAGTGGCAGGTCAGTAGATGATGGTCGAACCGCCCAAGTAAAAGTTTCTGCCCATGCCTTCCTGCGCCAGTTAAAAAATCGCTGATCCTACGGCTCAAGCTGGCCCAAAGGAGTCATTCGAGCAAGTTGTCTATGAGGGATGAATATCAGGGAGTTATCAACCGAATAAGCCGCTCCCTCTCCAGCCGCGCCTGCGGCCTCTGCCTCCGGCAAGGCCGTCAGCGTGGCTTGTAGCCCGCTCAGTTCCCGCGCTGAATCTGCAAGAGCCAGCGCCGCCGTACAGTTTGCGACAGAACCCCGTGGAAGGTATGGCTGTTCTACACCGCACTGCCGTTGGAAAGACCAGTGTTGGAACGGTTGCGCTCCCTCGTTTGCGCCGGAGGTCGCATTGCCCAGCACACACTGCGGGCAGACCGGACATCCCACCTCAGGAGCTTTTGGGGATTGGTCAGACCATGGCCATCACCCGCACGGGGCCGCTAGTGCCATCGCGGTGCTTTGGTGCCCCAATGACGTCCGGCGAATCTGAATCCACGCTGAGCGCCGGGAACATCGCCGACCCGCGATGGTTACGCCATCCAGACTCCAGAAAAAGGACCGTCTTAGGGAGACGCAACATGCTGGCAGCCGACTACCGGGGACCGTATCGCATCCGCGTCTCCCACAAGCCCGAGCCAGAAATCCTTCACCCGCGCGACGCCATCGTGCGCGTCACGCGGTCCTGTGTCTGCGGCTCGGACCTGCATCTCTACCATGGGCTCGTGCCGGACACCCGCGTCGGCATGACCTTCGGCCACGAGTTCTGCGGCATCGTCGAGGAGATCGGCAACGAGGTCGAGAGCATCAAGCCAGGCGATCACGTGCTGGTGCCGTTCAACATCGCCTGCGGGCAATGCCACTTCTGCAAGCAGGGCCTCTTTGGCAACTGCCATGAAGCCAACGCGCAGGCGACGGCCGTCGGCGGGATCTACGGCTACTCGCACACCGCGGGCGGCTATGATGGCGGGCAGGCGCAGTATGTGCGCGTGCCCTATGCCGATGTCGGCCCGACGCTGATCCCCGACTGGATGGACCCGGACGACGCGGTGATGCTGACCGATGTTGTACCCACAGGCTACCAGGCCGCCGAGATGGGCGGGATCGCGCGCGGCGATACCGTCGTCGTCTTCGGCGCCGGCCCCGTCGGCATCATGGCCGCGCGCTGCGCCTGGCTGTTCGGCGCGGGGCGGGTCATCGTCATCGACCGCGAGCTCTATCGGCTGGACTTCGCGCGCAGCTACTGCCCTGCGGAGGTCTACGACTTCCGCGAGATCCCCGACATGGCCGTCTTCATCAAGAAGCAGACGGACTCGCTTGGGGCTGATGTGTGCATCGACGCCGTCGGCGGCGACGCTGCCGGCAACGCGCTGCACACCCTCTTTGGCACGAAGCTGAAGTGGCAAGCCGGCTCGGCCATCCCGCTGCATTGGGCAATCAACTCGGTCAAGAAGGGCGGCATCGTGTCGATCGTTGGCGTCTACGGCCCGACTGGCAACATGGTGCCAATCGGCAACGTCGTGAATAAGGGCATCACGATCCGGGCCAACCAGGCATCGGTCAAGCGGCTGCTGCCCCGGCTGATCGAGCATGTGCGCAGCGGCGTGATCGACCCGAAGGCGCTGATCACGCACCGGCTCTCACTCGAGGATGTGCCCGATGCCTACCGGATGTTCTCGGGCAAGCTGGATGGCTGCATCAAGCCGGTGCTCTACCCCAACGGTTCATGAGGAGATGGTCATGGCTCATGTCCGACCACAAAACCGCCGGATCGACCCGGCCAGCGTCAACGGTTGGGGCGCTGACATCGACCCGCGCAACGACCCGACCTATCCCTTTCGCCAAAGGACCGAGGAAGGGGGGCGGAAGATGGACTGGACCCGGCCGCCCCTGCAGCCGCACTCGGTCGAGATCCTGTGCTCGGTTGAGCATAACCGCCTACCGGCAGTTCTGGGCACCTCAACCCCTCCACGTGGTCTCAGTGGGGCCTTGCGCCGGGCAGCCTTCGCCTACAGCGAGTCTGACTGGCGGCACTGGCTGATCCTTCTGGGCGCCGACCGGGTGAACATGGTCGAGGGTAACCTTGGCGACCTCGCCCGGGGCCAGCTCCCCAATGTCCCGCGTGAGATGGGACTGCGCGCCGAGTGGCAGCACAACCGGGCGAACCTGATCGGAAAGATGGTCCTTGCCGCTTCGGTTTCTGCTGCTGTCTGGACGCTCTGCCGCAGGCCGAGAGAGGTCAGGGCGTCTTCCAAGGCTTTGAGGTCAAGATAAGGGTCAGGCTGATGAGGCACGGCAGGCCTCTGGGTGGGGGGTTGATCCGGTAGTGTTGCCTCATCTGTCAAAGCCTCTGCTGGCAAAGCTGAAGCAGGCAGGAGCCGGGGCTGACGTTCTGGAACTGAACTGCGGCCATTATTCGTTTTCACTACCGCCTTACATCCTGCGCACCGGCTTCCGCACCTTGCGGCTGCTGACCCGATGAGCCTTGGGGTACGTGGATTTACCTCTCAGCGTACGGCGAAGCCCAAGAGCCCGCCGCTGCGCTGAGGAGGAGCTGTCACGCAAGCCGCAGGTCAGTTGCGCTCGTCTTGCCGTTACGGCCTGTCTCCAGTTCATAGGACACAGCTGCGCCGTCTTTCAGCGTCTGCAGGCCAGCCTGCTGCACGGCCGTGATATGCACGAAAACGTCGGCGCCGCCGCTCTCCTGCTCAATGAAGCCGTAGCCCTTGTCCTCGTTGAACCACTTCACTTTGCCTCTGGGCATTCATCCCTCCATAAAAACTCAGTGCGAGAAGATTGAGCGATAATGAGCATCGTCGGCAAGCAGGAAACTGAGCGTTCAGTGGCATGCTCTCTCGGTACTACTCGTCAGGCAGCCACCCTCCCCTCTTTGCTGCCCAGGAGCCTTCGCAACCGTATGAGGCCGTATCTAAGCCTCTCCCTTTGGTCCGTAGAAGTCAAAGCTGAGCCCTCTCACCCTGCCCTCCCTGCCGCCGCCAGCCACTCGTCAAGCTTTGTCCACCGCCGCCGCCCCGCGACGTTCCTCACGGCAATGGCCACGGCCTTTCTCTGCCCCACCAGCACGACCAGTTTCCGGCCGCGGGTGACGCCGGTGTAGAGGAGGTTGCGCTGCAGCATGGCGTAGTGCTGGGTCATCACCGGGATGACCACTGCCGGATACTCCGAGCCCTGGCTCTTGTGGATGGTGGCGGCATAGGCCGGCACCAGCGTGTCCAGCTCGCCAAAGCCGAAGGCGACGCTGCGATTGTCGAAGCGGACCGTCACCTCCCCCTCGTCCCCGTCGACCTCCTCGATCATGCCGATGTCGCCGTTGTAGACCTCCTTGTCGTAGTCGTTCTCGACCTGCATGACCTTGTCGCCGGGGGCAAAGGTCCAGCCGAACCGCTCCACCTTGTTCTCGCCCGCGGGGCTCAGCGCCGCCTGCAGCTCGATGTTGAGCGAGCGCGCCCCCACCCCGCCCCGGTTCATCGGGCAGAGGACCTGGATGTCCCGGATCGGGTCAAGCCCGAACCGGCGTGGGATGCGCTGGCGGACCAGCTCCACGATGCGCGCCACGGCATGCTCCGGATCCGCCGCCGGCACGAAGTAGAAGTCGGCCTCCCCCTCCGGCGGCGCGAGGTCCGGCAGGCGCCCGGCGTTGATGGCGTGGGCGGTGGTGATGATCCGGCTTTGCGCCGCCTGGCGGAACACCTCCGTCAGGCGCACCACCGGCACCGCGCCCGAGCCGATGATGTCGGCCAGCACCTGGCCGGGACCCACGGAGGGCAACTGGTCGATGTCGCCCACCAGCAGAAGCGCCGCCCGGGGCGGCACCGCCCTGATCAGCGCCTGCATCAGAAGCACGTCGACCATGGAGCTTTCGTCCACCACCAGCAGATCGCAGTCGAGCGGGCTCTCCTCCGAGCGCTTGAAGCCAAAGGCCTGCGGGTCGAACTCCAGAAGCCGGTGGATGGTGCGTGCTTCCAGGCCCGTGGCCTCGGCCATGCGCTTGGCGGCGCGGCCGGTGGGGGCGCAGAGGAGGAGCTTCACCCCCTTGGCCGCCAGGATGCGCAGGATCGCGTTCACGATGGTGGTCTTGCCCACGCCCGGCCCGCCGGTGATGACGGTAACCTTGGACCTCAGCGCCAGGCGGATGGCGTCCGTCTGGCTGGCGGCCAGCGAAAGGCCCGTTGTGTGCTCGATCCAGGGCAGCGCCTTGCCGGCGTCGATGTCGGGCCAGGGCAAGGAGCCGACCTGGAGCCGGAAAAGGCGCTCCGCGACCGCGCGCTCGGCTTGGTAGAGCCCGGTCAGGAAGATGCAGTCCGCCTCCCCCACCCGGTCGGCCGTAACCGTGCCTTCGGCCAGCTCCTCCTCAAGCGCGCTCGCGATCAGCGCCTGGGGCACCTCGAGGAGCCTTTCCGCCAGCGTCACCAGGTCCGCGCGGGGCAGCCCGCAGTGCCCCTCGCCCATGGCCTCGCTCAGCGCAAAGGACACGCCGGCGCGCAGGCGGATGGGGGCGGTCTTCGCGATGCCGATCCTTGCGGCAATCGTGTCGGCCGTCCGGAAGCCGATGCCGCGGATGTCTCGGGCCAGGCGGTAGGGGTTCTCGCTCATCACCTGCACGGCATTGGTCCCGTAGGTCTTGAAGATCCGCACCGCCCGCGCGGTACCCACGCCGTGCTGGTGCAGAAAGACCATGATCTCGCGGATGACCTTCTGGTCCGACCAGCCGGCGGCGATCCTGGCGGCGCGGCGCGGTCCGATCCCCTCCACCTCGCGCAGCCGCTCCGGCGCGGCCTCGATGATGTCGAAGACGTCGGTCCCGAAGCATCGCACCAGG
>VGDE01000240.1 GCA_016869875.1 Alphaproteobacteria bacterium
TGAAAACTCGCGCCACAATGGAAAAGGCCGGGCGCAGCGCCCGGCCTCCTTGCAATTGACAAGGCAGCACGGTCAACCGGTGCTGTCTGATCCCTCCGCGCCGCTGTCGCTGTCGGCGCCGTTGTCGGCACCCCCGTCGCTGTCGGCGTCACTGCCGCTGCCGCTGTCGGCGCCACTGTCGCCGTTGGCGCCGCTGTCGGCACCGCTGGAACCCGCATCATCGGCACCATCCGTTTCGGCACCCTCATCGGCACCCTCAGAGCTGTCCGGGGTTTCGGCTGTGGCGTCGTCTGTTCCGGCATCTGCCTCGGCCTCGTCCGAGACTCCCTCGTCAGGGGATGCGGCATCATCCGCCGCAGCCGGGTTGGAGCTGCTGCCCGTAGCTGCGGGGGCTAGATCGCTGCCCGAGGACGCTTCGGGGGCGGCGCGCGTTTCCACCCCATCCACCGAGATCAACCGCCCATTGGCCGTGCTGTAGACCAGTTCGATGGGCACGCCCGCACGTTGGGCGGTGACCGTCAGGATGGGGCCCTCGCGGCGGATGACCACATCGCTGTAGCCTTGGGCGATCAGGGTTTCGGCGATGGTTTCGTTGTTCTCGATGCTCTCCAGGCGAGGGTAATCCGTCTCGGCGACGAAACCGGCCGACGGGCTTGTTTCCAGCGCCGCGTCGGGCACGACGACCGCATTGCCCTGAGGGGTTTCGACAAGAGTGGACTGCGCAAAGGCCGCTGCGGCGAAAAAAGTCGAGGTGGCAGCGATCGTGCTGCCCAGCAACAAAGACTTGAAAGGTGACATGAACATGGCAGGTCTCCGGTTATGATTGGCATGAGAACGCCAAAGGGCATTTCCGGGGTCCGCTAGATGATGCTGATCCTGCACAGGATCACCCGAACGTGTGCACGGGCGGTCCCCTGACAAGGACCTGCGGCTGAAAGCTGCCCATGTGAAAGAACCCTTCGACCCGGTTCGGGCAAGGTCTTGCCGTTTTCCGCGGGCATGTCCGCAAGGTCGGGCCTTTGCTGCGGAATGCTTCTAGCAGCGGGGTACGCGTCACTTGGCGCAACCATGACGGAAAAGGAGAAATCGCATGATCCGCCATCTCGCAGTCGCCTTGGGCCTTGGCCTTGCTGTTCCCGCCGCGGCCTTGGCCCAGACGGCTGACGCCCCCGCCCCGGCCGAAGGCTCCACCGCCTATGAGGCGGCCCGGAACCAGCTTGGCATCCTGAAGTACTGTCAGGACGAGGGCTTTACCGGGGCCGAGGCCATCGCCACCCAGACCCAGCTGATCGGCCTGCTGCCCGTTGGGGACGAGACGGTGGGCGCCACTGCCGAAGGCAAGGGCGAGCAGGGCACCGTCGCCCTGGGCGAGGCCGAGGTGTCGCTGGCCGATGCCGCCGAGAACCAGGACAGCACCGTCGAGGCGACCTGCCAGCAGATCGAGGCCGCCGTGAACGAAGTCGCTGCCAGCCTGCCGGCAGGCTGAAGACGAGAGGCGACAGGGGTGGACCGCGCGCGGACCACCCCTGAGGGTCCGGCAGGGTCACGCTCAGTTGCCGGGCGTTTCCGACTTGCCCGTGACCACCTCGGCCGTCACTGCGGTTGCCGTGGCCCCGTCCTCGGCCTCGGCACCCGCTTCGACCAGTTCGCGCGCCTCCTCCTGGTCCTCGTCCTCCAGGGCCGGAGGCTCATCCCCCGCAAGGAAGTTGCCGAACTTTTCCCAGCCTGGCACATGCTCGGCCAGGACGCGCATGACGACCAGAACCGGCACGGCGATCACCATGCCCAAGACTGACCACAACCACGCCCACATCGCCACCGCCAGGAACACGACGACCGTGTTCATCTGCAACCGCCGCGACACGAAATAGGGCGTGATGATCTGCCCCTCCAGCGAGGTCAGTCCCAGATAGGTCAACGCCACCATGGCCGGCCAGAACAGTCCCGGCATCACCACCAGCGCCACCAGGCCCGAAATCGCCACGCCCGTGATCGCCCCCAGATAGGGAATGAAGTTCAGCACAAAGGCGCCAATGCCGAACAACAGCGCCCCCGGCATGCCCCAGGCCCACATGGCCAGCCCCACCGCCAGACCAAGCCCGGCGTTGATGATCGTGATGGCGCCCAGGTAGTTGCCCAGCGAATCCTCGATCTCGCGCAGCGCCAGATAAGCGCCCCGCTTGTCGCGCAGGCGGTCAAAGCTTTGAACGATCTTGAGATAAAGAAGATCGCCCGAAGCAATCATGAAGAACAGCAGGATCAGCGTGAAGGCGACCTGCCCCATCAGCAGGGGCGCGGTCTTGACCACCGTGCCCAGCGTCGTTTCGCCGCCCTGCTCGACCCGGATGGCCGGTGCGTCCCCGTCCTCGGGGGCGACCTGCTGCGCCTCCTCGATGCGGCGCGCGGCGTCGCGCAGGTCTCCAAGGCTGTCGCGGACGCTGTCGAACTTGCGCTCGAGCTGGGCGCTGATGACCGGCATGTTGCTCATTGCCCGGCTGAGGGGGCCGCTGGCGGCATAGGCCACGACCGCGACAGTCATCAGGATGGAAAGCGTGATCCCCAAGGCCGTCAGCACATCCGGAACGCCGCGGCGTTCCGCGAACCGGCGCAAGGGCGTAAAGACGAAAAACAGCAGGATCGCCATGGTGACGGGCATCAGGAAATCGCGCGCCGCAGCGATCGCCGAAAAGGCCAGGATCAGAAAGATGCCGATCAAGGCCCAGTTGGCAAGCCGGGGAACAGGACTGGTGCCCTCTTCGGTAAAACGTGGAAACAGCTGCCCCTTGGGACCCAACATCCAGATACTCCCGTTCGGCGCCCGCTGCCGTCATGCACGTGGCGCAACTGAACGGCCAAACGCGAGCGGCGAGCCGGATGTTCCGGCCCGCCGCATCAGCAAGAGCAGTACAAAAGGTCAGATCGCGTGGTCGCCCGTCGCGTCGATCACGCGGGTCGGCAGGCCCATCTGTCCCAGCAGTTCCAGGAAGGGCCGCGCCGGCAGATCCTCGACATTGGCCATCTTCCTCACGTCCCAGGGGCCGCGCGCGATCAGGATGGCCGCCGCAACCGGCGGAACGCCTGCCGTATAGCTGATGCCCTGGCTGCCGACCTCTTCATAGGCGTCCTTGTGGTCGGCCACGTTGTAGATGAACACCTCGCCCGGCTTGCCGTCGCGCGTGCCCTTGACCAGATCGCCGATGCAGGTCTTGCCCTCGTAGTCGGGCGCGAGGCTGGCGGGATCGGGCAGCACGGCCTTGACCACCTTCAGCGGCACGACCTCCTGTCCGTCGGCTGTCTTGACAGGCTGCTCGGACAAGAGGCCCAGCTTTTGCAGGACGGTGAAGACGTTGATGTAATGCTCGCCAAAGCCCATCCAGAACCGCACGTCGGCATCGGGATAGCGCGCGGCAAGGCTGTGCACCTCGTCATGGCCCGACAGATATGCGTTGCGCTTGCCCACGACGGGCAGATCCCATTCGCGCCCCACCTCGAACATGCGGTTTTCCTGCCACGCACCCTTTTGCCAGGAATAGACCGTGCCGGTGAACTCGCGGAAGTTGATCTCGGGATCGAAGTTCGTGGCGAACCAGCGGCCATGGCTGCCCGCGTTGATGTCCACGATGTCGATACTGTCGATCTTGTCGAAATATTCGTCCTCGGCCAGGCGCGCATAGGCGTTCACAACGCCCGGGTCGAAGCCCGCGCCCAGAACTGCGGTGATGCCGGCCTTGGCCACATCCTCGCGCCGCTTCCATTCATAGTTGCCGTACCAGGGCGGCGTTTCGCAGACCTTGGACGGGTCCTCGTGGATGGCGGTGTCGATATAGGCCGCGCCCGCGCGGATGCAGCCCTCCAGGACGGTCATGTTGATGAAGGCCGTGCCCACGTTGATGACGATGCCCGCGTCGACCTTGCGGATCAGCGCCTCGACCGCGCCTGCGTCCATGGCGTCCAGCCCGTGACTGGCAAAGGGCATGTCATGGCCCTTGCCGCGCAGGCTGTCGATGATCGCATCCGCCTTGGCCTGCGTCCGGTTCGCGATATGCAGGTCGCCGAACTCGGCCGCCCACTGGGCAACCTTGTGGGCCACGACTTGCGCCACGCCGCCGGCACCGATGATGAGCACGTTCTTTTTCGCCAATTCTGTCTCCTGGTCGGGGGGTGCAAAAGGGGGCCGCCTCAGGAAAGGCTGGCCTTGTAATCGTCAAAGGAAAAGCTGCGGGCGGTGCGGATCTCTCCGCTTTCGTCACGGATCGCGATGGCGGGCATCGCGACGCCGTTGAACCAGTTCTTCTTGACCATCGTATAGCCGGCGGCGTCCTGGATGCTGATCCGGTCGCCGATGGCCAGCGGCTGCGCGAACCGGGCCTCGCCAAAGATGTCGCCGGCCAGGCAGGTCTTGCCCGCGACCTGATAGGCGTGGTCTCCGTCCTGCGGCAGCTTGGCGTCCTCGCGATAGATCAGCAGGTCCAACATGTGGGCCTCGGTGCTGCTGTCGACGATGGCCACCCGCTTGCCGTTGTCGATGATGTCCAGCACGCTGACCTCCAGCGTGGTGGTGCGGGTGATGCTGGCCTCACCGGGTTCCAGAAAGGCCTGCACGCCGAAACGGTCCTGGAACGCCTTCAGCCGGTCGGCCAGACGCTCCAACGGGTAGCCCTCGCCGGTGAAGTGGATGCCGCCGCCCAGGGAAACCCAGTCCAGCCGCTTCAGCAGGTCGCCGAACTCGGTCTCGATCCGCGTCAGCTGGCGGTCGAACAGGTCGAAATCGCCGTTCTCGCAGTTGTAGTGGATCATCACGCCGTTGATGCGGTCCAAGGCCTGCGTCAGCCGGTCCAGGTCCCATTCGCCAAGCCGCGAAAAGGGTCGCGCCGGATCGGCCAGGTCAAAGCCCGATGTCGAGAAGCGCGGGTTCAGGCGCAGGCCGGTCGCGATCCCGCGGGCCTTTCCGGCATAGCGGTCCAGCTGCGACAGGCTGTTGAAGATGATCTTGTCGGCATAGGTGACGGCCTCGTCGATCTCGTGATCGGCCCAGGCCACGGAATAGGCATGCGTCTCCTTGCCGAACTCTTCGTGCCCCAGGCGCAGTTCGAACAGCGACGAGGACGTGGTG
>VGDE01000241.1 GCA_016869875.1 Alphaproteobacteria bacterium
GAAGCACCTGCAAGGGATAGACGGCGAGAAGCAACAAGGCAGCCGGGTGGAAAAGAGTGCCCAGAAGGGTGAGCACCGGCAGGACCAGCCCCCACAAGAGGGCCCGGCGCGTTTCGACGCGCCAATGGCCTTCCGGCGGCGCGCCGTGCAGGCTGGCACCTTCGGCAAAGGCAAAGCCTGCCCGGCGCGTCCGACGCCACCATTGGCGAAAGCTTGTCATCGCAGCGTCGTGGCGCGTCATCTCGTCCGGCAGACGGTGGATGGTCCAACCGGCGGCACGCAGACGCACGCACATCTCGGGTTCTTCGCCCGCAATCAGACTGTCACGAAAGCCGCCGACCTGGACAAGCGCCGAATAACGCAGCAGCGCGTCTCCGCCGACCGCGCGGGCAGGTCCAACAGGCGTGTCCCATTCCGCGTCGCACAAGCGGTTATAGATCGAGCGCTCGGGAAACATCTCGCGCCGACGGCCTGCAACGGCACCAAGCCGCGGGTCGTTGTCCAAGGCCCCGACGGCTGCGGGCAGCCATTCGTCCTGCAACAGGCAGTCGCCGTCGATGAATTGCACGAATTCAGGCGGCGAGGAGGCCAGCGCCCGCACGCCCGCATTGCGCGCCCGGGCGGCGGTAAAGGGAATCGACAGGTCCAATTCGACAACTTCGGCGCCCAAGTCGCGTGCCATGGCGACACTGTTGTCAGTCGAGCCAGAATCAACATAGATGATCCTGGATACCAGGCCGCGCACCGCCCGCAGCCCCGCTTCGAGCCGCGCGCCTTCGTTGCGCCCGATCACGACCACGGCAACACGAGAGGAAATCGTTGTTTTCAAGAATTCTTTCTTTACGTCGCACATTTTAACGTCGGCCATACACCTTGCTGACATTATGCTATGAATCTTTCAACGGAATTAAAATGAGGCTTGGATATGGACGGCGGCGCTTCCCGGCAAAGGGATCCTGGCTCGGCCAGTTGGGCAGAGATCCCGCGGTGGGGCCTGCCTGAGGACCGGGGCCTTCGGGCGCAGATTGCCGACGGGTCGGACAAGCGTCGTTCGGAAGGCTACGACATCTTGCGCACGCGCATGATGGCCGCGACGGCTGCGCGCGACTGGTCCACCATCGGCGTGACGCAGGCGCGCGCGGGCAAGGCCGCGCCGCTGACAGCCCTGAACCTGGCACTTTCCGAGGCGCGGCTGCTGTCGCGACGCGTTGTTCTGGTGGACCTCGACATCGAGCGGCAGCCGGTGCTGGTCGCTCTGGGCATAGCGCGGTCCAGGGATGCTGTGCCGCAGGTCGCTGCCCTGCCCGAATGGGCGCTGTCGGACCGGTTGGCCGTGATGGGCGTCACGGCGCCAGCGGATCAGGCCGCGACCTTGTTGCTTGATCCTGCCTTCCAGGCCCGGCTGCACGCCCGTCTGGCCGCCTTGTCTCCGGACATCACCCTGCTGCACCTGCCACCCATGCTGACGGGCGACGCGGGCCTTGCCGGTGTGGGATGGGCGCAAGCCGTGCTGCTGACGATCAACGGTCGGGCCGATACCGCAGCCGGATTGCGCGACTGCGAGGCCAGGATTGGCGACGCCTGCCCCATTCTGGGGCTGTTTCATTACGATGCCGAGGTTTGAATGGGACCGATCGTTGGTCTGAAGGAAGTGCTGGGGATGTTGCTGCGGCGCGGTCCCCTGATCGCCCTGATCCTGTCGGCGGGGATTTGTGCCGCCATCTACCACGCCATGTCCCTGCCGCGCAGCTACGAGGCGATCACGGTGCTGCAAATCGAACCATCCGTTCTGTCGGGCGGGCTAACGATGGGAGCCTCGGACACTCCGGCGCGGCTGCGCCTGATCGAGCAGCGCCTGATGGCGCGCAGCAACGTCCTGAACATGATCGAACGCTACGATCTGTTCGAAGCTGCGCCCGATCTGCCGGCCGAAGAACGAATCGCCCTGTTTCGCGAGTCGGTGCGCATCGACTTCATTCCTGCCGCAGGTGCGGCACCCGGCACCGAGGGGGAGGTTTCCGCCCTGCTGATCACCGTGCGCACGGGGCGGCCTGCCGATGCGGCCAACCTGGCCAATGACATGGCGGACCAGATCCTGTCGAACAACCGCGCCGCGCGGGCGCAGCGGCTGGACGATCTGGTCCAGACCCTGCACGGCGAGGACCGGCGCCTGCTCGCGCAGCTGACGGCCGTGCAGTCCGAAACCAACGCGTTTCGCACGCGCCATTCCGGTTCACTGCCCGAGAATATCGAACTTTTGTCGGCCGAACAGACGCGGCTCGAGGTCCAGCGGGTCGAACTGAGTCGTGCCCTTCAGGCGCTGGAGCGCGAACGCCTGGCTCTGGAAGTCAGCAGCGGAGATGGCACCCGCAATTCCTCGCTGATCCAGCAGTTGCGCATGCTCGAGGTGGACCTTGCCCAAGCCCGGCGCACCCTGAATCCGGATCATCCCGAGGTGCGCCGCCTTGAGGAGGCGGTCGAAAGCCTGCGGGAAGGCCAGGCGCAGCAGTTGTCCCCCGGCATCTCGCGCCAGGTCGACCTGATCCGCGAGCAGGCCGCCGACTTGCTGGCCGAGCGCGACGCCATCGACCGGCGTCTTCCAGAACTGGAGGCGGCCATTGCGGCCATTCCGGAGGTGGCGTCGGGACTTGCCGATTTCGAACGTCGCATCGGCGCCTTCGAGGTCGAGCGCAGTTCGATCGCCGAACGGCTGGCGCGTGCCGAACTGGACCAGCGCCTGACCGCCAGCGACTATGGCGACCGCATGGTCGTTCTTGAACGTGCGACGCAGCCTCAACATCCCATGAGTTCGGCACGGCGGAAGGTCGCCATTCTTGGAGTGGGCGGCAGCTTTGCCCTTGCCCTGCTGGCGGCATTCGCGCTTGAACTGGCCCGTCCCGTTCTGCGCACACCGCGGCAGGTGCACAAGGCGCTGGGGGTCACACCGATTGCCGTGGCGCGCTATTATCCAAGTGGCAGGGCGCGGCTCCAGACAATGATGCGGAACCTGGCAACCTTGTCCATCCTGACCGTGGGCGCGGCTTTGGCAGTGATCATGATGATGTCGACCGGCCAGTAGTTCTTCCTGTCCAACGTCTGCGTCGGGCAAGAGCAAGGGCGATGGTGGGAGGAGCGCCCCATCACCTGCCGCGAAGGAAAACGCAGTGGGGCTCTTTCAGGCGCGTCTGGTGATTGCCGTGCCTGCCCTGCATGGTCCGATGCAGGGCATCCTGACGCAGAAGAGAACTCGGCGTCTTCTGGTCCTGTTCACCGGCGTCGCGTTGGGGCCATCTCTGAGGCTGGGTGCTGAAGAACAGGTCCGAAGGTCCGTTGCCCGCCGCGTCAGGCCGACAGCGCGCAGCAACCGCGGAACCACTTCAGTTGCCTGGTTTTGATCAGGAAAACCTGAAGCCCGGCGCAGAGCCACGCCGTCCTTGTCCGGTCACGCCCGGTTCGCTTTCAAACCAGGCAACGACGCGGCCGATGCCCTGCGCCAGGCTTTCTTGCGGATGCAGCATCCATGATCCCCGACGATGGTCTGCGCTTTCCAGAAGCTTCATCTCGGCAGCGCCATGAGCCTGAAAGGCGCGGATGCCGGTGACGGGAATCAGCGGGTCCCTGGGATTGTGCAAGGCCAGAAATCGCGTGCCGTCCTGGTGCAGCAATTCATGGTCGATGAAATCATAGTACCAGAAGGACCCTGACAGCGCGATGACGGCACTGATCGGCGGACGGTTTCCCGTGATCAACCGCCCCAGCAGCGTGACATTCATGGCCGTGATGGCCCCTAGGGACGAACCGCCGAGGATGAATCGCGGCCTGGAGCCGAGATTCTTCCAAGCCCAGTGGAGGAATGTCAGACACTCTTCTGCCGCGGCCAGAGCCGGCCAACCGACCAGGCCGCGCTGCAGGTCGCAGCCGTTGATCATGGCCGAATGCACAAGATAGGGAAGAAGCCGCTCGGTCTTGTCCGAAAGACCCCCTGGACCGTGTGCCGCCTGGTAGTGGAGCGACACGAACCCATAGCCGCATGCGGTAAAATGTGCGGCCGTTTTGGAAGGGGGCGGATCGTCCTCGCGTCCAGGCAGAAGATCGCCCGAGTGCAGCCAGATGACGTATCCATGTGGAGGACGGCCCCCGGGCGGTTCGTAGATGTCGGCAACCAGCGCGCCCGATCCGCAGCGCCGTCCCGCATGTTTCAAGGCCACGGTTCTAATTTTCATCACAATCTGCATGTACGTTCTGTAAAAATTTATGCTCATAGGGTGCCTCATCACGCATTTGGGTTCAAGCCGCACAACCTCGTGAAAAATGGAGGGGATGGCTGATCGTCATGCGGAAGCTTGATCGCATGTGGCAAAGGCGTGGCCCGATCTGCACGTGTAGAGATGCAAATCGGGCTTAGGTGCGCTCTGCTCTGGCTGTTATGCGTCATCACCAGGAGATGTATAGAAGTGGTGCAGTTTCCCGCCTGTACCCGGCTGCCCGAGTCAATTCCGGATGTGGGTGCCGCAGATCGCGGCAGGAATCACGCCCGCCGTTGGATGACCTCCGATGATGCGGCGCTGCCGCCGTTTTAGTAGGGGCATGTGAACCTGCTCCTGCCGTGCGCCGGTGAAGGACCATGAACGCGGGCCAAGCAGCAAGCGGGATCTGCAGGTCCTGCCCGGACGGTTCGTGGCTGTCAGCCTTGCATCAGGCCGTCCGCTTGTCCTTAGATGCGCCCATACATTCAGTAACCGATATTGAACCAGATGATTTTCGAAGATGCCGACGCGACGGGGACCCGACCGCGTGCCCTGATGCTCATGGCTTATGGTCAATTCAATGCGGAAGCATATGTGGCCGGGCCTCGCCCCGCTTCGCCGTTGCTTGCCGATGAGCGGATCGTCACGCTGAGCAGCGGCGTCGGCCTGCGGGGCTACAAGTACGATGCCGACGGATCGAAGCGGCTCCAAGGGGGCGAGTTCTTCGAGAACGGCAGGCGGCTGCGCATGGAAGACGTGGCCGAGATCCACCCGATGGCGCGCCACGAGATCAAGAACAGTTCGATCCTGCACGCGGCAGGCGCACGGCTTGCAGGCGGGGGCGGCTATGACAGGATCTATGTCC
>VGDE01000242.1 GCA_016869875.1 Alphaproteobacteria bacterium
CCGAAGCGGGCCCTGATCCGGTCGGTTTTACTTGCGGGTCGGGTCCAGATCCGTCCGGTCGTCTTCGACCTCGACCTCGGTGTGGCGGAGGGTGTCGGAGATCGTTTCCTGGTGGCTGTCGCTGACCTTGCGCAGGCCGATTTCCTCGACGACGCGGGCTTCTTTCGCAACAACGGCTTCCTCGCGATATTCCTCCGCCTCGATGGTGCGGTCCTGGAATGCCGTGTCCGCGCCAGACACTGCACGGTCGACCGGGCGACGCTCCAGCTCGACCCGCTCTTCGTGCAGTTCAACCGTTTCGCTGACAGGCTGCTCGACAGTATAGGACCGTACGCGCACGCGACCGTGGCTCGTGTCGCGCTTGCCGACGGTCAGGCGCTCCTGAACAACCGGAATGCTTTCATCCTCGAAACCCGCCGAACGCTCGGCAAAGCCCGAAGCCTGCTCGGTGCCAGCATAGGTGCCGGTGCGGCCCGCGTCGCCATAATCGTCCGAGCGCTCGGTATAGGCCATGTCGGCGGTGGTGCCGGCAACACCCGGGGCCGCGATGCCGCCAGCGGCCAGACCGCCGGTCGCGTAGCGGCTCGACTCATAGCCGCCCCAGCCTTCCGAACGCCAGCTTGCCTCGCGCTCGTCCAGGTCGATCGTGCCTTCGTCGTCCAGGATGTCCAGAACAGCGTCATAGTTGGCATCCGTCAGGCTGGAGACGGTCACCAGGCACCCGCCGCGCGACAGGCCCTCTGCATAGGTGTAGCGGTCTTCCTCCGGGAAGAAGAAATCGCTGAGGCTGTCCCAGAAGCCCTTGCCTTCGTCCGAGCTGCGGGTCGTGCCCGCATCGGCGGCCGAGCCTTCGACCATGCGGATCTGGCCGCTGGAAAGGCCGGCGGCTTGCAGGCGGTCCACGGCGCGCTGCGCATCGGCGCGGCTGTCGAACATGGCCGACACCGACCTGGAGGAACCCGACATCGGGGTTTCGTTGTCATAGGTCATCTTGATCATCCTTTGGGTTTTGAAATGCGGCGTCCCGACCGGGTTCTTCCGGTACAAGACGCTCGACACGGGCAGTCTGGCGCCGGGTGCTGACGGGGATTTCCGTCGTCTCCCGGTGCTCGACCCGGCGGACATGAATCTCTTCGCGCAGGTAGAGTTCTCGCGTCACCACGACGCGTTCCTCGACCACGGGAATGATCGTCAGATCTCCCTCGGTCACGATCTCGGGGACCCTGTCGATCCTGCGATCGATGGGAACACGAACCACGTCGACTTCCAGGCTGGAAAGTTCGATGGGAAGAAGGCTGTCCACCGTTTCGGTCTGCGTCGAGATCTGGACGCGTCCCGTTTCCCGTTTCTCTTTGCTGATATGAAGTCGTTCTTCGACCAGGGGAAGAACACCATCGTCATGTTTTTCTGGCATCGTGATCCTCCCGATGACATGCCAACAAACAAGCCAAGCGCATTGTTCCGTGTCGGAGGTATGTTGCCAGGGGATCGGCAAAAGCCCGCAGAGTCCCAACGGCATTGGAATGCGGGGCCAAGACCATGCCCACCTTCTAAGCGGCTGCTTCGTGACGGAAATCCGTCATGGCACGGTACGAGTGTTCCGCCGCAGGGGCGGCAATGCTGTGCACGGTTGTTGTTCGGCTGCCTTTCAACGTTTCGTGAAGAGCCTGGACCTGTTGGTCAAGACGACAGACCAATCGGCTTGCAGTGACTCCTGTGCCGCGAGGGCGATGGTATTGTCATGGCGACTCCATCCAGTGCCCGCTGTCTCTCCTCTGCCGCAGGTGATGAGGTGCCCCGGCAACCGACATGCTGCCTGACATCGGTCCGACAGAAGTCGCAATGCCGACAATTCGTGCAATGATGACTGCACCCTCCATCCGGCAGATGGGGATCAGCCTGCCGTTCGGGTCAAAGTCCCAGGATCAGCCCATCCTTGCCCTGCGCCAGCAGGGCGGCCTGCGTCCGGTTCCGTGCGCCCAGCTTGCGGCACAGGGTCTTCACGTGCAGCTTGATCGTCACTTCCTGCAGGTCCAGGTCATTGCCGATCTCCTTGTTTGACTTTCCGGCACATAGCCCCGACAGAACCTCGGCCTCCCGTCGGGTCAGGTTGCTCGCGACACGTGGCGTCTCCTCCGCCAGAAGGTCGTAGGGGGCAAAGGTGCCACCTGCGGCGATGAAGTTGATCGCGGCTGCCAAGGACCGCGCCGACAGGGTCTTGAGCAGATAGCCACGTGCGCCGGCATTCAGCGCCTGCCGCGCAAGGCTGGGCGAAGCCGAGGCCGTCAGGAGCGCGACCGGCTTGTGACCCGCCACCTCCTGCATCTGCGACAGGCCGGACAGCCCATTCATGCCCGGCATGTCATAATCCAGCAGGATCAGGTCGAACCCTGCCGCGGCGTCGCGGGCCGCCGTCAAGGCATCGTCAAGGGAGCCGACACCAACAAGGTCGAAGCTCCCTTCGCTTTTCAGAAAGGCGCAGATGGCTTCGCGCACAAGGCTGTGGTCGTCAGCGATCAGAATTTTCATTTGTTCTCGTCTCTTGGCGCTGCGGCGGCGAATCGACATCCGTGATCGTGATCGCCAAGCCTGGTCGGTCACTGCAACTTGCACGATCTTGCGCGTCTGGGGGCGAAAATCTGTCAAGCATTGTCAACAATCGCGCCGCCTCGGCTGCGATCGGAACGGGCTCTGCGGACAGGCGCAGGGCGGTTTCCAGCTGTGCCAGCCGAAGCCTGACTTCATGCAGGCCGCCGATGGCGGCGCTGCCCGCCAGACGGTGCACAAGCGTCGCGGAATCCGCCTCACCCAACATCAGACGCTGAAGGCCGGTACGCAGTTCATCGACGATGCGCAGGATCAGCGCCTCGGCTTGCGCCGCACCCAAGGTCGCCGCCAGATCAGTGGCCGCGACCACCTGCCCATCGGGCGCAGGCTGGTCCAACAGCGACACCAGCTGTGACATCTGAAGCGGCTTGACCAGCGCGCCATCCATGCCAGCGGCTGTGAACTGCTCCAGGTCCTCGGGCAGGGCATGGGCGGTCAGGGCCACGATTCGCGTGGTCATGTTCGGTCCCCCCGTGCGGATCTGGCGGGCCGCATCGATTCCGTTCATCCGGGGCATGCTGATGTCCATCAGGATCAGGTCGAAAGGCTCCTCCGCGGCGGCCTGAACCCCGGCCAGTCCGTCGCAGGCCTCGATGACCGCGCAGTCCTGCAGGCGCAGCATCTCTCGCACGATCAGGCGGTTCGTCTCGTTGTCGTCCACCACCAGCACCCTTGAGGCTGCGCGCGCCACGACGCCTATGGCAGGGGCCGTCCGAACGGTGCCGGGCCGCTCCGACACGGGCAGATCCAGGGTGACGCTGAAGACGGTTCCTTCTCCGGGATCGCTGACCACGTCGATCTCGCCGTTCATCGCGTCCACGAGGCTCTTGACGATGGACAGGCCCAGTCCCGTTCCCTGCACCTCGCGGTCGAAGGTGGCGTCGAGGGTGACGAACTCATCGAAGATGCGCGGCAGGTCGTCCTCGGCGATGCCGATCCCGGTGTCGATCACGCGCAGTTCCACATGGCCCGCACCCGCGCTGCGGTCCAGTTCGACCAGGATCAGACCGTTGGTGGTGAACTTGATGGCGTTGCCGATCAGGTTCACAACGATCTGCTCGATCCGGGCCGCATCTCCCACCAGCGCCCGATGATGGTCGCCTTGGAATGTGGCGGTCAGGCGGTTGCCGCGAGCCTCGGCATGGGCGCGCAGCCCGTTCACCGTGGAGCAGATCAGGGCCTGAAGATCCATCGGCGCGTTGTTCAGCGGGATCGTCCCATGCGCGGCGCGAGAGGCATCCAGCACGTCGTTGACGTGCCGGAGCAGCATTCGGCCAGAATGTTCCATTGCCCCCAGATACTGATGCTGGCGGCTGT
The DNA here is from genome assembly GCA_016869875.1 of Alphaproteobacteria bacterium. Lineage (GTDB taxonomy): Bacteria > Pseudomonadota > Alphaproteobacteria > Rhodobacterales > Rhodobacteraceae > Paracoccus. The sequence continues at coordinate 3,925 of VGDE01000242.1, forward strand.
CCAGGGGGGTCTGCTTGAGAAGCTCGAGCGTGCCGAGGACACCGTTCAGCGGGGTTCTCATCTCGTGGCTCATGACCGCGATCATGCGCGCCTTGGCCTTTTCACCGGCCAGGGCGCGGTCGCGGGCGTCAACCAGTTCGGCCTCTTCCAAGGCGCGGCGCGACACGTCGCGCACGAAGGCAACCAGCAGCGGCCCGCGCGAATCAAAGGTGGCCGACAGGGACAGTTCGACCGGAATGACCCGCCCCGACTTGTGCCGGGCCGAGGCCTGGATGATCTTGGGCTCGCCGTTATCACCCCGCCACCGGCCCGACTGCACTTCGGCCAGAAGCGAGCGCACCGTGTCGCGCTGATCAGGCGGGGTCAGCATCTCGACCACGTCGCCGCCGATGATTTCGTCGGGTTCGTATCCATAGATGCGCTGCGCCGCCCTGTTATAGCCGCGGATGCGGCCGTCCGGGCGGGCCACCAGGATCGCGTCGATCGATGCGTCATAAAGCGATCGCATCCGGTCGCGCGCCGCGGCCAGGCGAAGGTTCTGGATGCGTGCCGAACGGAACATCACGAACAGCACAACGGTCGCCCCCACCAACAAGGTGAAGAGGGGAAGCACCATCAGCGACAACTGGTGCAAGGTCGCGACCAGGCTCAGCCTGCGGGTGTCGGCATCTTCCGCGAAACTTCTGACGCCCAGCAGCGACACCTGCCGCACGACGGGGATCGCGCGTTCCATTCGTCGCTCCAGCGCGGGGAGGTCGGCAAGAAGATGCGCGTCTCCCCCATCGATGGCGGGAACAGTTTCTTCGAGCCTTTGCTGCAGCTCTTGCAGCGCCAACGATGCCTCGGGCAGCTTGCGCAGGTTGGCAAAGGTGCGGCCGTTGCGCAGCGTCTGGACCCGCGAGTAGAAAATGTCAAAGCGGCGGCGAAGGTCGTCAAGCTGACTGTCCGTGGCGGACTTCGCGCGCACCAGCATGGCCGCCCTTTGCAGCGCCATGAGCTCGACCTCGGTCTGGGCAAGGAACCACTGCGTGCTGTCCGACGTCGCCGTTCCCAGTTCGTCGATCTGGCGGCGGGTGTCGCTGTGAAGCATCCATGCCGTCATGGCCAGAACGGTGACGCTCAGGCTGAACAGGATCGGCAGCATGTAGAACCGCCGCGAGATCCTGTCA
>VGDE01000243.1 GCA_016869875.1 Alphaproteobacteria bacterium
TGGGCCTTTTCGGCCTTGCCGAGATCATCGGCAACATCCGCAAGGCAGAGCGGGACGGCCCGCCCGCCCGGGTCAGCCTGCGCCAGCTGGTGCCGACAAAGGACGATCTGCGTCGGCTGGTGGCGCCGATCACCCGCGGCACGCTGCTCGGCGGCTTCTTCGGCGCATTGCCCGGCACCGGCTCGACCATCTCGTCCTTTCTGAGTTACGCGCTGGAGCGGCGGGTGGCACGCCAGCCCGAGCGCTTCGGCAAGGGCGCGATCGAGGGTATTGCAGGGCCGGAGTCGGCCAACAACTCGGCTTCGATCACGGCCTTTGTCCCGACGTTGACGCTTGGCATCCCCGGCGACCCGATCATGGCGCTGATGCTGGGCGCACTGGTCATCCACGGCATCCAGCCCGGCCCGATGATGCTGGAGGCGCATCCGGACATGTTCTGGGGCCTGGTCGTCAGCTTCGGCATCGGCAACCTGTTTCTGCTGGTGCTCAACTTGCCGCTGATCGGGATCTGGGTGTCGATGCTGCGGATCCCGTTCCGCTGGCTCTATCCGGCGATCATCATCTTCGTCTGCCTGGGCGTCTACTCGGTCCGCGGTTCGACCTTCGACATCGTGATGGTCGCCGCGATCGGAGCGATCGGCTATGCGCTGACGCAGGCATCCTTCAGCCCCGCGCTGCTGCTTCTGGGTTTCGTGCTGGGCCCGCTGATCGAGACAAACCTGCGGCGGGCGCTGCTTGTCTCGCGCGGCGACCCGATGATCTTTCTCGAGCGCCCCATTGCCTGCGGCTTCGTGGTCGCCACGATTGCCCTCCTGCTCTACGGCTTCCTGAAGCGCCGCGATCGGGTCTCACAGCAGTAGAGTGGCAGGCTAGACAACCTCCGCCTCGCATTCTTCATCAAAAAACCAATTCGCGTGTGACGCAATGAACCAGTCGTATGAGCTTTGCTGCAGCGCCTGCTGGATTGAAGGCCGAAAAGGACCCTAGGCCGGGGGCACGATGGAGGTCCAGGTCTTATCGGCCCTTGATGTATGGATCATCCACAACGGGTGTTTACGTGTGCACATACGAAACGCCTTCATTTCCGAACTATTTGGCTTAGGTGGAGGGAGCAGCAAAGCCGGAGGCACGGGTGACGATGAAGAAGATTGGTTTTCTTTCCTTTGGGCACTGGTCACCGGCGCCCGGCTCGCAGACGCGCTCCGCGCAAGACGTGCTGCTCCAGTCGATCGACCTGGCCGTTGCCGCCGAAGAGTCGGGCGCGGACGGCGCCTACTTCCGCGTACATCACTTCGCCCGACAACTGGCCTCGCCCTTTCCGCTTCTGGCAGCTATCGGTGTCCGCACCAAGCGCATCGAGATCGGCACAGGCGTGATCGACATGCGCTACGAGAACCCGCTTTACATGGCCGAGGATGCCGGCGCTGCCGATCTCATCTCCGGCGGGCGGCTGCAGCTCGGCATCAGCCGGGGCTCACCGGAGCAGGTGATCGATGGCTGGCGGTATTTCGGTTATCAGCCCGCCGAGGGGGAGAGCGATGCCGATCTTGGCCGGCGCCATGCAGAGGTGTTGCTGGACGTGCTGAGCGGCAAGGGCTTTGCCGAGCCGAACCCTCGCCCGATGTTTCCGAACCCGCCCGGCCTGCTGCGGCTGGAGCCTCACTCGGAGGGGCTGCGCGAGCGGATCTGGTGGGGGGCCGGATCGGATGCGACGGCAGTCTGGGCCGCCAAGCTCGGCATGAACCTGCAAAGCTCGACCCTGAAGAACGACGAGACGGGTGAGCCCTTCCACATCCAGCAGGCCAGGCAGATCCGGGCCTATCGGGAAGCCTGGGCTGAGGCGGGGCATGACCGCACGCCGCGCGTCTCGGTCAGCCGCAGCATCTTTCCTCTGGTGAGCGATCAAGACCGCACCTACTTCGGCCGCAGCGCGGAGGGCGGCGACAAGGTCGGCTACCTCGACGCACAGACGCGTGCCATCTTCGGTCGCAGCTATGCGGCCGAGCCCGACCAGCTTGTGGCGCAACTGGCGGAGGACGAGGCGATCGCCGAGGCAGACACCTTGTTGCTGACCGTTCCCAACCAGCTCGGCGTGGACTACAACACGCATGTCATCGAAGCGATCCTGACCCATGTCGCGCCTGCCCTCGGGTGGCGCTAAGCCGATGTTGGAGCCGAGCAACCAGTCGCCCGCAGAACGTTCCCAACCTCCTCGCAACAAGTCCAGGATGCCTGTCTCTGAGGCTGCATGGAAGCAGTGTCTACGGAAGCGCCGCCAAAGAGGCCTCACGCCGGATGCTGCGCGAACAATCTTGCTGCGACGTGCCGCAACGGCCGGTTGAGGGAAGCTGGGTCGCAGCAAACCTTGACGTTTGACCGTCGGCTGTGGCCCGGTGTGCCTTGTCTTGGCCTCGCATGACTAGCTCGTCCTTTGCGTATACTGGTCGGCGCAAAGAGCCCTCCGCCGACGGTCACAGCAAGTGCAGCGAATGCAGGCGCAGCAGAAGCTTGGCCCGGCGCAACGTCGCGGGCGCACGGGCCGACCTGCCCGAAGGCTTCACAGAATTGTCGCCCTCTTGTCACGCCCTCGTCATGCGGCTTGCCTAGGGGATGGCCGGAAGGAGCCGTCATGACGCAGATCCAGAGCCGCGGGCTGTCGAAGTCCTTCAACGGCACGTCTGTGCTGAGCGATCTCACGCTGGATCTGGCCGCCGGCGCGTTCCTGGCGCTGCTGGGCCCCTCGGGCTGCGGCAAGACCACGCTCCTGCGCCTGATCGCGGGACTGGAACATCCCGACAGCGGCACGCTGCACCTAGGCGGCACGGCCGTGGCAGCGCCGGGCACGTTCGTGCCGCCCGAGCAGCGCCATCTGGGCATGGTGTTCCAGTCTTACGCCCTGTGGCCGAACATGACCGTGGCAGGCAACGTTGCCTTCGCGCTCGGGCCCCGCCGCATGACAGCCGCCAAGCGTCGCGACCGGGTTGCCCAAATGCTGGATGCGGTCGGGCTCGCCCATTTGGCCGATCGCCGCCCGCATGAGTTGTCGGGTGGGCAGCGTCAGCGTGTCGCTCTGGCGCGGGCGCTGGCGCCGCGACCGCAGCTGCTGCTGCTGGACGAGCCGTTGGCCAATCTTGATGCGCATCTGCGCCACCGGATGCTGGCTGAGTTCCGGCGGCTGCACGCGGCGACCGGCACAACCTTCATCTTGGTGACGCATGACCAAGACGAGGCAATGGCCGTCGCCTCACAGATCGCGGTGATGAACGCGGGCCGCATCGCCCAGATCGGCACTCCAGAAGAGCTGTATCGACGTCCGGCCAGCCAGATGGTCGCGCGCTTCATCGGCCACGGCACGACCCTGCCTGTTCGGGTCGAGGCGCAGGACGGCGGCGCCTGTCGCGTTGCTCTCGGGACGGCGCGGCTGGAACTGCCGGGCATGGCACGCCCCGGCCCCGGCTGGCTTTGTCTCCACCGTGAGGACCTGCGGCTGGCGACGGGCGCAGGTCATCTGCGCGCGGAGGTCATGTCGCAAAGCTTCCAGAACGGCCGCTACCTCACTCATGTCACCCCGCGCGACGCCGGCATCGACCTTCTGACGCTGAGCTTGCCCGAGCCGATGGCCCAAGGCCGCGAGATCGGGATCGAGATTGGCGGAGGCTGGGTCATCGGCGACAACGCCCCCCAGCTTCTGCACACGCACGAGGCCACCGATGCGTGAGTTGCGCGCGCTCTCGGGTATTGGGGTCAAGGGGCCGGCCTGCTTCCTTCTTTCGATCGGGGGTCGGAACCTTCTTCTGGACCTCGGGCGCGGGCCGGACGGGATGCGGCTGCCCGACCTGCGCGGCCTGCCGCCCATCGACGCCGTGCTCTTGAGCCACGGCCATGTTGATCACACCGGTGGCCTTGACCAGTGGCAAGTCATTGGCGCGCCGCCGATGTTTGCGACGCGGCCGACGATTGCTCTTGCCCGCCAACAGCCGCTGCAGCGGGCGATACCGCTTGAAGGGCGGGACGAGATCCTCGGCCTGCCTCTGCTGATCGGCCGCGCGGGCCACGGTCCCGGCGCCGTCTGGATGCGGATCGGGGGCGAAGAAGGCCTTCTCTATTCCGGCGATATCAGCCGGGAAAGCCTGCTATTCGGTCATGACAAACTGCCGAAGGCGGCCGCGCTGGTGCTGGATTGCTCCTATGGCGACGCGGAAGAGCCGCTGGCCGACCAGATAGACGGGCTCACCGCCGATGCCGATGGCCCTATCCTGCTGCCTTGCCCCGCCGGGGGGCGCGGACTTGAGATCGCAGCTCATTTCCTCACAGGGGGTCGGCGCGTCGCCATCTGCAAAGCGCATCGCCGGGTGGCCCGGATCCTGGAGGATCATGACGAATGGCTGACCACGCGTGGCCGCGCAATGTTGGAGAGCCTTGCCACGGCGGATGAGCTTGCCCCGGACTCGCCGCTGCAAGACGTGATGATCGCCGCTGGCCCGAATGCTGAACGTGGCACGGCCAAGACGCTGGCCGCGCGCATCCGCCGCGAGGGCGGCGCGAAGATGGTGCTGACGGGCCATGTGGCCACAGACACGCCTGCCGAGGCCATGCTGGCCGAAGGTACTGCCCAGTTCCGCCGCTGGAACGTCCACCCGACGCTGCGGCAGGCCGATGCGCTTGTTTGCGAAGTCGCGCCCCAGACGATGCTCGCGGCCTTCTGTGATTCAAAGGCTTTGGCCGCGCTCGAAGCGCGGGGCCTCTGGCCGCTGGCATACGGGAAAAGGCTGCTCTGGTGAGCCTGTTCCTGCACCCCGTCTTCTACCTCCTGCGTCACGGCCGGATTACGCATGACGTGGCCGATCTTGTCGCCAGTGCCACTGATGCGGCGCTGGAGGCGGAGGGCCAGCACCAGGCCGAGGCCGCCGTGCGGCACCGGGCAACCCTGCATATCAGCGGCCCTCACATGTCACCCCTTTCTCCGCGCGCGCCAGACGGCCGAGGCCTTGCTCCCCTTGCGGCCCGAGCTTCGCGCCGATCCGGCGCCCCTTCGGGCCGAGCGGAGCTGGGGTATCGGGGGGGCCAATCCCG
>VGDE01000244.1 GCA_016869875.1 Alphaproteobacteria bacterium
TTCCGCTCGGGCTCGCCCCTGCGAAGAAGGGGCGATAGGGTTCGCCGGATTTGATCACGGCGTGAATGGTGCGCGCCATCTTCGCGGCGATGGCTGTGTAGGCCTTCCGACGGAGGTCGGGATTATGCCGATCCTGGGAGCCGATCCTGGGAGATGTAGCGCTCGAACTTATCCCGGAAGCTGTTAGCCGGCTTGAGCACAGCAGCCTGGCTGGCCAACCACAGCGTCCGGCGCAGGCGGGCATTACCATATTTCGAGATCTTGCTCCAGCCGCGGAACAGACCGGATTGCACGGTCGCCAGATCCATTCCGCAGAACTTCAGGAACTGTCGGTGATGCCGGAAGCGCCTCAGATCGCCGGCCTCTGCCAGAACGGCAAGGGCGTTAATCGGCCCTATCCCGGGAATGGTGCGCAGCAGGCGATAGTCCGGATTGTCCTCAAGCAACTCGACGGCGCGGGCTTCGATGACATTGCGCTGCTGGATCAGACTACGCCCCTGAGCCAGAACCAGGCGGAACATGCGGATCGCATCCGAGTCCGGCGCAACAGGCAGGCCTACCGAAGTTCTTGAGGTCTCATAGATATCCGCCAGAAGAGCTGCCTTGCCGACGCGCCGGCCCACAACTGGCCAAGCCTCAGCAATGAACTCGTCCTTTTCCATCGTGGTGATCATGTGGGGCGACGGAAAGGCCTCGAGGAAGGCAAGAAACCAATCTCCGCGCGAGCTGCGGTGGAACCGGTCCGCTTCCGGAAAATAGAGAGGCAGATAGTGGGTCAGAATGCGGTGCCAGAGCTCCGTCTTGGCCCGCGCCACCATCTCGTAGGTCTTCGAGAGCTCCTGAATGTCACAGGTGCCGGCCACCAGCGGATCGTGGAAGATCTGCACGGCGCCGATCTCCACCATGTGCAGGATGACCTGCGCATCCTTCGGGTCGTTCTTGTCCCAGCTGTTGTGCAGCGCTTCGCGGGTGCGGGCGAGCGCCAGCGAGGAAACGAGCTTCAACTCGAAACCGGCTGCACCAAGGGCGAACATCAACGCACGATGATAATTGCCTGTCGCCTCAAACCCGATGGTGACGGGCAATCCGAAGCTACGAAGGGTCCCAATCAGGCGCTCGTAGTCCTCAGCAGTGTTCAGCACCGTCAAGCGTTTGCGGCGCGTCCTGCCTGGAACCGCAATCAGCACATCATGCCTGTTCTTGGAAATGTCGATGCCTACCAGAACGCGCGCATCCGTCATATGATTGGCCTTGGCCATGACTGGGTCTCCTCCATGGTGTTGGTTCGCAAAACCACCATAAAGATCTGAGCCCGGTCATGGCCGCCCGCTGCGCGATCTTGTTGGCTCCGCGCACGGCCATGACCTTCTGCGGCGTGTCCTTCCCAACATGCTATGGCCCGGAATATGTCAGCTCCAAGCTCATGACCTGGGCCGAGAAGCAGGGCATCGCTCTGACCTACATCCAGCCCGGCAAGCCGCAGCAGAACGCCTATGTCGAGCGCTACAACCGGACGGTCCGCCACGAATGGCTGGACCTCTACATCTTTGAAACCATCGAGGAGGTGCAGGAAATCGCCACTGAATGGCTATGGACCTACAACCACGAACGCCCCAACATGGGCATCGGCGGGGTTACACCCGCCATGAAGCTGAAAATGGCCGCATGAGTTCTACGGTCACACCCCATTAAAACGGGGAGGATTACCGATGAAACCGGCGCGTCAACGCGCTGCGCATGAACGGTTGGCGTCGTGTGATCCAGATATGGCGTGCCTGCCGGATCTCAGGCCGCTTCTGCTCGAGGGCTTGCAAATCTTTTTTTGTGTGTCAGCCCGAGATCGCGCAAAAACCGCCAAACCGAGACACGGTGAATGGCGATGCCGTGATGATCTGAAAGTTCGCCGACCAGGTCGTTCAGGGTCAGATCGGGCTTCGCCTTCATTCGCGCGGTGATCCAGTCCCCGACACCAACCAGTTTGCCATGACCACCACCATGGCCTTGGACACGCGGAGCTAACCCGCCCGTCTCGCGCTTCAGGATCACCATGTCGTTGACGAACTTCACCGAAACCCGGAACCGCGCATCGGCTGAACGGTGCGAGTTCCCTTCCTCCACAAACCCCACAACGCGCTCTCGGAGTGCCATAGGATGCGGTCTGCCCATATCATCCCTCCACCTGTCATGCAGGCAGGAAATCACAGATCAAGCCACAGGGGTATCCTGAATCGGGAAAACCGCAACACGCTCTAAGGCATCAAGCGGTCTAGTCACTCAGTCTGGTCATGCAGTTTGGTCATGTGGTCCGATCATGCGGACCGGTCATGCAATCTGGTCATGTCCGCTGGTCACGCGGTCTGGTCACGCGAGCGGGCCATACCGTACAGTCATGCGGTCTGTTCACGCTGCCTGGTCACGTTGTCACGTCATGTCGGCTTGTCACGCTGCTCGTCATGCACTCTGGTCACGTTATCCGGTCATACGGTCTTGTCACACTGTCTGGTCATGCTGTCTGGTCATGCTGCGCTCTAAAAATAGTTGGGCAGCCTTCCATCCTCGTAACGCGACACTGCTGAAGTCCATGGAGGCCACCCGAGAGGCTTAAGCGGACCTTTCCTGTCGCCCTACCTAAAATCGGTTTGCCCCCACTCGGCGCCTCACTGGCACCCTCTGGCGCTGCACCACAGCCCCTGCGTTGGAGGCGGTGTCGGTCTAGGCGAGATTGAATCTCAACATCGGCTCAGCCTAGGTTTCCTTGACAGTCACCTGTTCAGAGCCGATGTTGAGATGATTATTGGCCAAGAACTACGAGGTCCGGCGCGGCCAGAAGCTGAAACTGACCAAGCCGCAGCAGCAGCTTCTGGCCGATCTTCTCGACCACATCGACGGCGTGTCGGTGATCGTGCGGGAGATCGAGGGCAAGCGCGCGTCCCATACGGTTCGCCGTTTTGTCGAAGGAATGAAAGGGGACAGCAATGGGGCGGACTAATGCTGTTGCCGGTGTTTCCACAAAACTCTTTGAAGACGGTTGGGAGAAAATCGGCGGTGCCGGAGGGCTACGCCATGCACGGCATATGGCGCGGGCCGCGCAAGGCGCATCACCGGCCATTTTCAAGATGATCCGCACGGGCGGGTGTTCGTCAAAGGGGCAGCTATCGGCTCAATTCAATTACCTGTTCAGCAAGAGCGTGGACGTGCATGATTCACGCGGATTGCTGGATGGCGAAAAACGCTTGTCGGGCGAGCAGATTGAACGGGCCGTGTCGCGTTGGGCCGACGACTGGAAGGGGCAGATGAATGCGGCCCGAACAAGCCACATGATCATGTCATTTCCCCGCAATGCCAAGTCGCAGCATGTCAGCCTGATTGCCGGGGAAATCTGCAAGGAAAAGCTTGGAGGTCGGTTCGATTACATGATTGCCGTGCATACCGATAGTCCGAACAAGAACCCCCATGCCCATATCATTGTCAACCGGCGGGGAGGGCAGGGGGATTATTTTACGCTTCGGAAAGGCACCGAGTATTCTTACGAAACCTTCAAGGAAGCCATGGTGGATCATGCCAAGCGCTATGGCATTCAGCTTGAAGCCACGTCGCGTTTGCAGCGCGGTCATCTCCATTACCCCCCCACCGATGGTGAGTGGCGGCGGGCAAAGGAAAGGGCGGCCGCAACCGGCGCCGCCTTTGAGGCTCCTGCCGGAAAGCCTCGTGTTGGGGACGCACTCAGCCGTGCCACTGAAGAGGTTCGCGACTGGTCCCTGCGCTATCGCGAACTGGCGAGCTTTGCCTCGCTAGGAAACTTGCAGGATCTGACAACCGCATTTGAAAAAGCCTCCGCCGTCTTGGCCGAGGGCAGCACCATTAAAGCAAAAGGGGAAGCCTACATGGCCTTGGATGAAGGATTCGACAAAGCCGCTGCCGATTTGAGGCGTGCAGTGGATGACGCGGAGGCGCGTATCGCTGACGCAGCACCTAACCAGCGCCCGGCGATGGAGCGCAAGCTTGCCGAGGCTCTTTCCTCAGTGGAGCATATGCAGCCCCTTGGCGCCCGGTCGCGCGATCTGAGCGAAGCCGCCAGCGAGGAAGGCATCTATTCCGCGCAGAACGTCCAGCAGGTGAACACCCATTTTGCACTGGAAGGGCGGGACAAGCTGAGCGCCGCGCTGGATGGCACCGGGATTGATCCTGTCGAGGTCGAGGCCCGGATGCGGGTGGCCGCCAATTCCGCGGCACTGGAAGCCCGGTGGGTCCAGCAGGACCTGCAAAACGTCGCTGATCTTCGCGGGCTCGATCTGCGCGACGAGGCGCAGCTGCAACAGGCCATTGCCGTTGTTGATGCCGCATATGACCGCGTGGCGGCAGACTATGGTGTCGATGATGCCATTTATCAGCGCGCCGCTGCGCAACGCGGCGCGGTCCTGGACACCTCGGAACGAAGCCATGACACCGCCGAGCAGATGGAGCGGTCGCGTGAAGCCGATGCGCAGGACCATGCGTCTGCCGCTTCGCTTGGATCGCGCGACGGCGAACACGTGGATCGTTCCGAACTGGCGGACTATGCGCGCCCGGTCGGGGCCGAGGACGAGCGGCGTTTGCGCGACGCCATCGAACGCTCCCTGACCCGCGATGAGCTGGAACAACTGAAGCGTGGCGACGTGGAGGCGCTGCGGGGCGTCGGAGATCGCGAGGACCAGTTGACCATGGTGCGGGACTACCTGCGCGCCACCAAGGATCCGACCGTCAAACAGGGCCTTGATCGCGTCACCGAGGAATTGGGTGTTGAACGTCAGCGGCAACGCCAGGAACGCGGCCATGAAGGCGGCGGCCATGAATAAGCTGCATATCCTTGGATGCGTCCTGCTGTTACGCGGAAGTACCTCTTAGAGCGTGTTGCGGTTTTCCCGATTCAGGATACCCCTGTGGCTTGATCTGTGATTTCCTGCCTGCATGACAGGTGGAGGGATGATATGGGCAGACCGCATCCTATGGCACTCCGAGAGCGC
>VGDE01000245.1 GCA_016869875.1 Alphaproteobacteria bacterium
TGGATCGCTTTCCACCATTCCGCGCAGCGCCAGCGTGTGCAGCACGCGATGCACGGTGGACGGCGGCTGGCTGGCCTTATCGGCGACCTCGCTCAGCGTCAGGCCCGGCTCCGCGGCCAGCAGATCCAGCAGATCCAGCGCGCGTTCCAGGGCCTGAACGGTGCCCGGCGCCTCTGGCAGGGCCTTGCGCGGGCGGCCACGGCGGCGGGCCGGATCGGACATTCACTTTCCTCCGTTGATGCTGCCTTGTCGGGGCGGCAATGATCGCGCCGCCGAAGCGGACAAGCCCAAACCTTTGGAGAGGCGCCGGATTTTGGCGTTATGGCTCCAATCGGAAACAACTTCCAGAATATTTGTGCAAGCATCGGCCGGTGCCGGCATGTTCATGGCGCGCATCCGGAAGGGACCGCGACATAACTGCCCGCCGGGATCAGCAGGCCGGGAGGATCTGCCTGTTTTCGCCGCAGTTGCGGCCTGTGCCCTGTCCTGCGGCGGGAAGGGGTTCGGCCACGGCTTGAGGTACTGTAGGGCAGGAGAAACAGCCTTCCTGTGCCGCCGTCTGTCCGGAGGGACGGGCCGCGGCACAGGAAGGCTGTGGCGGCTATTGCAAGCAAAGGGACATTCATGACGCATTCGCCCCTCGGAACTCCGGACCAGCTGCGCGACCCGGACTATATGCCGCCCTTGTGGACCGCGATCCCCCTGGGCATCCAGCACGTGCTGGCGATGTTCGTGGCCAACGTGACGCCGGCAATCATCGTGGCGGGGGCGGCGGGCTTTGGCTTCGGGTCGAACAGCCCGGACCTTCCCGAGCTTCTGTACCTGATCCAGATGTCGATGCTGTTTGCCGGGGTGGCGACCTTGTTTCAGACGGTCACGTTCGGCCCGGTTGGAGCGGCGCTGCCCATCGTGCAGGGCACGTCCTTTGCCTTCATCCCCATCATGATTCCGCTTGTCGCCGGCAAGGGCGTGGACGGGCTGGCGGCCCTGTTCACCGGCGTCTTTCTGGGGGGGCTGTTTCATGCCGCGCTGGGGCTGGTCATCGGCCGCATCCGATTTGCGCTGCCGCCGCTGGTCACCGGGCTGGTGGTCACGATGATCGGCCTGGCGCTGGTCAAGGTCGGCATCGAATACGCGGCCGGCGGTGTGCCACTGAAGGCGCAGGGCGCGGCCGCTTACGGAGACTGGTCCAGCTGGTCGGCGGCGCTGATCGTGATCGTGGTGACTCTGGGGCTCAAGTTCTTTGCGCGCGGGATGCTGTCGGTTTCGGCGGTGCTGATCGGCATCATGGTCGGCTATGGCTATTGCCTGGTGACGGGCAAGCTGCCGGTGGAGGCGATCACCGGGTCGTGGCAGAATGCTGCCACATTCGCGCTGCCGATGCCGTTCAAGTACGGGATCGAGATCTCGGTTGCGGCAATCATCGGGTTCTGCCTGATGGCCTTTGTCTCGGCGGTCGAGACGGTGGGCGATGTGTCGGGTATCACAAAAGGGGGCGCGGGACGCGAGGCGACGGATCGCGAGATCAAGGGTGCCACCTATGCCGATGGCCTGGGCACCGCCATTGGCGGCGTCTTTGGCGGGCTGCCCAACACCTCGTTCAGCCAGAATGTCGGCCTGATCGCGATGACGGGCGTCATGAGCCGCCATGTGGTGACGATCGGCGCGGTATTCCTGATCCTTTGCGGGCTGGTGCCCAAGATCGGGGGGCTGATCCGCACCATCCCCATCGAGGTTCTGGGCGGCGGCGTGATCGTCATGTTCGGCATGGTCGTGGCAGCGGGCATCTCGATGCTGTCGGACGTGGACTGGAACCGGCGGAACATGGTGATCTTTGCCGTTGCCCTGTCGGTGGGGCTGGGCCTGCAGCTGGAGGCGATGGGGACTGCGCCGGGCGGGGTGGACGCCCTGCAGCACCTGCCCGAGACGCTGCGGGTGCTGGGCGCGTCCGGCATCCTGCCGGCCGCCTTGATCGCCATCGTCCTGAACCTGGCGCTGCCGGAGGAACTGGCGGCCGAGGCCACGGAGGAGGTGTCGGGCGGGCTGTCAGGCCACGGCCAAGGTCTGCGGGCCCGCGAAGATCGACCCTGAGGCATGGGCTCGCCAACCTTGCGGAAAGGGCGGCGGTGCCGCCCTTGCGATCCTTCTCCCGCTGGGTCCCGGCTGGCGCCGCGCCCCAGCGGGCTGATCCGCGCATTTTTCACGAAATCTATAGACTGCCTTGCGTGCCTTTCGGCTCGCCCCGCGTCATGGATCGGGTATCAGGGAAGAAAATGATGAAGAGGGACCTGATATGCCCGGATACCTGACGACCCATGTTCTGGACACGGCCCGTGGCCGCCCTGCCGCAGGGATGGAGGTGGTGCTGTTCCGGCTGGAAACCGGCCGGCGGATCGAACTGGTGCGACTGGTCACCAATGCTGACGGCCGCACGGACCGGCAGATTCTGCCCGAGGGGGAATTCGCCACCGGCACCTATGAATTGGAATTCCACGCGGGCGCCTGGATGGATGCGACGGGCGTGTCCGCGGAAAACCCGCGTTTCCTGGATGTTATCCCCATCCGGTTCGGCATGTCGCAGGACGACCATTACCACGTCCCGCTGCTGGTCTCTCCTTTCGGCTATTCGACCTATCGGGGCAGCTGAAATGATACCGGAAACCGTTGTCCTGTGGGAATGGCTGGCCTTTGCAGTCCGCTGGACCCATGTCATCACCGCCATCGCCTGGATCGGCAGCAGCTTTTACTTCATTGCCCTGGACCTGGGCCTGCAAAAGGCGGCACATCTGCCCAAGGGTGCGCATGGCGAGGAATGGCAAGTCCATGGCGGCGGCTTCTATCACATCCAGAAATACCTGGTCGCGCCCGAGCGGATGCCCGAACACCTGACCTGGTTCAAATGGGAAAGCTATTCGACCTGGCTTTCGGGTGCGGCGCTGCTGATGGTCACCTATTGGGCCGGTGCGAACCTGTTCCTGATCGACCCTTCCAAGGCGGATCTGGCGATCTGGCAGGCGATCGCGATATCGGGCGGATCGCTGGCCGTGGGCTGGCTGATCTATGACGGCTTGTGCAAGTCGCCCCTTGGCAACCGGCCGACGGTGCTGATGCTGCTGTTGTTCGCGGCGCTGGTGGTGATGGGCTGGGGCTATGACCAGGTCTTCACTGGGCGGGCCGCGCTGCTGCATCTGGGTGCCTTCACCGCCACGATCATGACGGCGAACGTGTTCCTGATCATCATGCCGAACCAGCGCATCGTGGTCGCGGATCTCAAGGCGGGCAGGGCACCTGACCCGAAATACGGCAAGATCGCCAAGCTGCGGTCCACGCACAACAACTATCTGACGCTGCCCGTCGTCTTCCTGATGCTGTCGAACCACTATCCCCTGGCCTTTGCCAGCCAATGGAACTGGCTGATCGCGGCACTGGTCTTCCTGATGGGGGTGACCATCCGGCATTTCTTCAACACGATGCATGCCCGCAAGGGGTACCAGTGGTGGACCTGGGCGGTGACCGCGATGCTGTTTGTGGGGATCATGTGGCTGTCCTCAGTCGGCCTGAACCAGGACAGCTATGACGAGGCGATGGCCCGCCCGCTGTCGCGGACGGAAGCACGCTTTGCCGAGGCGGAAGGGTTCGACGAAGTGGCCAGCACGGTCATTGGCCGCTGTTCGATGTGCCATGCCCGCGAGCCGGCCTGGGACGGCATCCACCATGCACCCAAGGGCGTTCTGCTGGAAACGCCCGCCGATATCGCACGCGCGGCGCGCGAGATCTATGTCCAGGCCGGACTGACGGACGCCATGCCACCCGCGAACCTGACAGGGATGGAGCCCGAGGAGCGTGCGCGCATCGTCCGCTGGTTCCGGCAAGTGGGGGCCTTTGGCCTGGCGGGCCTCTGACAGTCAGAACAGCGGGCGCAGCTTGCGCACGGCATAGTCGATGAACATCCGCACCTTGGGGTCCTGCAGCCGCCGGTGCGGCGTCAGGCAGCCGAACTGCGCGTCCGGGGGCGGGTGGTCGGGCAGCACCCGGACCAGTCGCCCATCGGCCAGCTCCGCCTCGACCTCGTAAAGCGGGCGGTTCGCAATCCCGTGCCCTTCCAGCGCCCAGCCCCGCAGAACATCGCCGTCATCGGTGTCGAACCGCCCCGACACCATCATCTTGCGCGGCCCGGCGGCTGTTGTCAGGGTCCAATAATACTCCGGGCTGCGGGGATAGCGCAGCAGCAGGCAGTTGTGGCCAGACAGATCGTCAGGCTCGCCCGGGATCCCCGCCGCCGCCAGATAAGAGGGTGCGGCCACCAGAACCCGGGGGCAGTCCGCGATCTTGCGCCATTTCAGCGCCGAATCCGCAGGCTCGCCCAGAAAGAACGCCAGGTCGATGGCATCCTCGACGATGTTGACGTTGCGGTCCGACAAGCGCAGCCGGAACTCGATCCCTGGATTCTCGGCACAAAAGGCAGGGATCAGCGGCGCGATCAGGCGCCGCCCCAGCCCCAGGGGCGCGGTCAGGCGGATCACCCCCTGCGGCTTGCCCGAGAAACTGCTGACCAAGGCCTCGGCCTCGTCCAGCGTCTCGATCACCCGCCGCGCATGGTCGTAAAAGGCACGACCGATCTCGGTGGTGGTCAGCTTGCGCGTGGTGCGGTTCAGCAGCCGCACCTCGAACCGATTTTCAAGATCCTTGATACGATTCGAGGCAACTGCCGGCGAAAGGCGCAGATCCCTGCCTCCGGCGGTGATCGAGCCCAGTTCGACCACGCGAACAAAGACGCGCAGGCTTTCCAGATAGGACATGGCGGTGGTCGGCTTTCAACGTTTCATGTAAAGTCTTCCAATATGGCACCGATTTCGCAACCGCTATTTCCGGCCTAGGATCGCGCCATGCGACAGCCAGGAAGGATGACGATGCCCCAGCTGCGGTTTCTGCTGAACGACCGGACGGTAGCTCTGACCGAAGTCGGCGCCTCTGACACCTTGCTGGATCACCTTCG
>VGDE01000246.1 GCA_016869875.1 Alphaproteobacteria bacterium
GTATCTCAACAATCTCGTCGAGCAGGACCATCGCTTCATCAAGCGCCGGGTGAGGCCGATGCTGGGCTTCAAGAGCTTCACGGCAGCCGCATCGACCATTGCAGGCATCGAGCTGGTGAACATGATCTGCAAGGGTCAGTTCAGACCAGAGCTACGCCCATTTCAGCAGTTCTGTCAGCTCGTGGCCTGAAGCCGAGGAGGGCGCCGAACCCCCGTGTCACGCTGTACGGTTTGCGACAGAGCCTTGGGAAGCTGCACTGCAGCCGCCTCACCGGGCCGACCGGCCGGTGAGGGCCGGCTTCTATTGCTGCGCCTACGTGGATTGCCACAATCGTCGCCCGTTCAGTTAAGGCTTGCTCCTATCTGATCGGCACACCCTCTGCAGATAAATGGGTGACTGCGAATGTTTGCGCGAGCAGCTCAGCCTCACCAAAGACAGTCATGAAGGCGATGTCGCCAGCGTCCCGTCCTGTTGCCACTCGGACCATCGTCTGCGTTGGTGCGCGTCCGGTGGGATCGATCAGGTGCCAGCGCCCTCCGAGGAACACTTCAGTCACGGCATGCATGTCGGGTGGATCAAGACGCCATGCGTAGACGCTCACAGCCCGAGCGGGAATGTTCGCCGCTCTGCAGAAAGCGATGGCAAGATGCGTGAAGTCCCGACAGACGCCGGCACGTTTTGCGAGCGTTTCCATTGCGTCAGTCCCGGCATCGCTCACACCTGGGCTGTACTCGATGTTGCGCTGCAGCCATTCTAGGATCGCCAGCACTCGGTCGCCGGCGGATGATGCCTGAAATGTGGCGGCGACAAACCCTTGCAGTCGATCGGAGGGGCAGTAGCGGCTCGGCAAAAGGAAATTGATGGCTGCTGACGGCAGTTCCGCTATTGTAGGAGCCGGAAGGCCAGCAAGTTCTGGCGGCTCCGGACGGAGATCTACAACCGCCGAATAGTTGACCTCGACATCACCCGTCGCGACAAACACAGCCCGCCGCTCTCCGGTAATGGAGTCGTCCAGGCGAGCGATGTCCGCCACCGGGTTGATAATGAGCTGTTCTTGGAAAACCGCTTGCATCTGCGTGCGTGCCGCTTCCAGCAACAGGAGGACTTCGGCGGGCCGAGAAAAACGGTAGGCAAGGGTTGCCTGAACCAGCAACCGCGCGCTGCTGCAAGGATCGATACCCCCCTCCTGTGCGAGCCTTTCTGCAGGTTGTGCTGCGGGTCGTGCGCTGCTGTCCGGCAGGACACTCGTCCTCGACGGGTCTTTCTCTGCCCCACTCATTGTTTGGCCCCTGCCCGAGCCGTGGTCAGCGGGGCAAGGATCTCGTCCAACCGCCGGCGCGCTCTTTCGATCGGCTCCAGGTGTGGATAGCGGTGGCCACCAGAGTATTGGACCACGAAATCCGCGATGCGCTTACCGCGCTGGACCAGCAACTCGATCTGGCCGCTCTGTTCCGCATCCGTTACAGCCTGCCGTAGTCCCCCTGCATCGAAGGTTCGACCATTGACGGCCAACACCTTCGCACCTGCGACAAGCCCGGCGTCAAAAGCAGGCCCCTCCCATATCACTTCCTGCAGGGTGCCGTCGTTCGTGATCGCCACACCGACCGAGAACCGAAGGTTGTTGATCCCGCTGACCGCGTCCGTGGCCAGTGCAAATTCGTTCGGCGTCTTTCGGTAGACAAGTCGATACCCGCCACGTTCCAATCCCTCAAGAGGCGCGCCGACCTGTCTGCTTTCGAGACGCTCGGAGAGATGGTTTGCCCAGTCATAGTCGAGGACACTTTTAAGCACGTCGACCACCTCCGCAAATTCATAAGTGGAAGTCGTGGTGCGGCCTTCCTCCCGACCAAAGAAGCGCCTGGCGAAGTCATCCAGCGATCGTTGGTCATCCGACTGCTCACGGATCAGGGTGTCGACGGCAAGCCAAAGGAGCTGGCCTTCGGAGTAATAGTCTTCGCTGCGCTGCCAACTGGGCCAGGGCAGCGGTTGACGGCTGGCGATGATCGGGTCTTTGGTCGTGTCACTGAGAGTTCGCCAACGACCACCCGGCCGATTGTCGTAGATTGCCGCGGTTCGGGCCAATGTGTCGAGAGCCTGCTGCGACGACCATAGTCCGGACCGTGCAGCCAAGACCTCTCCATAGTATTGTGTCTGGCCTTCATAGACCCACATCAGACTGTTTCGGATCGGTCGCTCGAAGCTCGGCGTCCAGGAATCTGCGCCGCGTCTGAACTTGCC
Source organism: Alphaproteobacteria bacterium (assembly GCA_016869875.1). Taxonomy (GTDB): domain Bacteria; phylum Pseudomonadota; class Alphaproteobacteria; order Rhodobacterales; family Rhodobacteraceae; genus Paracoccus. The sequence continues at coordinate 2,240 of VGDE01000246.1, forward strand.
ATTCCAGGAATGGATGTATTCATGGGGGAAGACGTCGCGCTTGGGTGCATTGGCATCCCATGCCGCAAAATAGCTGGACGGCACTACGATCTCGGAAGAGCGCTGATGCTCCACCCCTCCGCCGCCGATCTCGTCGCTTACGGCAACTAGAAACTCGTAGTGATCAAAGTGCCGACTGCCAAACAGAGCGTCTGCCTCACGGACCAAGGCGCAGTGCGCTTCGATCTGGGCCTCGCTGGCATCAAGGTTGTCTGCGCGATCTGCGACGAGGTTCAGGTTCACCCTATCGCCTTCATCAAGGTGCGCCCGTTTCATCCACTTTCCGGCCAACACCGGTGAATCGACCAGGACGTCCAGAGACACAGGTTGGTAGATGGTGCGCGGCCCGTTTACGGACGCGATTTCGAGTGCAGATGCGGAGTGCCAGGCGTCCGGTAGATCTATGGACGGCGCGACCTGAATTCCCCTCGAAAAATAACCGGCCGGGTACAGAACCATGGCTCCCCAACGAGCCGCGAGCATGACCGTCGTCATGCAGATCGTGCCTTGGGCCGCGCTGGTCGGCGATAGGAACTGGAAGCAAAGATCCAACGCGCTGACATCTTCCGGAACCACGACCTGAAACGCATGGACCTCCACAGGATGGCGTTCCCAGTTCAACCGTATATCGCCCACCCTGATCTCCAGCCCTGCGAGCAGTTCGATGGCTGCCGCAGGCGAATGGAAACCGGGGATCCACTTCGGATATAGCAGGGTCATGGGCCCTGCATTGTCTACTGGTATCGACTGCTGAATGCGGAAGATGCCGCGGGTGATATCCGTGGCGTCCACATGGAGCGTCAGGACCCCCGGATAGGGCCTGTCGGTTGGATCAGGTATCCGAACAGGATCGGGGCCAAGCGGGGAGTAGGCAGTCATACGCATCCTCACGCGTTGGGGACGATGCCGGCAAATGCCGTCCGAGAACCGCCTAACCGACAGCCTTTTGCTTGGTTCCAGCCCGCATTCAATAACGCGAAGTTTGCTGCTACGCGCGCCTGATCGCAGGTTAGCGCCAGTCTCCGCCGCCAACTGCTTAACTCGCGCCATGCAGCCTCACCAGTGTTCATCGGGAGCATCTCGCTGTCTCTGCGCAAGAAGGATGCAGCCTCAGAGTGCGTTGAATGTCTCGGTGCCTTCCTTCGCTTCATCCGGCTTGCCCGGCGCACCAGCCGCGTCTTCGCTGGGGACGAGGTCGTCAGGTTGCCCACTGGGCGCGGAGGTGTTGCCCCCAAGCCACCGTTTTGGAAACCAGCATGTTCCCGTGCCTTCTCAATTGCCCCGCCGCCTGACCTCTCTCGGCCAGCGGCAGAGCGTCCAGACAGCAGCAGAGACCGAAGCTGCAAGGACCATCTTTCCGATCAGGTTCGCCCGGTTGTGCTGCCACTCGGCACGCAGGCCCATCTCGCGCGGGATGTTCGGGAGATGGCCGCGTGCAAGATCGCCAAGGTCGCCCTCGACCATGTTCAGCCGGTCGGCGCCAAGAAGGATCAGCCAGTGCCGCCAGTCCGACTCGCTGTAAGCGAAGGCCGCCCTTCGAAAAGCTCCACTGAGACCACGCGGAGGGGTCGAGGTTCCCAGAACCGCAGGCAGGCGGTTGTGCTCGACAGACCGGAGGATTTCGACCGATCTGGGCTGCAGGGGCGGCCGGGGCCAGTCCATCTTCCCCCCGCCTTCCTCGTTCCGCTGGCGGTAAGGATAGGTCGGGTCGTTGCGGGGGTCGATGTCGACGCCCCAACCCTTGACGCTGGCCGGGTCGATCCGGCGGTTTTGTGGTCGGACGTTAGCCATGACCATCTCCTCATGAACCGTTGGGGTAGAGCACCGGCTTGATGCAGCCATCCAGCTTGCCCGAGAACATCCGGTAGGCATCGGGCACATCCTCGAGCGACAGGCGGTGCGTGATCAGGGCCTTCGGGTCGATCACGCCGCTGCGCACATGCTCGATCAGCCGGGGCAGCAGCCGCTTGACGGAGGCTTGGTTCGCCCGGATCGTGATGCCCTTGTTCACGACGTTGCCGATCGGGACCATGTTACCGGTCGGTCCGTAGACGCCGACGATCGACACGATCCCGCCCTTCTTGACCGAGTTGATCGCCCAGTGCAGCGGGATGGCCGAGCCGGCCTGCCACTTCAGCTTCGTGCCGAAAAGGGTGTGCAGCGCGTTGCCGGCAGCGTCGCCACCCACGGCGTCGATGCAGACATCGGCCCCGAGCGAGTCCGTCTGTTTCTTGATGAAGACGGCCATGTCGCCGATCTCGCGGAAATCGTAGACCTCCGCGGGGCAGTAGCTGCGCGCAAACTCCAGCCGGTAGGGCTCCCGGTCGATGACGATGACGCGGCCCGCGCCGAACAGCCAGGCGCAGCGGGCCGCCATGATGCCGACCGGACCGGCGCCGAAGACAACTACGGTATCTCCGCGGGCAATGCCGCCCATCTCGGCGGCCTGATAGCCGGTCGGCACCACATCAGTCAGCATCACCGCGTCGTCCGGGTCCATCCAGTCGGGGATCAGTGTCGGGCCGACATCGGCATAGGGCACGCGCACATACTGCGCCTGCCCGCCGTCATAGCCGCCCGCGGTGTGCGAGTAGCCGTAGATCCCGCCGACGGCCGTCGCCTGCGCGTTGGCTTCATGGCAGTTGCCGAAGAGGCCCTGCTTGCAGAAGTGGCATTGCCCGCAGGCGATGTTGAACGGCACCAGCAC
>VGDE01000247.1 GCA_016869875.1 Alphaproteobacteria bacterium
TGCCCGCTGGCCCCCGTTGCGCCGTCTGCCGCATCCTGGGCCACAGCCTTTGGCTTGCGTCCGCGCGTGGCCTTGGGTGCGTCCACGCCGTCTTCCGTCACGGCTTTGGGTTTGCGACCCCTGCCCGTCCTTGGCGCATCTTCGGAGTCCTCGGCGAACATATCACTTACGGCCTTGGCTGTGCGTCCCCGCTTTGCCTTCGGGGCGTCGGCTGCCTCATCTGCCGCGGCCTTTGGCTTGCGCCCGCGGCGAGTAGGGGTCGTTCCGACCGGAGCGGACGCCTGAGCCTCATCTGCCGCAGCAATCTCACGCTCGGCCTGCGCCCAGTGCTCCGCATCCTGGCCCTCCGGACGACCGGCCTCCTCCCAGATCGCGTGCGCCCGGTCCTGGATCTTCTGTGTGCGTTTCTCATCCATGGTGCGCTCTCCTTTTGCCGCAACGGTCCACTGATGCTCGTCAGCGCGTTGAACAGGTACAGCCACCGCCTGAGCATTTGCCACCTATCGTGGCAGACATATACAGCACTGCCAATGGCTTCTCGAGCCTTGACGAGATCCTGTCGGCTCATGGTCAGAGGACGGACGCTAAGGTGCCGGAAAGAGCTGCTCAGCCACCCGCATCATGTTGATCGGCTTGCTGAGGAGTGGGACGGTCGCATACTCGTCCGGGATCGCTCCCTTGCTTGCATCGCTCGCGAAAATGATGGGGACATCTGCCTCGATCAGACTGTCGGCCAGTGGATAGACCAGCTGGTCCCTCAGCCGGATGTCCAGAATGCTTCCGTCCGGCTGGGGTCCTGCCTGAAGCAGGGCACGGCCATCTTCCAGCGTGGGCACCGGACCCAGCACCACACCGCCATACTCCTCAATCTGCGCGCAGATCTCGATGCTCAGGAAATACTCGTCTTCGACCACCAGGATGCGCCGTCCGGCAAGATCAGGTTTGTTCATGAGCTGCCTCCACATAACAGGGCTGTGAACGCCAAGAACGCTCCTTTGTTCCTGCGCCACCGGTGTCTGCTGATCCTCACAGCAGCGCCCGGAGCCCGGCTGTTTGCCCCTTTGCTCCCGCTCCTTCACACGCGTCGCCTCCTATGGCCACGACAGGATCATCCCTTCGATATTCCCTTCGCGGCAAAAGCGCGTGTCGCGGGAGGCTTTGTAACACTCGTTCTTTCTTGGAACAGGAGCAGTTTCGGCCCACACTGGGTGCGGCACCCCGGCGAATGGAGATCGGTCATGGCCTATCGCATCATGATTGTGGAGGATGAGTACTGGAACGCCATGGAGATGGCCACGGAGGTGGAGGATCGCGGTGGCATCGTCACCGGTCCCCTCGGCTCCCTTTCGGAAGCAATGGACCTTCTGCATGGGCCGGAGCGCCCTGACGCCGCCATTCTCGACGTGAACCTGCGCGGCGCGGACATCCTTCCTTTTGCAGACATGCTGCTCCGGCGCAAAATCCCCTTCGTGTTCGCGACCGGTTACGACAAGGCTATTCTTCCCGAGCGATTTGCCCGCGTTCCTCATTTCGAGAAGCCCATTACCTTGAAAGACTGTGTGGACACCGCCCTCGCCCTGGCAGCCGGGCATGAGGCACAAAAGGCGCCCTGAAGGTCCGCAACGATCGGCCTGTCAAACGGGCGGTGCCCGTTCCGCGTCCCGGAGGAAGACACCATGACGATGAAGTACAAGCTGGATGAAACTGTTCTCGAGGATCTGGACAAGGGCTTTTGTGTTCTGGAGGTCCTGTTTGACCCAGATGAACAAGCCAATGATTACCGTTTTCTGACCACAAACGCTGCCTTCGAGCGGCAGTCGGGGCTGGCAAACGCAGAAGGGGCCTGTATCAGTGCACTGTCGGCGAGGGTCGAGCAGGAGTGGCTCGACGCCTTTGGGCGCGTGGCCAAGTCAGGCCGAGCCGAACGGTTCGAGTTGCACGCCCCGTCGTTTGGACGGTGGTACGACGCCTATGCTTTTCCCGTCAGCACGGTCCTGCGGCATCATGTGGGCGTCTTGTTCAACAACATCACGGGTCGCAAAGAGCAGGAAGCTCGCCTGCGCCGCAGCCGCGAAGTGTTCAAAGCGCTGGTGACGGCGGGCACTTACTCGGCGTTCCGCATGAGCACGGACGGCCGCATCATGTATCCGGTGGACAGCGAGAGCCTCGAAAGAACTGCCGATCCAATCGTGGACTGGATCGACAAGCTCATTCCCTCCGAAAGCCGGGCTCATGTGCGGGCGGCTGTTGACGAGGCAATTGCCACCAAGTCGCGCTTCGAGCTCGAGCACCCGGTTCTGTTCGCGGGAGACAAACAGCGCTGGGTTCTGTCGCGAGCCGTTCCCGTGATGGATGCGCAAGGGACGATCACCGAGTGGTTTGGCGTGGGAACTGACATCACCGAGCGCCGCAAGGTCGAGGAGGCACTGCGCAAGAGCGAGGAGCGACTGCGGCAGTTCGCTCAGGCCTCGTCCAACATTCTCTGGATGCGCGACGCTGACACGCTTCAATGGACCTATCTGTCCCCGGCCTTTGAGCGCATCTACGGCCTATCCTGCCAGGAAGCGCTTTGCGCCGACAATCCTCGCGCCTGGCTGGAGCTGGTGGAGCCTGACGACCGCGCGCGCGTATCCGCGGCCATTCAGCGCGCGCGTGAGGGAGAACGTATCACCTTCGAATACCGGGTGCGGCGGCCGCGGGATGGGGAGCTTCGCTGGCTGCGCGACACCGGCTTTCCGATCACCGAGGAGGCCGGCAAGGTTGTGCTGATCGGGGGTATTGGGCAGGATGTCACCGAGATCCGGCGCGCTCAGGAGCGGCTGGAGGCAAGCGAGGAGCGGCTGCGGGCCTCCGTCGAGGTCGGGAGGCTTGGCTTGTGGGACTGGAACGTCCGGACGGGCGCCATCCACTGGTCGGACGAGCACTTCCGGATGCAGGGCTACGAGGTGGGCGAGGTTATGCCCAGCTATGAGGCCTGGAAGACGCGTGTGCATCCCGATGACCGGGAGCGACTTGAACACGAGCTGCATCGTGCCCGGGAAACCCAGGGGGAATTCGTAGCCGAGTTCCGCACGCTGCATCCGGACGGCACGGTCCGCTGGCTCAATGGGCGGGGCCGCTTCTTCTACGACGTCGCGGGGCAGCCGGTCCGGATGATCGGGGCCATGATCGACACGACCGAGCGCCGGGAGCTGGAGGACCGTCAGAGGGTCCTGGTCGCGGAGCTCCAGCACCGCACCCGCAACCTCATGGGCATCATCCGCGCTGTTGCCGACAAGACAGTGCTCGCCAGTTCCGGCCTGCCGGACTTTCGTTCGCGCTTCCGGGGCCGGCTGGACGCGTTGGCGCGCGTCCAAGGTCTCCTGTCCCGCCTGAAGGAGCACGACCGGGTAACCTTCGACGAGTTGATCTGCAGCGAGATCACGGCCATGAATGGCGAGGCCTCGCGCGTCAGGCTTTCCGGCCCAAAGGGCGTGCGACTTCGCTCATCCACGGTCCAGATGCTGGCTATGGCCCTGCACGAGCTGGCGACAAATGCCCTGAAATATGGAGCGTTGGGGCAACCTGACGGGCAGCTGACCATCACCTGGACGTTGGAGGAAAATGGGGCAGGCAGCAGGCCTTGGCTGCATGTCGAGTGGCGGGAGACGGGCGTCGAGATGCCGCCTGATACCGCTCCGCGAGGCGCGGGCCAAGGCCGCGAGCTGATCGAGAATGCACTGCCCTATCAGCTGGGCGCCAAGACCCGCTACAGCTTTACGCCCGACGGTTTGCATTGTGTCATCTCGGTGCCGGTCTCGACCGCCGCCGAAGCCGCGTAAGGTGCGGCAGTGCCCATCGCGCTAACCGTAGTGGTTCGAAAGTAGAATGGTGCGCATCTCGATGAGGTCGCTGACCGTCCCCGGAAGCGCAGGATTGGGCGTGCATTCCAGAGCATGACCCCACTGCTCTGCCCCCTGAAAACTGGACCGTTTGAAACTGGAGTTTTCGGCTAACCGTCCCTGGCTGGGAGAGGAGCTGAGAACGATGAAGGCATCGAAGTTCACGGAAGCGCGAGACGGGCGTTCATCCTGAAGCAAGGCGAGGAAGGGACGCCGTTTGCGGAGATCTGCCGAAAGGCCGGGATCGGGCAGTCGACCTACTTTGCTTGGAAGAAGAAGTATGGCGGGCTGCTGCCTGACGAGATGCGTCGGCTAAAGCGGTTCGAAGATGAGAATGCGCGGTTGAAACGGATCGTGGCCGACCTGACGCTGGACCGGGAGATGCTGCAGGATGTTGTCCGGCGAAAGCTCTGAAGCCGGAACGGACGCGCGAACTGGTTCGCGGGATGTGCGCAGACTGGGCGGTCTCGATCCGCAGGGCGTGTGGGGCGCTGAGGTTTGACTGCTCAAGCTACCACTACAAATCCCGCCGCACCGATCCGGCAGAGCTGAAGCGGCGGATCAAGGAGATCTGCGAAACTCGCGTGCGGTATGGCTATCGGCGGATCTACGTCGTCCTCAGCCGCAAAGGTTGGAATGTCAGCATCAGGAAGGTCTACAACATTTACAGAGTCTTGGGTCTGCAGCTGCGGAACAAGACACCGAAACGACGAGTGAAAGCGAAGCTGCGCGATGACCGTGCCGAAGCCGTCGGTCCGAATGATGTCTGGGCCATGCACCTTGTGCATGACCAACTGGCCCTGGGCAGGAAGCTGCGGATCCTGACCATCGTCGACACGCATTCCCGCTACTGCCCGGCAACGGATGTGCGGTACAGTTACCGCGGCGAGGATGTGGTGCACTCCTTGGAGAGGGTTTGTCGCACTGTCGGCCATCCCAGGACTTTCAGGGTCGACAATGGCAGCGAATTCATCTCGATGATGTCCCAGCTGATGGTGTAGCTGGCGATGGGCCTCGCGCTTTGGTGCGGGCCGAGCTGGTCAGTCTCGCTGCGCAGCAGGCAGGCTGACCATGACATCATCGCAGACAGGCGTGAGCGTTTC
>VGDE01000248.1 GCA_016869875.1 Alphaproteobacteria bacterium
GAGGTGTTCGTGCCGGTCGGGTTGGTCTTCAGCAGGTTCACGCCGTTCAGCTGCGAGCCGTTGATGATCGCGGTGATCTGCTCCTTCTTGGCGGCGATGTCCGTCTGGATCTTGCCGTGATCGGCCGCGTCGTTCGCGCCACCGATCGCCAGTTCCTTCATTTCCTTCAGGATGTTGGTGATCTGCTCGGCGCCGTTGCGGGCGGTCGCCACGGTGGCTTCGGCGACGTTCAGGTTCGACTGGATCGTCTTGAAGGACGACTGGTCGGTTTCCATGACCTTCGAGATGGCCCACACGGCCGCGTTGTCCTTGGCGGTGGCCACGCTCTTGCCGGTGGCGATGTCGGATTGGGTTTTACCCAGCTGCGAGTTGATCGACTTCAGGGTCTGCAGCGCGACCATTGCGCTGTTGTTGGTCAGAATGCTGGTCATGTTGTTCTCCATCAAGGGTGCTTTGCACCGGATTGCAGACGCGGCCTTCTGACCTTTCAGGCGGTTGCCCTGTGCCCTTCCTGGCATGGCACCGTTCTAACCGCCGGTGGTTTACAACTAGTGAAATCCGCCTGTTTCTCCAAATGAAGCAAGCGGCGCATTTTACTAAAACCGTTGAGCGGCATTGGGATGCATGGAGGTGACGTGCCGCCGCCCCTGGGAGTCGTAGGTCTGAAGGCTGCGTGCGGCCTGGACAATGGCACGAACCTGCTCGGCCGCCTGGCGCGCCCCGTGCAGCGAGGCTTGGGCCAGTTCCCGCAGTTCCTCCATCAAGGGCTCCAGCCCGTCCCGCGTCTCCGGATCGATGCCCCGGCGCGCCGCGCGCTGCATCAGATCGTCGATCCGTGCCAGCGCAGCATGGGGATCCCCGCAAAGAAGGGCGACCTTGATCTGCGCGACCTGGCGATGCAGGGCGCGACTCATGACACCTGCCCTGCCATTGCGCGTCCAAATCCCAGATCCAGGCGCCGTGCCAGGATTGCGGCATGTTCGCGCGTCAGGAAGCTGCTGAACTGCTCCTCTCCGGCGCCCCCCGCGAATTCGCCTTGCGAGGCACCAGGGCCGCAGTACTTCAGCATCTCCTCAAGAAAGGCTTGCTCCAGCTGATCGACGACCTGAAGCTTGGACGCCCCCGGTCCTTGTGCAGGAAGAAGGGAATGAACTTGCATGACACCCTCGGCAAAATTGGCGGATGTCCGAAAATAGAGGGCCAGCAGTAAATAAGTGGTAACGAGTTTCGGGTAATCGGGAAAAAACCACGAGGCTCCCGATGACCGATGCTTTGCCGCTTGTGAGTCCTTTTTCGCGCACCGATCCGGCAGCGGCCCAGGCAGTTGCCACAGCGGGGGACGAAACTGCTTTTGTTGCAGCGCTTCCCGCAGAGGATGCCCTGCTGGTGCCAGAACTGCCGGACCTGGCAAAGGCAGAGCCTGTCTCCGAACAACCCGCAATTGCGCTGCCCCTGCCTGCCGATGCGCTGTCAAGCTGGCTGGAAGCCGCCTTTGGCGTCAGCAGCGCTTTTTCCCCCACGCCGCAGCAGATGGATCTGCCAGCCCTGCCTGCCCTGCTGGAGGAGGGTGCCGACATGACCCCTGTCACGGATGAGCAGCGTGGGGAGACTTCGCCAAAACTGGCATCAACGTCCCGATTGGAGGCGTTGCTGGCCGCGACCGTGCCGTCCAGGACGGTCATGGCCGCACCTGCCGACGATCCTTCGAACCTGCTGCCTGCCGTTGCGCAAAGTCCGGATCAGCCGCCGCTACAAGCCGAGCCTGGGCGAAAGGCGGCACTGCAGCCGACAGATCGCAGCATGGCGACAAACGCGCAGCAGCCGGTGACTGCTATTTTTGCCCCGCCCCAGGCCCAGCATCCCGCGATGACGCCTCCGGCTGGTCGCCAGCCGGCGGCACAGGCTGCGCCCGTCGAAACCGCACAACCGGTTCAGCTGCCGAAACCTGCGCCCGCTGCTGTCAGCGTGGACCTCAGCATCGCGGTCGCACGTCCCGCGGCGGCAGAGCTGGTGACAACGTCGGAATCGGCCGCGGCCGATTCGTTGCATCTGGAGGCGCTGCTGGCGCCGCGCCCCTTGGGGCACATGTCGGCCGCCGACGCCCCCCGCCCTGCCCCTGTCACCGCCGCTGGCCCCGAAGCGCGTCCTGTGCTGCAGCAGATCACGCAGGCCTTGGTCAGCACCAATGCCGATCGAACGGAAATCGCCCTTTCGCCCGAAGAACTGGGGCGTCTTCGCGTGATCATGTCCGGCGCCGATCGCGCCCATGTCATCATCCTGGCCGAGCGGCCCGAGACTCTGGATCTGGTTCGACGGAATGCCGATCTGCTTGTCCAGCACCTGGCCGAAGCGGGGATCGGGACGGGCAGTATGGAGTTCCGCCAAGGCGAACGAAACGACTGGTCCCTGCAGGCAGGACCCGGACTGGAGGATGGGCGGGATGTCGACCTTGCCCCTGTCCAACTGGTGCACCTGGCCTCGGCGCAGCTGAGCGACCGCCGCATCGACATCAGGCTATAGGCAATCAGGAGAGACGGCATGGTAGATGGGATCACAGGCCCGGGACCCGCGCAGGCAATACCGGCACCGGCACAAGGGTTCTCGGGCGCCAGTACGGGGGCGGATTTCGAGACGTTCCTGCGCATGCTGACTGCACAGCTCAAGAACCAGGACCCGATGAACCCGATGCAAAGCACGGATTTCGCGATCCAGTTGGCAACCTTTGCGGGCGTGGAACAGCAGGCGCTGAGCAACAAGTACCTGGAGCAGATGGTGGGCCAGCCGGGATCCGGGTCCGCGGGCGGAATTGCCGGCTGGATCGGCAAAGAGGGGCGCACGACTGCGCCGGTGTGGTTCGCGGACAAGCCGATCACGCTGGACGTGGCGCCGCACACGATGGCCGACAGCGTGCAACTTGTGACGCGCGATGCGCAAGGCCGCGAACTGGCTCGCGAGGAGATTGGTCCTGGGGAGGGGCAGATGGACTGGTTCGGGCGCGATGACAGTGGCAGCAAGCTGCCGGACGGGCTTTACAGCTTTTCGGTCGAAAGCTGGCGCGCGGGTGAGATGATCCAGCAGTCGAAAGCAGGCAGCTATGCCCGAATCATCGAGGCGCAGTTCGGCGCCGATGGCGGTCGCCTTGTTTTCGAAGGGGGCGCTTCGGCTTTGGCTTCGGAGGTAACGGCGCTTCGCGATCCGGCCTAATCTGTCGCTTTGCCAAGCATGCAGAAGACGCGGCTGAAAGGGTTTGCATCCGGCAAATGGCAAGGTCAGACGCAGTCTTCGGTGCGCCTTTGTTCGCACGGCGCAGCTGTTTCCTGACAAGTCTTTCAAAGCAGGAAACCCGGAACAGGTGCCCCCCCTTTGCGCGTGTTGGCCTCACCAAGTGAGGCCCACTGTCGTACGAACGCGCAGCAGCTCCATGCCATCAGAACGTGGAGAGGGACGCCGCTCGCTCATGCGCAAGGCACAGGTCCGCGCAAGGAAAAAGTTGATGCCGGCTCGAAACACCCTCGTCAAGAACCGGGACGCCTGTCGGGTCTTTCGTGATCTCGGACCTTTCGCAGAACAAATCTGGCGATTGCAGGTGCGTCGCACACAGCGGCCACTTTGGAGTGGTTCGGACCATGACCATCTTCGGGTGAACCCACCGGCCAGGCTTCGCAAACGAAACCTCTGTCCAGCCGCCCCTGGCCGCATCATCGTGTCCTGTAAGAAGAGCCCAGGCCCAGTGTCCGACAAGTTGCAGGACCAAGCTGGGCCGAGGAGCACCGGCCGCCGCCGGATGTACCATCCGTCGCTCTGTCAGAGCAGTTTCCCTTCCAGTCGGTCCTGCGGAATCTTCGGCTGTCTGGGGAACATTCCGGTTGGGAATGTTTGGGCACCCGCAGCACCTGGCTTGTTCGGGTCGCCTCACTTTCCTTCTCCAACCTGCAATCCGCAGCAGGAGAGTTATGCCGAAATGCCTCCATACCGGTCGCAGAGGCGCCGATCCAAGGCTTGCATGTCATGGGCTGCCCGACGTTCTTGCACCTCCCCCTGAGGCACGCGATCTTCCCGAAGGCCCGAGAAAAGAGATGTTCGGGACCTTTGGCGCACTGTGTCCCTGCGTCTGCGCCAGCGCGAGTAGCCCGGAGCGGGCGTTCGAAACGTCTGTTCCCGACCAGACGTTATGGTAGGGCTGCGATCTGAAAAGATGCTCGTGCCACGTGCCGCCAGCATTGGTGAACAAACTTGCCTCATGCACTCTTGAACCTTGTCGTGAAGCGTGCATGCCACAGGCGAATGCGCCCCTGTCGATCCGACTGCACCTGCTCGACCACGCGTGTGGAGGGGTGACCCATGAGGCAAGCCTAGAATCGTCGCGGCGTGGACACTTGCGTGATCGCGCGGTTCAGCTAGCACCTCCGTTAGTCCTTGATGCGTCACCAGGCGGCAGCAACATCCCTTCTGGAAGAATGCGGAAGCTCTTCTGATCAGATATTCTTGTCTCACCTTGACACTGCGAAGCCGACAGAGGGTCATGCAAAGGGCATGTCCCGCATGGCGTCCCTCAGGATCGCCTGTCGCAACTGTTGACGCCTGCGCCAGGTGGTTGCGGGGCCAGACCAGATCCCTGCCTCGCAGTGGCCTCCAATCTGCCTGATCCGGCCTCGGCCCATGCCCGCAGCCAGCCCGGGGTTGGCCAAGGACCCTAGCGATGCGTGGCGAGGCGAGGAAGAAAGCTGCCGCCCAGGGCGGTGATGCTGGCGCGGATGCGCTCGGTCGCGGGACTTGGCGCGCGGTCCGCACGGTGCAGCAGGTACCAACTGCGCTGGATCGGCAGGCCGATGGCCGACAGCGCACCAGGCGGCCCGCCCGCAATTCCTCGGTGCAGGTGTGCTGGGAGATCAGCGCGATTCCCAGACCAGCGATCACCGCCTGCTTGATCGTCTCGTTCGTACCCATTTCGACCGCACGCCATGGCGCT
>VGDE01000249.1 GCA_016869875.1 Alphaproteobacteria bacterium
AGAGATTGGCCCGCATCGGGTGGAGCAACCCTTCCCGAAGCCGCATCAGGTTGAATTTGACCCTTCTGGACGGTTTGTTGCTGTTCCGGACAAGGGCCTCGACCAAGTCCTCGTTTACGAGATTGATGCCGCCGCAGGAAAGCTGAAGGCTGTAGGCCAGCCGTCGCAAGCCAGAGAAGGCGCGGGACCGCGGCACATCGCCTTCCATCCTTCCGGACAATCAGCCTATGTCATCAACGAACTTGACTCCACGGTGACGGCGTATCGCTTTGACTCCGAAACGGGGCAGCTTGAGCCGTTTCAGCGCCTCTCGTCACTCCCGGATAGCTTCACCGGAAACAGCCGGGCGTCCGAGATCGCCGTCTCTCCTGACGGCCGCTTCGTCTACGCGTCAAACCGTGGCTACGACAGCATTGCAATCTTCTCGATCGACCCTGAGAACTGGCAGCTCACCTCCGCCGGCTGGCAGAATAGCGAAGGACGTACCCCGAGGTTCTTTGCAATTGATCCAAACTATCAGCGGCTGCTCGTCGCGAACGAGGACACGGATACGATCGTGCCTTTCGAGATCGATCGCTCGGATGGCTCGTTGCGGAAATCAGGTGATGCTGTTCAGGTCGGAAGCCCGGTCTGCATCATTTTCAAGCCGATCTCCTAACGGAAGAGCCCATCTGGCGACCGAGAGCACTCGGGTAATGATGCCAGGATGTGTATACGGGCGCTGACCTACAGGGCGTCTCAAGCTCATCGGTGCCCTGCGGGTTGCACTCAACCAACAGCTACTGTCGGCTTTCGAGTGCCACCCGCCCTTACCTGGAGATGACATTGAAGATAGCTATTCTCGATGACTGGGCTGATCGTGCTCTTGCCGTTGCGGATTGGAGCCCGCTGGAAGCCGATATCACGGTGTTTCGCGAACCGATCCCATCTGATGAACAAGCGAGCGTCCTCCAACCGTTCGATGTCATCTGCCTGATGCGCGAGCGTACGCCATTGCCGGCCGCGCTGATCAATGCTCTACCCGCCTTGCGCCTTGTGGTCACCACCGGCGCACAAAACCTGGCTATAGACGTCGGAGCGGCTCAAGCACGGGGCGTGACTGTCTGCGGCACACAATCGCGCAAGACGACAATGGCAGAATTCACCCTCACGCTCATGCTGGCACAGTCGCGTGCGTTGCCTGCCAACACGGCCTCTGTGGCGGCCGGAGGCTTTCAAGTGGCTTTGGGGCGAGACTTGGCCGATCTGAGTATCGGTCTTGTCGGGCTGGGCCAGATCGGCTCACAGGTGGCACGGCTGGCACAGGCATTCAGCGCGAAAGTCACAGCGTGGTCGCCCAATCTTACCCCGGAGCGTGCCGCGGAATGTAGGGTCGATCTCGCCCCCACGCTGGACGCGTTGGCTGCACGATCGGACATCCTGTCAGTCCATATGATTCTGTCGGAACGTAGTGCCACACTCATCAATCGTTCCACCTTTGCCGCCCTGCCGCAGAACGCGCTCTTCGTGAACACCTCACGGGCAAGACTAGTCGACCGAGGAGCGCTGTTCGACTGGTTGCAAGGCAACCCTGCCGCCAGTGCCGCCATCGACGTGTTCGAGGACGAGCCCATTCCCCCTACCAACCCTTGGCGCGACATGCGGGCGCGGCTTGGCTCACGCCTTCTGCTGACTCCGCATCTGGGCTATGTCAGTGAGGCGACCTGGCAGCTCTTCTATCTTCAAACTGTGGAAGCGATTGCGGCCTACCAAGCTGGCAATCCGATCAGGGTCCTCACGGCCTGACAGGTCGGGTTCAGGTGGAAACGACAGTGTCGCTGCAAGTGACATCATGTTTCTCCAAAAACGTGAAGCGGTGGAGCGCCTTGGAGCCCGCCTTCTGCTCACTCCGCATCTGGGCTATGTGAGCCAGGCAACCTGGGCGCTGTTCTATCGACAGACCGTCGAGGCCGTTTCCGTCTGCAAGGCGGGCAGCCCCATCCGCGTGCCCAACGCCTGACGCAACTGTTCAGGCAGGAACAATGGCGCAGCTGCGGTCGACCCCGTGTGCTTCCAGGATGTCACCAGTAGTGCCCTGCTGTGCGAGACCGGTGAGAAAGGCTGCCAGTGCTGCCGAGGCTTCAGGACGGCCCTGCGGCATCGCCATCGCCTGCCGGATTTCCATGAATGGCGGTTGCAGGACGCGCGACCCAGGGCGCAGTTCCGCCTCATTTGCCATTACGCTGCCAATCCCGGCGATCGCTGCGACCTCCTGGTCGTCCAGCGCCCTCAGTGCGGCAAAAATATCCTCAAAGATCACGAGATGCTCGGCGCCGGGCTTCCGCTGCAGCGTGAGGGTATAGGCGCTGCCTTGGACGGTACCGACCGGCGCGCCCGACGCCACCAGTTCCTCGGCATCCGTAGCCTTGCAGTGCGGGCCGGCGAGGTAGCATCCCTCAATTCGCACATACGGCTCGGTAAAGGAGATGCTGCGCGCGCGTTCCGGATCTACGGCAAGAAAGCAAACGTCCCATTCATCTGCGCCAGCCGATGACGAGACTTCGACGGCCCGCTCATACTCCACGAACGTCAGATCGAGCGAAAGATGGGCCGCCAGTGCATGAGCGAGATCAACGCTGATGCCCTTGGGCTTTCCTCCGGTATCGCGGCCAACAAGAACACGGTTGCCGTGGTTCAAAGCGACCCGCATCGCGCCCGTCGGCGCGAATTGCTTTGTCAAATTGTTCATAATTTCTACTCTCCCGTCTCGTCGGCTCTAAACTTGCATTTATAAGTCGCTTTGTGCAATGTTGAAAAAGCTTTCTGAGGAGGGATTGGGATGACTCAAGCGCCGCGCATATCCGCGGATGAGTTGCAACGTTTTGGGAAAGACGCTTTTTTAAGCGGAGGTCTCCCAGCCTCCGATGCGGCCACCATTGCGGCTGATCTGGTGAAGGCCAATCTGCGGGGTTTGGATTCGCACGGAGTGTCCCGCATTCCGATGTACCTGGAAAGGATTGAACGCGGCGTGGTCAATCCGCGGCCCAACATGCAGCTGACAAAGGTCGCTGGCGCCGTGGCTCATCTGGATGGCGATGATGGGATGGGCTTTCTCGCCTCTCACAAGGCGATGGACGCGGCCATGGATCTGGCTGCGGAGGCCGGGATTGGGATGGTGGGGGTGCACCGGTCGACCCACTTTGGGATGGGGGCTCTTTATGCGCTGCAGGCGCTGGAGCGTGGCTTTGTTTCCATGATCTTCACCAACTCGTCCCCAGCAATATCGATGTGGGGCGGGCGCACGGCGTTTCTTGGCGCCAGTCCGATTGCCGCAGGGATACCCGCCGGCAAGGCCGCGCCCTTCGTCATGGACATGTCGATGACGGTGATCGCCCGTGGCAAGATCCGTCTGGCGGCCAAGCGGGGCGAGCCAATCGCGCCCGGGCTGGCCCTCGATGTGGAGGGAAATCCGACAACCGATGCGTCGAAAGCTTTTGAAGGCGTCTGCCTGCCCTTTGGAGGCATCAAGGGATCGGTTCTGGCGACAATGATGGACCTGATGGCGGGCGCGCTGACCGGGGCAAACTATGGCGGCGATGTCAAATCGCTTTATTTCGATCACTCGGAGCCGCAGAATGTCGGTCATCTATTTTTCGCCATTCGCCCCGACCTGTTCATGTCGATGACGGACTTTGAGGCACGGATGGAAGAGTTCAACCGCCGGATCAAGGCGCTTCCCCGCGCCGCCGGTTGCGATGAGGTTCTGATGCCGGGGGAACCGGAGGCCAGGGCAGAGGTGCAGCGATTGGCGGAGGGGATACCCGTAACCGACAACGTGCTGGCCGATCTGGCAGCTGTCGCGGCGGCGCGCAAGCTGACGCCGATCGCGACACAGGACCAGGGCCGCATCGCATGATCCTGTCGGCCCATATCGGCTATCTGTTCACGGACCTGCCCCTGCGTGAGCGTCCGGCCGCCGCACGGGCGGCCGGGTTTGACGCGGTCGAGCATCCGACGCCGTTCGAGATCCCCGCCCGGGAGCTTCGCACCCTTCTGGACGATCAAGGACTGCATCTTGCGCAGATGTCTTCGGGCATGGGCCGACAGGGGGAGAAAGGATTGGCGGCGCTGCCGGGGCGCGAGGCCGAGTTTCGCGACAGCTTTTCCCGTGCGCTCGATTATGCAGAAGAGGTCGGCTCGCCTTATCTTCATCCGATGGCCGGCGTTCGGGGGGATCTCTCTGTCTACCGCTCAAATCTTGAGGCGGCGCTGCGCATGGCCGAGACCCGGTATCCGGCTGTTCTGGTGGAGGTGATCAGTGCCGCGACTGTTCCGGGCTACATGATGGCCGTTCCTGATGATCTTCTGGCACTGGCTCGCAACTATCCGCACCTGCGCATCCTCGTCGACAGCTTCCACGTCCGCGCCTGCGGGCAGGATCCCGTCACGGTACTGCGCGAGGCTGGCGCTGCCCTGGGCCATGTGCATGTCGCGGACCATCCTGGGCGGCACGAGCCGGGGACCGGCTCCATCGACTTCGACGCGCTGCTGCAGGCTTTGTCCGAGATAGGCTATCGCGGCGCTGTCGGGTTTGAGTATGTGCCGTCAAGCGGGGACCATCTGGCATGGATGGAGAACTTCCGGAACTCGGCGGGCTTTGGGTGAGCCCAAGCGGACCGGGGTGCAGGACCCCGGCCATTTCGATCACACGACCTGAGCGCTGTGAACCACCTGGGGCGGCTCCGTGAAGAACGGCCCGGCCAGTGCGCGCCATTCCTGAAAGGCAGGGGCATTGCGGAAGACGTCCATATGGGCCTCGACTGAATCCCAGTCCACACGCAGCAGATAGCGTCCAGGAACCTCGATGACCCGTTCAAGTCGCATGCCCTGACAGCCTTCGGCCGCCAGAAACAGCGGCTTCGCCTGCCGCACCGCGGCCTCGAAGGCCTCCGCCGAGGCCGGATCGACGGTCA
>VGDE01000250.1 GCA_016869875.1 Alphaproteobacteria bacterium
CGTTGTTCTCGTCGACATCGAACACGATCAGGCGCAGGGTGACCTTCAGCGGCGCGGCATAGGTCATGTCGCGCTGCTGGCACTCGTCCACGTCGTATTTCGGGCGCTCGAGCTCGTATTTCACGAACTCCAGCACGGCCGTCTCGTTGAAGTCCTTGATCGGGAAGACCGACTGGAAGACGCCCTGGATGCCGTCGCCGTCGTTGTGGCCCGTTCCCTCGCCCGAGTTCAGGAACAGGTCGTACGAGGATTTCTGAACCTCGATGAGGTTCGGCATTTCCAGAACTTCGCGGATGTTGCCGTAATAGCGACGGATACGCTTCTGGCCGACATAAGCTTGCGCCATGGGGTCTTGTCACCTTTCGTCTTCGCATGCGGTCCGGGTCGGGGCCCCCGGAGCGCACCTACGAATGCAGGGGTGAGGTTCCATTCGTGCCGCGCGTCCCACCGCGAAGCTCCCGAACCTCGAACATGCCCTGAAGGAGTGTCTGCCGCGTTTGCATCATGGCAGACCGCCCTTCAAGACAGGTTCGGCAGGGACCGGGAAATCCCGGACCCTGCCCTTTCTCGCACCGGTCCGAGGACCGATTACTTCAGCTCGACCTTGGCGCCAGCCGCTTCGAGCTTCTTCTTGATCTCTTCGGCGTCGGCTTTGGAAGCGCCTTCCTTCACCTTGCCGCCAGCTTCGACCAGGTCCTTGGCTTCTTTCAGGCCCAGACCGGTGATGCCGCGCACTTCCTTGATCACGTTGATCTTGTTGGCGCCGGCGTCGGTCAGGACGACGTCGAATTCGGTCTTCTCTTCGGCAGCTTCAGCAGCGCCAGCAGCCGGACCAGCCATCATGACGGCGCCGCCAGCGGCCGGCTCGATGCCGTATTCGTCTTTCAGGATGGTTTTCAGTTCCTGGGCTTCCAGCAGGGTCAGGCCCACGATTTGTTCGGCGAGTTGTTTCAGGTCAGCCATTTTTCCGTTCTTTCCAGTTAGTGTTCCAACGTCGGGTCTTCAACCACACGCAGGGATCAGGTTGCTTACGCAGCCTCACGTTCCTCGAGGGTCGTGAGGATGCTCGCGATGTTCGAAGCAGGCGCGCCAATGGCACCGGCGATGTTCGAGGCAGGCGCACCGAGGCAGGACACGATCTGAGCGATCAGCTCTTCACGCGACGGCATCGAGGCGACGGCTTTCACACCGGCCGGATCCAGGGCCGAGTCACCCATTGCACCGCCCAGGATCACGAAGCGTTCGTTGTCCTTGGCGTATTTGTCGGAGATCCGGGCCGCAGCGGTCGGATCTTCCGAGTAGGTGATCACGGTCATGCCCGTCAGGTAGTCGGCGATGCTTGCGCAAGGCTTACCTTCCAGGGCGATCTTGGCGAGCTTGTTCTTGGCAACGCGAACGGAACCGCCGGCTTCGCGCATGCGCGCCCGCAGGTCCTGCATATGTGCAACCGTCATCCCCTCGTAGTGGGCAACCACCACGACGCCAGAGCTTTCAAAGATCTGGCCGAGTTCGTCGACCACCTGTTCTTTTTGTGCTCTATCCACGGTTTCACTCCAAGTTGGGGGTTTCCCCCCGCTCTCACTTTTCCCGGTCTCGAATGGGACCGGGTCGGGTCCGCTAGGGCAAGATCGCCCGAAGGATGGACCTCCGGAAAAATGCTTCCCCATCTCAGGAAGGATATTAAGCAGGTTTCCCCGCACCCTCCGTCTCGGACAGGACGGGGCGGCTTGTGGCTGCCCCGCCATCCCCGACCTTGCGGCCGGGAAACTCATGATCTCAGCTGGCAGTCGCCGAAACGACGTCCACCGACACGCCCGGACCCATGGTTGAGCTGATCGAGACCTTTTTCATGTAGGTGCCCTTGGCGCCGGTCGGCTTGGCACGGCTGACCGCCTCCACAAAGGCGCGCAGGTTCTGGGCCAGCTTGTCCTCGTCAAACGAGACCTTGCCGATGCCAGCATGGACGACGCCCGCCTTTTCGGCCTTGAACTGCACTTCGCCGCCCTTGGCCGCGTTGACCGCAGCGGTCACGTCCATGGTCACGGTGCCGACCTTGGGGTTCGGCATCAGGTTGCGCGGGCCCAGGATCTTGCCCAGGCGGCCGACCAGCGGCATCATGTCCGGCGTCGCGATGCAACGGTCGAACTCGATCTTGCCGGACTGGATCGTCTCCATCAGGTCTTCCGCGCCAACAATGTCCGCACCGGCAGCCTTGGCTTCGTCGGCCTTCGGACCGCGGGCAAACACGGCCACGCGAACGTCCTTGCCGGTTCCCGCGGGCAGCGTCACGACGCCGCGGACCATCTGGTCGGCGTGGCGCGGGTCGACGCCCAGGTTCAGCGCGATCTCGACGGTTTCGTCGAACTTGGCCGAAGCGGCGGACTTGACCAGCTTGACGGCGTCTTCGACGGTCAGGTTGGTCTTGCCTTCAAAGGCGGCACGAGCGGCGGCTTTTTTCTTGGAAATCTTTGCCATGATCAGCCCCTCACCTCGATACCGATCGACCGGGCGGAACCCACGATGATCTTCATCGCGGCTTCGACGTCGTTCGCGGTCAGATCCGCCATCTTGGCTTCGGCGATCTCGCGCACCTGCTTGACGGTGACGGAACCGGCATTCGTACGGCCCGGCTTGTCCGAACCCTTGGCACGGTTGCGCTTGCCAACCGGCTTCAGGCCGGCGGCCTTCTTCAGCAGGAAGGACGCCGGGGGCGTCTTCGTCTCGAAGCTGAACGACTTGTCGGCATAATAGGTGATCACGACGGGAACGGGCGAACCCTGTTCCATTTCCTGCGTGCGAGCGTTGAACTCTTTGCAGAAAGCCATGATGTTGATGCCGCGCTGACCCAGTGCCGGGCCGACGGGGGGCGACGGGTTCGCCTGACCCGCCTTGATCTGCAGCTTAAGGCTGCCAACTACTTTCTTGGCCATCTGGCCTTCTCCTTCATCATGCCCACGAGCGGGGCCGATTTAGCGGTGCGGCCCTTGTCCCTTAAGGACCCGGAACCTCCCGCAGCCAATCACGCGGTCTTGGAAACCTGCGTGAATTCCAGTTCGACCGGCGTGGGCCGGCCAAAGATCGACACAGTGACCTTCACGCGCGACGAAATCTCGTCCACTTCCTCGACCATGCCCGAAAAGCCTTCGAACGGGCCGTCGGTTACGTTCACCTTCTCGCCCACGTCAAAGCGGATCAGGTTGCGCGGCGCCGCGGGTTCACCGTCGGCCGAGCGGTTCAGCATCGCGTTCACCTCGTCGTCGCGCATGGGCATCGGCTTGCCCTGCGCGCCCAGAAACCCGGTGACGCGGTTGATCGAGTTGACCAGGTGATAGGTGCGGTCCGACATCTCCATGTGCACCAGCACATAGCCCGGCATGAAGCGACGCTCGGAGGTCACCTTCTTGCCGCGACGGATTTCGATCACCTCTTCGGTGGGAACCAGAACCTCGTCAATCTGTTCTTCCAGACCTTTTTCGGCGACAGCCTGGCGAATCGCCTCCGCGACCTTCTTTTCGAAGTTCGACAGGACGCTGACCGAATACCAACGCTTTGCCATGTCTCGATCGACCCCTGCTCGTTTCGGACGAATCACGCGGCTACCGCGCCAACGCCCTGAATTCCCATGTATCCGAAAAAACTGAAATCGGCGCGCATGCGATTCCGATGCACGCCGCTTTCCGGACAGTCGGGGGCAGATACCGCCCCTGCCCGCCGATTGCAAGCCCCGATCAGCCGCTGATCAGCCGCTGATCAGCCGCTGATCAGCCGCAGCCCCTGCGTCAGACCCGTGCGGATCGCCAGATCGACCAGGAAAAAGAAAAGGCTGGTGATCGAGGCAAAGATCATGACCATGATGGTCGTGGTGATCACCTCGCGCCGGGTGGGCCATGTGATCTTGGCGGCCTCGGCGCGGACCTGGTTGATGAATTGGACGGGATTGGTGGCCACGGCAGGCTCCTTGAAGTGCAGGCGCTGATCTAACCGGACCCGGCAGGCTTTTCAAGCCGGAACGCCCGGCGGAGGCAGGTCGAACCGGCGGAAGGACCTGGCAGGGGCAGGGGGACTCGAACCCACGACCCTCGGTTTTGGAGACCGATGCTCTACCAACTGAGCTATACCCCTGAGGTCGGGTCTGATTAATGTCTGCCCGGGCGCCCGTCAAGCGGATATCGGGCGACAGGCAGGCTCACAGATAACGGGGAAACTCGATCTTGGGGCATCGGTCCTGGATCACCGTCAGTCCGGCGTGGCGGGCGCGTTCTGCTGCCGCGTCATCGCGCACCCCCAGCTGCGTCCACACCGTCTTCAGATCGGGCAGATGGGCGATCGCCTCGTCAACAATCGCGCCGACTGCTTCGGAGCGCCGGAAGATGTCCACCATCTGCACGCCAACCTCTGCCGGAATGTCCGACAGGCTGGCATAGACTGCTTCTCCCAGAATCTCGTGACCCTCGTGGCCGGGATTGACCGGGATGATCCGGATGCCCTGTGACTGCAGATAGCGGGCCACGCCCCAGCTGGGCCTCATCTCGTTTGGCGACAGCCCCACCACGGCCACCACACGGGTCGAACGCGCAATTCGCGCGATGTCCTGATCCTCGTTCAATTCCACAATACCCTCCCTGCATCTTGCGGCGAACACAACCTGACATAGAAAAAGCGCCCGGTCCATAAAGGCCGGGCGCAAGTCGCGGAACGAGGGACAGTGATCCGAACATGACCGTTCCGAGGTCATGTCCTGAGATGTAAATGGGCATCAGTCCCAAAAGTTCCAGTGGCCTCGCGATTTCGTGATTGGACGCCGCAATCCGCGCTACTTGCCGCGCCACGCCTGGCGGGCCTGCTCCAGGATGCCCGACGGGTCCTGCATCAGCTGCCGCTCTGCCCCGTCCGAACGCAAAAGGTACAGCGTGCCGCCGATTATCGCGAAATGACGCGGATCACC
>VGDE01000251.1 GCA_016869875.1 Alphaproteobacteria bacterium
AATAAGCCGGCTCACGTCACGGCGTGACGAGCCGGCTTCTGGGTACGTAAGGGAAAAGCGCGTTCAGGAAGCCTCGCCCGCCGGATGCCCTTCCTGGTTCGCTTGCTGCGCCGCCTGGTTCAGCAACTCGTCGGCCTTTTTCTCTTCCTCAAGGGTTTGGCCGAGGAGATCTGCCGCCTCGTTTAGCCCGAGCTGGCTGGCCCACGTCCGGAGAGTGCCGTACCGGGCGATCTCGTAGTGCTCCATGGCTTGGGTGCCCGCGATCAACACCGCATCGGCCGCGTCGCTGTCCTTGAACTCCTCCAGGTGGTCCTCAAGCTCGGCCATGAGGCCCTGGATGCTTTCGCAGGTCTTGCCGCGGGCGGACTTGCCGATCATCTCAAACACCTGCTGGAGGCGCTCCATCTGGTTCTCGCTCTCGTCTGCATGTTGTTCGAGAGCTTGCTTCAGGTCTGGTGCCTTGGCCGCCTTGGCCGCCTTCTTCAGCGCGCGAACGGAGGTCCGCTCGGCAAAGAGAAGGTCCTTCAGGCCGGCATGGAATGCGTCTTCAAGCGTCTTCTGGGTCGCCATTCGGTGTCCTTCTCGCTTCAGGTGATTTGCGGGCGCAACGCTTTCAGTCGCCAGATGGTTGCTCAGGATCTGGAGAGAGGCCGAAACCGGCAGGGACGCCGCTCGGGTGACGCGCCGTTGCCGGAAAATATTTGGTGGCGTCGCGGACCTGTTCGCCAGTCGGACGAAGGGTATCAGGCGGTCCTGCATATGCCGAAGCAGATCGCCGGCAGGGGCGATGTCTCAAGGTCCCCAAAGGTCAGGAACATAATGATCCCGCTCAGGTTCACAGCGACATCAGGATGAGAGGATGCCATGGACAAGAGCGAACAGATTCGCACGCGCGCACACCAGATCTGGGAGTCGGAAGGATGCCCGGAAGGCCGCGAAGCCGAGCACTGGGCGCGGGCTCAGGACGAGCTTCGTGAGGAGGGGGCTCTGGCTGATGACGACGCTTTTGCCGATGGCTATCAGAACGACACACTGTCTGCCCCTGTCACTGACGTGGCGGCAGAAGACACCAGTTCTGCCGACGGACGCGTCATCGAGGCGGGCGAAGATGGCACCGCTGGCAGACCCGATGAGGCTGACGAGGCCATAGAATCCCCTGTGCATGGCAACGAGCAGGGGGCTGAGTGACTTAATTGCCGAGGCAGGTGAGAGCGACACCGCGCTCGTCACATGCACACCGCAGCTGCCGGGTACTTGGCCAGCGCGAACAGCAGCACCTAGGCCGAACTGTTGACGCGCGGCAGCTGTCCGGAAGGAAAGGCATTGGCAGGAACCTGCCGCACTGCAGGGGGTTCCCACAACAGAACTGAAGAACACGGAGCTTTCCCATGATCGATACAAGAACCCACGGAATTATCGACTACTTGACCGGGACGCTTCTGATCCTGGCGCCTTACCTTTTCGGGTTCGCGACAGGCGGGATTGAGCAGTGGCTCCCGCAAATCCTGGGCGTGATGATCATCGGCATGAGCCTGCTCACGAACTATGAGCTGAGCGTTGCCAAGGTCATTCCGCTGAAGGCCCACCTGGCAGTGGACGTCTTGGGAGGCGCTCTCCTTGCCGTATCGCCGTGGCTCTTCGGCTTTGCCGACATCATCTGGTGGCCGCACTTGCTCGTCGGCTTGATGGAGATCGTTGTTCCGCTCATCACCAAACGCGACACCCGCACCGGTCTCTGATCAAGCATCCATGGGCTTTGGCACCTGCGCTGTCTCGTGCTCCCCCCAAGGAGCGCGAGGGTCCTGAGCATGACCGTCCCATTGTATGAAGGGGGAGCGCCAGTGAGGGGGTGCCCCCTGCAGCCTCTGCTCCCAACCCATGGCTGATCAGGATCAGGGAGCGCCTCTCGAGCCGGTGGACTAGAAGTAAGCACGGGTGCCAAGCCGGTGCCACGATGCACTGCGGGGACTTCACGAGATGACACGCCAGAGACTTTTCTCCCGTGGCAATGCGGTGCAAGCACTGTGGGATGCGGTCCGGACCAGCCTGTGGTTTCTTCCGGCCATCCTGGGGGTGGCGGCGCTGGCGCTGACATGGGGCGCGCTTGCCCTGGACGAGTGGCTGGGTCAGGGGCCGGACGAGAGCTTCCCCAGCCTGATCTATGTTAGCGAACCAGCCCAAGCGCGGGAACTCCTAGCCACGATCCTGACGTCGATCATCACGATGGCGAGCCTCGTCTTCTCGATCACCATGGTCGTGCTGACCCTGGCCGCAAGCCAGTTCGGGCCGCGGCTGATCCGGAACTTCATGGGCCGTCTGCAGACGCAACTTGTTCTCGGCACCTTTGTGTTGACGATCATCTACAGCCTGCTGCTGCTCGCCTCCATCGGGCCGGGCGAAAGCGGCGAAACGAACGCCTACCTGTCTGTCACGCTCGCCATCGGTCTGGCGGTCATCTGCGTCGGCCTGCTGGTGCTCTACATCCACGACTTGGCTCGATCGATCATGTCGGAGACGCTGATCGAGGCCGTTGGCTGCGAGCTGGATCAGGGAGTTCGGGATCTGCGGCCCCTTGGGCAGGCAGAGGACCCCGAACAGGCACTGCCCGACGACTTCGACGAGCGGGCCGCGCTGTGCGTTGTCGAGGCTTCGGGCTATGTGCAGGCGATCGAGTTCGAGCAGATCATGGAGGCGGCCCGATCCGCCGACGTTCTGGTCGGCCTTTACCTGCGGGCAGGGGACTTTGCCATTCCGAACGGCCGGGCCTTTGGCATCTACCCGGCAGAGCACGCCACTCCCGAACTGGCCCGCACCATTGCCACGTCGATTACCCTGGGCGTGCACCGGACGCCCGTGCAGGACCTCGAGTTCTCGATCCGTCACCTGGTCGAGATTGCGGTTCGCGCGCTGTCGCCCGGCATCAACGACCCTTATACCGCCGTGTCCGTCATCAACCGGCTGTCTGCGTCCTGGCCAGCCCTGATGGAGAGGGCGGTTCCGCGGGGCGTCTTTCACGACGACGAGGGTAACCTGCGTGTCATCTGCCCGCGTCCTACCTATGCCGGCTTGCTGAACGCCTCGTTCAGCCAGATCCGTCAGAACGGCGCGGACAAGCCGCTGATCCTCATTCACCTGCTGAACGCTTTGAAAGCCATCGGCTACTGCGCCTGCGTGGACGAACAGCGTGCCGCACTGCTCGCGCAGGTGGACGCCATCGTGGAGGACGCGAGACGCGAGATCCGCAATCACGCCGACCTGAAGGATGTCGAACACCGCGCTCGGCAAACAATGGAGGAACTGGAGGACAGCAACAAAGCTCAGGACGTCGTGGCCGCCCAGCCACGCCCTTTGTAATGCGTGGCACGGACCGCTGAGGTGTGACCTCTGCCTCTTCTCAAGTGAGGCTGCCTTGGTGTCATCGCCACCTTTGTTGGAAGGTATTCCACGGCCCAAGCCCGATGTGTTTTTTCGAAATGCTCTTCCGGTAGCCGCAGGGCAGGGACGGCGGCCACGAACGCCAATGAAAGGCACACTTCACGGCGGCCGCATGGCCATTAATCGAGCGGCCGGAACTCTTGGCTTCGGCACGGCTGGCCTTCGTCTGCTCAGTCACCGCTTTGCCCAAGAAACCTGTCGAAGGCGGCTGTGACCATCTCCGTCGGAACAACGTGGCCCCCGCTGAACTCGCGGTAATCCACGTCGTAGCCCGTGGCCCAGACATTCGCCGCCACCCGGCGCCCGCACCTGTCTATCGGAAGAACCGGGTCTTCCCGACCACGCGATATGAAGATCCGGGGTGCATCCACGGCGCGGGATGGAGCGGCGAAGCCTGGCGAAAAGGCAAGAAGGTCGCTGAAGAGATCTCCGTTGGTGATCTCGAGCGAAAGCGCGTAGGAGCCGCCATCTGAAAATCCCGCGATCGCCATCCAAATGCGTGAGGGAGCGGCCTCGGCCGAAAGACAGCAAAGGATCCGGACCTCCAAGGCGCCCCGAGGTAAGGCGGATGGAGTTGGCGATGCCGGCCCGCTGCCGTCGTGCTGTTCCTGTCCTTCCGGATCGAGACCGTCTCGGGCGTCACTGCACACCGGCTGTTCTGGGTCCTCTGCGCGGCATGAGCCTGTTGCGGGCCTCGATCTTCCTGGTCTTCAGGGGCCGCGTCCATCGCGACAGCCGTCTTCGGGATTGGCCACCATGTGCGCCGGGATGAGTCTTCAAGGCTGTGCCTAAAACGGTCGCTTAAGCAGTTCGCAGCATGGCGCTGCTCATGATTGTACGCCAGCGCACGCAACTACTTCTAGAAGAGGTTGCCCAGAACTCGAGAGGCCCTTGCGGCGTTGTCAGCATGATCCGCAAGAGGTGACCGAGATGGGCAACATAGAAACTGCTATCGTGCAGGAGCTTCAGAGACGGAGAAGCACCTCTCCGACACTGGCGCAGGACGCGCATGCCGTGCGCGCAGCTCTAGGATGCTCCTCGCTCGAGTTCGACACAGCCTTGCTCAGGCTGTCGGACATGGGCGTCGTCGGGACCATCATGAGCGATCTGTATCTGAAGCAGGAGAGCATGTTCCTGATGCAGATGTTCGAGACAGCCAGAGCGTGACAAGCGGGCACAAAATGTGTCCGAGGCGGCGAGACAATGATGCCAATGCACACCAAAGAACAACGTACGCATGAGGTTGCGAGATGAAGTCTGCCTCACTGGAGTTTCTTTCGTCCCTGATCGCCGCGCCGTCGCCGAGCGGCTATGAACAGCCGGCGGCAAGGCTCTACCGCGACTACGCCAGCAAATTCGCCGATCAGGTCACGACTGACGTCGTTGGCAACGTCATGGCGGTACTGAACCCGGATGCGCCCATGAAGATCATGCTGGCCGCGCATATGGATGAAATCGGGTTTATCGTCCACCACATC
>VGDE01000252.1 GCA_016869875.1 Alphaproteobacteria bacterium
GCCCAGCGGGGCCAACTGGATGTACGGCGGTGCGGGAAACGACACCCTGACCGGGGGCAGGGACCGCGACCGGCTGTTCGGCGGGCCGGGCAATGACGTGATCTATGGCGGCGGGGGTGACGACACGATCGACGGTGGGCCGGGCCATGACCGGTTGTTCGGCGGAACAGGCGATGACTACATCATTGGCGGGGGTGGCAATGACCGCCTGCTGGGCGGGACGGGCAACGACCGGCTGTATGGAGGAGCGGGACGCGACACGCTGGAAGGCGGCGCGGGCCATGACCGCCTGTATGGCGGGCCCGGGGACGATCGGCTGCTGGGCGGCGCGGGCAACGATCTGCTGCTGGGGGAACAGGGCGCCGACCGCCTGTTCGGGGGGGCGGGCCACGACACCCTGATCGGCGGCCTTGGGCGCGATACGTTGACTGGCGGGGCAGGCAGTGATGTCTTTCGTTACATGGCCGCCTCGCACAGCACGACCACGGCCCCCGACCTGATCCTGGATTTCCAGAGTGGCGAGGATCTGCTGGACCTGCGGGGGATGCGGCTTTCCTATGCGGGAAGCGGCGAACTGTCGGGGACGCGCGCGCTACATTGGCAGCATGTCGGTGCCTTTACCCATGTCGTCGCGGACATGGACGGAGATGGACGGGCCGACATGCTGATCCGCCTCAGCGGCACGCTGCATCTCAGCGGCGACGACTTTCTGCTCTAGGGCCGCAACCGGGCCACGGCCCAGGCTGCCGCCTCGGCCACAACGGCGTCGGGGTCATGGCACAGCGCCTCGGCCACCGGGATCAGTGACGGCTGCCCGGCATTGCCGATCGCGTAAAGCACGTTGCGCACGAACCGGTCCCGCCCGATCCGCTTGATGGGGCTGCCCGAGAAGCGCGACCGAAAGCCGCCATCGTCCAGCATGGCAAGCTCCGCCAATGGCGGGGCTTCGATGATTCCGCGATAGCGCATCTCGGCGCCGGCCTGCGCGAACTTGTTCCAGGGACAGACCGCAAGGCAGTCGTCGCAGCCATAGATCCGGTTGCCCATCAGCGTCCGCAACTCGGGGTCGACCGGGCCCTTGTGCTCGATCGTCAGGTAGGAAATGCAGCGCCGCGCGTCCAGCTGGAAGGGTGCGGGAAAGGCCCCTGTCGGGCAGGCGTCCAAGCAGGCCCGGCAGGACCCGCAATGGCCCCTTTCGGGCGCATCAGGCGGCAGGGGCATGGTCGTGAAGATCGCCCCTAGAAAGAACCAGCTGCCGAGGTCGCGCGACAGAAGGTTCGTGTGCTTGCCCTGCCAGCCCAGGCCCGCCGCCTGCGCCAGCGGCTTTTCCATGACGGGCGCGGTGTCCACAAAGACCTTGATCTGGTGCTCCGGCTCGGGCGCCTGTTCCAGCAGCCACCGCCCCAGACGCTTCAGGCGCTTCTTGACCAGGTCGTGGTAATCGCGTCCCTGGGCATAGACGCTGACGGCGGCGCGGTCCCTTTGCTCCAGCACCGCAAGCGGGTCGTGATCGGGGGTGTAAAGGTCTGCCAGCATGATCACCGACCGCGCCTCGGGCCACAGCGCGGCCGGATCGCCCCGCCAATGGGCTCTTTCAGCCATCCACTCCATCTGCCCGTGCCGCCCCGCCTCGACAAAGGCCGTCAGCCGGGCGGCCAGTTCGGGCAGGGCATCCGGCCGCGTCACGCCCATCCGTGCAAAGCCGATGGCCTCTGCCTCGCGCGCAAGCATGTCCTTTGTCCGTGCCCAATGGTCTTGGACAGGCTGGGGATCTGGCCCTTTGGCGTTCGACGGGTGCCGCCCGGCCGGTCCCCCCTTACCCGAAGTCGAGTTCGGCATAATGCGGTGCCGGATGAATGCCCGGCACCTGGTCGGCCAGAACCGAGCGGAAGGCCGGCCGCGACTTGATCGTCGCATACCAGTCGCGCAGCATCTCGGACCGGTCCCAGTCCACGTCCGAGATGTAGTCAAGGCACGAGAAATGCGCCGCGGCCGTGAAGTCTGCAAGGCTCAGCGTGTTCCCGGCCAGCCAGCGGCGGGTTTCCAGCAGGGTGCCCAGATAATCGATATGTTCCTTGATCGCGCGCAGGCCGTCCTTGACGACGCGGCTGTCGGGATAGCCCGACCGGGTGATCTTTTTCCACACGCGCTCGTTCATGATCGGCTGCGTGACCTCGCTGTGGAACTTGTCGTCGAACCAGGTGCAGAGGCGGCGCACCTCATGCCGCTCCAGCGGCGTTTGCGGCATCAGCGAGGGCGCGGGCACGGCCTCGTCCAGATATTCGATGATGGCCTGGCTTTCGGCCAGCATGTTGCCGCGATAGCGCAGGACCGGCAGCTTGCCGGCCGGGTTGCGGCGCTTCAGGTCCGGTGGACCTTCCCAATACCGCTCCTCGACCAGTTCCACCTCGATCTTCTTTTCGGCCAGAACCAGCCGCACCTTGCGGCAGAACGGGGACAGTGCCGTGTGATACAGTCGCGTGGTCTGCGTGTTGTTGTTCATGGACTGCTCGAGGCCCTTTTCTTGTCGCAACGCCCGCTTGATACGCCCCGCCAGCCCTGCTTTCAACCGGCAGGGGCTAGTCGAAGCAGGCGGCGCGGCCGTCTCGGCCGATCGTGGCCGCCCCGTCGGCAATCGCCCGCGACCTGTTCGAGGCCGCGGCAGGACTGCGCGTGCGGGGCGCGGGCAGAACGGCCGCCAGGCGGGCAGCCTGCACGGCCGTCAGCTGGTCCGGCGTGGTGCCGAACCACTCGCGCGCGGCCGCCCCGATGCCGAAGATGCCCGGACCGAACTCGGCCACGTTCAGATAAACCTCCAGGATGCGCCGCTTGGACCACATCGCCTCGATCATCGGCGTCAGCAGCGTCTCGGCTGCCTTGCGGCCCCAGCTGCGCGTTTGCCACAGAAACGCGTTCTTGGCCGTTTGCTGCGTCAGGGTCGAGGCCCCGCGCGAGGACCCGGAGGCCACCACCTTGCGGATCTCGACCATGTCGAAGCCCCAGTGCAGGCAGAAATTGGCATCCTCGGCCGCGACGACCGAGCGGCGCACGACCGGCGCGACGTCGTCCAGTGCAACCCAGTTCCGCGCCACCAGGTCATGCTGGCGTGCCGCCCCCAGCATGGTCCAGGTCACCGGGGGATTCACGAAGGCATAGATCGTGACCGACCCCAGAAGGACGAGGACAAGGCGCAGAACCGCAAAACGCAGCCAGAACAGCACCCATGCCCGGCCTTGCCCGCGCACCGGCACGGGCAAGGGCGCGTCGTCGAAACCGGGCCTTCGGGACAGGATGCGCAGGATCATGGGCGCATGTCTCATGCCGGGCGCGCCTGCGTCAAGCACCCGTCCCACGCTTGCGGGAGCGCGCCATGCAGGCCATCCTTCCCTTGTCGGTATCGGAGGCAGTGATGAGATCCTTTGCCCTGCCTGCGCTTTTGCCCCTCCTTGCCGCCGGCCCCGCCGTGGGCCAGGCCCTGATCTCGCTGCCGCTGGCGGCCGATGCCTCGGTTACACCGCAGGATTATGCCTGCGACGACGGCACCTCCATTGTGGTGCTTTACGTGAATTCCGATCCCGACAGTCTGGCACAGGTTCGGATGCGGGACGGGACGCGCCTGTTCGTGAACGTCCTCGCGGGTTCGGGGGCGCGCTATGTGTCGGGACCGTATGATTGGTGCGTCAAGGGCGGAAAGGCAACCTTGGCGGACGCCACATCGGAGGGATCCCCCCTGACCTGCCGCGTCACGGACTGAGGTCGGAACGGAAAAGGCGCGGCCTTTCGGGCCGCGCCTTGTGCTTATTCCGCGGGAACCGCGCTTGGCGCCTCGACCGCAGCGATGGGATGGGGCAGGTGGGCCAGCATCTCCTTGGGGCAGACCTGCAGGAAGTTGACCTTTTCCCGGTCCCAGTTCGACAGGATCTCGTCGGCACGCCGCGAGCCCGTTTCCTTCAGGTGGCGCTCGATCAGGCCCTTCAATTCGCCTTCCCAGTGATCCTGGGTCACGGGGCACATCACCAGCGTTTCCGAGTTGATATAGTCGCGCGCCCGTCCCTCGGGATCATACAGATAGGCCATGCCCCCGGTCATGCCGGCGCCAAAGTTCGCGCCGATCCGGCCCAGGATCACGGCGACACCGCCGGTCATGTACTCGCAACCGTTGCTGCCGCAACCCTCGATCACCACCTTGGCGCCGCTGTTGCGCACGGCAAAGCGTTCGCCCGCGCGACCCGCCGCGAACAGGTGACCGTTCGTGGCGCCGTAAAGGACGGTGTTTCCGATGATGGTGTTGTCGGCGGCAACCAGCGGGCTGGCCATTGGCGGACGCACGACGATCGTGCCGCCCGACAGGCCCTTGCCCACATAGTCGTTGGCGTCGCCCGACACCTCGATCTTCAGCCCCGGCGCCGCAAAGGCACCAAGCGACTGGCCCGCGCTGCCCGTCAGGCGCACCGTCAGGTGGTCGGGCTGCAGGTTGTTCCGCATCCCGAACTTTTGCACGATCATGGACGAGGTCCGCGTGCCGACTGTCCGCTGCGTGTTCCGCACGGCATAGGACAGCTGCATCTTCTCGCCATCCTCGAAGAAGCGGGCGGCGTCCTTGACGATCTCGGCGTCCAGCGTTTCCAGAACGGCATTGCGCGGCTTGGAACGGTCATAGACGATCTTGTCCGCGCCATCGACGGTGATCAGCAGCGGGTTCAGGTCCAGATCGTCCAGGTTCGCGGCACCGCGGCTGACCTGCGTCAGCAGATCGGCCCGCCCGATGATCTCGTCGATGGACCTTGCGCCGATCGAGGCCAGGATCTCGCGCACCTCCTGGGCATAGAAGGTGATGAGGTTCACGACCTTGTCGGCGCTGCCGGTGAACATGGCGCGCAGCTTCTCA
>VGDE01000253.1 GCA_016869875.1 Alphaproteobacteria bacterium
GTGTTCTCAAGCT
The DNA here is from genome assembly GCA_016869875.1 of Alphaproteobacteria bacterium. Lineage (GTDB taxonomy): Bacteria > Pseudomonadota > Alphaproteobacteria > Rhodobacterales > Rhodobacteraceae > Paracoccus. The sequence continues at coordinate 14 of VGDE01000253.1, forward strand.
CAAGTTGGACCCCCATGCGGATATTGGCAGGCTTCGTGATGCTTTCAAAGACGTGCTGAAGCACGTGGCTTCGCTCGACATCGGAAAGAACATGAGCGATCTCGACGGCTCCAGCGTCAATGTTGCCGATCAGGATATGTTCGGAATTGAAGTTTGGTTCAGTGTTCCCTGTACCGACCCGAACACCTCATGGGAGGTGGCTTGTGCCGTGCGCGAACGATTGGTGGCCCGCGCGGCCGAGCTTGAAAAGCAAACAGGGCAGAAGATCTTTGCCACAGCGGTTGCCGCTGAGGCGGGATGACCGGGCGTGCGCGCCGAGCTTCAGGATCAACATCGTTACGATCACCTCTGCAAAATCCTCTCCTCACATGTCGTGCGACGCATAGGCTCTTTGCCTCCATCGCGAGGCAAGGCTCGGAATGCTCTCGCCCGGCGAACCTCGCCTTTCCTGATCGGCGTGATCATCATCAATGCTTTGCCGAACTCATTTCGCGCCAAGGTCCAGCCTCCTCAGAACTTCCCACGACACACGTCAAGCAGGCGGAGGACGACTGGCAGTGGGCTCCTCCATTCGCGATCCGCTAAAAGGCACGCCGCGCCCGTGTCCGGCGCGGCGCGCTTCAAGAGGCACCTTAGGTTAAGGCGCTCATCATCCGGTGCGGCCTCACGGGTGCGCTTCACATACGGGCTTCCCGCCCCCAGAGCGGTGCTCGCCGCAGCGGCACCACGCTCCGCTAGGGCCGCGACATCGGCTTTCCCATCCGCTGGAGGCTTGGTCAGTAAAGGCGATGGTATCGCGTTCCATGTCGACGGTCACGACCTACATCGTTCTTCCAGCGGCTAACACGACGCTCACCGCTGCTTTCTGATGCTGGGGTTGCAGGCGTTCCGGCTTATCGAGGCTCGTTAAGAAGCCCTCTCACTACGCTGTAGCATGCGGCCAACAGGACCAGCGTGAACGGAAGCCCGGTGGAAACAGCCATCGCCTGAAGCGCCACCAGGCCGCCGCCCAGAAGGAGGGCGATAGCCACGATACCCTCAAGCGACGCCCAGAAGATCCGTTGGATCACCGGCGCGTTGATCTTGCCGCCCGCCGCGATCGTGTCGATCACCAAGCTGCCGGAGTCGGACGAGGTGATGAAGAACACGATCACAAGCGTGATGCCGATCAACGACGTGACAGCAGTCAACGGCAGCCCGCGCAGCATCTCGAACAGTTTCAATTCGAGTGGGGCGTCCATGAGGCTGCCCGCCCCCTCCTGCACAACCTGCGATATTGCCGTGCCCCCCAGAGCAGTCATCCAGAGGATCGATAGTACGGTGGGCACAATCAGCACCGCGATCAGGAACTCGCGCACCGTCCGGCCACGAGAAACCCGGGCGATGAACATTCCTACAAAAGGCGACCACGAGATCCACCAAGCCCAGTAGAACGCTGTCCATCCCTGCACGAAGTTGGTGTCTTCGCGACCAAATGGCATAGCGAGTGCCGGAAGATTGGCGCCATAAGCCAGCATGTTTTTCAAGAAGCCCGTGGCAATCGCAACAGTCGGACCAACGATGATAATGAATGCAAGAAGCGCAAGCGCGAGCCCCATGTTCACCTGCGACAGCAGTTTTACACCACCTTCCAAACCACGCGCGATTGACCAGACGGCCACCGCGGTGATCGCTATGATCAGCAGGATAAGCACTCCGTTTGAGGTGCCGACTGCGAACAGGAAATCAAGTCCGGCAGCTGCCTGCTGCGCCCCGATCCCTAGCGACGTGGCAAGGCCGAAGACGGTAGCCAGGATCGCCAGGATGTCGATCACATGGCCCGGCCAGCCCCAGATCCGCTCGCCGAAGATCGGATAGAAAGCCGATCGCAACGTGAGGGGCAGGCCCTTGTTGTAGGAAAAGAGCGCGAGTGCGAGGGCGACGACAGCGTAGATGGCCCAAGGGTGCAAGCCCCAGTGGTAAATCGTAGCCGCCATACCCAGTCGGCGTGCCGCCTCCGCGTCGCCTTCCGCGCCGCCAAGGGGCGCCCAGTCCGTTCGAACGCCGCCTTCGCCAAGTTCGACGCCCCCAAGCGCGGCGTTGAAGTGTCCGAGTGGCTCTGAAACTCCGTAAAACATCAGCCCGATGCCCATGCCCGCTGCAAAGAGCATCGAGAACCAGCCAACATATCCGTAGTCTGGAGAAGCTTCTGTGCCGCCCAATCGGACCCTCCCGAGCGGAGAGACGATCAGCCCAAGGCAGAGAATAACGAAGATGTTTCCCGCCAACAGGAAGAACCAGCCGAGATGCGCGGTCATCCGATCGCGCAAGCCGGTGAAGAACGGTTCGCTCTGGACCTGGAAAAACAATGTCAGCAGGGTGATTGCCACAATCAGACCCGCCGCAACACCGAACACCGGATTGTGGACATCAAACTGGAGAACATAACTCTTGCTCCAGTTGTCCTGTCCGACCTCGTAATCGGTCTCGATGATTTCTGTTTCGCCCTCTGGTTCAGGAACCGGCTCGATACCTGACTCCTCGGCTTCGAGCGGGTCCCCGTGCTGTTCTGGCATCCTTATCTCCTGCGCTCCGGCCTGCATATGGACGTGAGTAGGCCCACCGGCAGCCATCTGTCTTTCAAAGGCTGAACCTAGCGTTGTGTCTAAGGTTCCAGAACGCGCTTCTGGCCCAAAACGGAGTACGCCTACAACAGCTTGTATCATGGAGCACCCTTTTGGTCGAACCTGAAGTAACGCCGGGTGGATCTCGCCCAGCTGCACTAGGGTCGGCCAGCGAGTGAGGTGAACTGTGGCGGTCATGAGCAAGAGAGCTCTACTTCTGGCTGAGGGCACAGCAAATTCAGGTGCGACAGCGCGTTCGCAGTAATGCATTCATGCCGTCACCCGGCTCCGTCGTCCAACAAAGATCAGTCACCTGTTCGGAGACACGGTGGGATGTCCGGGTCTCTTTCCTTGCGACGTGTGGGACGACAACGCCGGGAACGATATGGGCCATCATGTGCTTGAACCCGGCAAGCCAAATAATCAGGGACAGGCACATGAAAGAACTCGCCGACAGACTGGGCCTGCGAGTCGATCCAGCCATCTTCTTCATTTCGGCCGGGCTCAGTCTGATCCTTGTTCTGCTTCTGGTCAGCGCGCCAGAGGCCATCGGAGGCGCCTTTGCGGCTGGTCGCGCCTGGATCGTCACCAATCTCGGCTGGTTCTTCATCCTTGGTGTCAATGTCTGGCTGGGCTTCCTGATCTACGCGGCGATGTCGCGGCATGGTCACATCCGCCTAGGGCCGCGCCATTCACGGCCGGAATATTCCAACCTGTCCTGGTTCACCATGCTTTTTGCCGGGGGCATCGGCACCGTGCTGATGTTCTGGGGCGTGGCCGAGCCGATCAGCCATTATCAGGCGCCTCCACTGCGCGGGGTCGAGCCCTTCACGCTGCAGGCCGCGCAGGATGCCATTTCGATCTCGCTGTATCATCTGGCGCTTCACACCTGGACGATCTTCGCGCTGCCGGGTCTGGCCTTCGCCTACTTCATCAATCGCTATGACCTTCCGGTGCGGGTCAGCTCGGTCTTTTATCCGCTACTTCGCGAGGGGATTCATGGTCCCATTGGCAAGGCGATCGACATCGCCTCGATCCTGGGAACTTTGTTCGGGGTGGCGGTGTCGCTTGGCCTGGGATCGTCGCAGGTGGCTGCCGGCCTGTCGGCGCTGTTCGGATGGAACGACGACACGATGCTGCGGCTGGCCATTCTGGGCAGCCTGACGGTTGTGGCGACGCTATCCATCGTCGCCGGGCTCGACAAGGGCGTGAAGCTCCTGTCGAACATCAACATCGGCATGGCCGTCGGCCTGATGATCTTTGTGCTGGTCACCGGATCAACCCTGTTCCTGCTGCGCGGAACTGTCGAGACGATTGGCCTTTACCTGTCCAACCTGCCACGGCTGGCGTTCTGGAACGACATGCTGCATGGTGAAGGGATAGGCCGGGGCGACTGGGGCTGGCAAGGGAACTGGACCGTCTTCTATTGGGCTTGGACCGTCACCTGGTCGCCCTTTATTGGCCTGTTCGTCGCGCGCATTTCGCGCGGGCGAACCATCCGCGAGTTTGTCTTCGGCGTCCTTCTGGCGCCGTCACTGTTCACCGTGGTCTGGTTCGCGATCTTCGGCTGGCAGGCCATGGCGCTGGACGGTCTGGGTCAGGTCGCGCGCGAGGCCATGGGCGCGGAGGCTGGCACCATCAGTCGCGCGGTGTCCGAGTCCGTCCCGCTGGCCATGTTCGCCTTTTTCGCCGAGCTTCCCTGGGCGCCGGCCATGCAGGGTCTGGCTGTGCTGGTGGTGGCGATCTTCTTTGCGACCTCGTCGGACTCGGCCTCTCTGGTGGTCGACATGCTGTGTTCCGGCAGCACGACCGCAGGCCCGGTCCGTCAGAGGGTCTTCTGGGGCTTGGCCGAAGGCATGATCGCGGCGACCCTGATCCTGCTGGCGGGAGAAGCAGGGCTGGGTGCCCTGCAGGAAGTCATCACCGTCGTCGGCCTGCCCATCTTTGTGCTGGTCTGCCTGATGATCCCGTCACTGATCCGCGGCTTCGCGGCCGAGGATATCGGCCACATCACCATCGGCAAGCGTCCCGCCCTTAAAGAGTTTGACTCAAGTATTACAGGCGACGAGGGTCCCAAACCTTAGCAACTGTATCTCTCAGGCTGTTGCGGCGGTCCATTTCTGACGGCTCCTGCACAGGGCGTTCGCGATGGTGACGCGCTTTCTGGCAACGGCGGTGATGATGACCTTGTGCGGTTTTCCG
>VGDE01000254.1 GCA_016869875.1 Alphaproteobacteria bacterium
GGCAGCAGGAAGCAGGGGTTGATGCTGCCCAGTTCGCCAAAGAAGGGGATGGGCTCGGGTCGTGCGGCGCACAGGTCATAGAGCGCGCGGCCGCCGCGCAGACTGCCGGTAAAGCCCACTGCCTTGATCAGCGGATGCTGCACCAGAGCCTGGCCGACATGATGCGTGTCACCGTGGATAAAGGAGAATACGCCCGCAGGCATGCCGGTGGCGCGGATGGCCGCGTCCACGGCCTCGGCGACGATCTGGCCGGTATGGGGATGGGCGGGATGTCCCTTGACCACCACTGGGCATCCCGCTGCAAGCGCGGATGCCGTGTCGCCGCCCGCAGTCGAGAAGGCCAGCGGAAAGTTCGATGCGCCAAAGACGGCCACGGGCCCGATCGGCCGCTGGATCATTCGCAGGTCCGGGCGCGGCAGGGGCTGGCGGTCGGGCGCTGCTGCGTCGTGGCGGCGGTCCAGATAGGCGCCGTCGCGGATGTGGCTGGCAAACAGCCGCAACTGGCCGGTTGTCCTGCCCCGTTCGCCCTGCAGACGTGCCTCGGGCAGACCGGTTTCCTGGACTCCGGCCTGGGTGATCGCCTCGGCCCGCGCCTCGATCTGGTCCGCGATCGTTTCAAGGAATTCCGCCCGCGTCGCGCGGCTGGTGGCCGAATAGTCGGCAAAGGCAGCCTCGGCGGCCTTGGCAGCCTGATCCACCAATTCGGCCGTTCCAGAGGCAAAAGGACGTGACGCCCCGGTGGCAGGCGAGGAATGGAAAAAGGCCTCGCCCCCCAGCCATTCGCCTGCGATCAGATGCTTGCCTTGGGTGTCATCGGTCATGGGTCTTCCTTCAAAATTCGAACGGGTCTGCGGTGGTGCGACGGGCCAGGGCAAAGGCATCGGCCACCAGCACCATGGGCACCAGGTCCACATCAGAGGAACCGTTGCGCACCAGACGCGCCATGCGGTGGTAAAGAGCGGGATATTCACCCATGATGCTGTTCCTACCCTCGGCCTGAACGCCGTCGATCTCCAGGATGTTGCCGCCCATACGCAGGGCGATAGGGCCGGCATCGGTCAGGAACTCCATGTCCCAGGTCTGCGGCCCCTGCTGGCGAAAGTCGAAATCCGCAGTGATGCCGCCCGTCAGCGACAGCCGCGCGGCGATGGGAGCCTGGCGGTTCGCGGGAACGTCCAGTTCTGCCGCCGTCAGGTGGACAGGCTCGGGCAGGATCTCGGTCAGGATCGAAAGCGCGTTGATGCCGGGGTCAAAGACACCCATGCCGCCTGCCTCGAAGATCCAGTCCTGGCCGGGATGCCATTTGCGCACATCCTCGCGCCAGGTGATGCGCCCTTCGTGGATGGTGCGGCCGACCAGCCAGGCCTTTGCCGCCGCGACGGCCTGGGCCATCCGGCTGTGCCAGGTGGCGAACAAGCTGACGCCCTGCGCGGCGGCCATGTCGCGCAGGGCATGCACCTCGGCCAGGGTCGCGCCGGGCGGCTTTTCCAGCATCAGGTGGCGGCCTGCGCGCAGCACCGCCTGCGCGGCCGCCAGGCGCGGCACCGGCGGCAGGCAAAGGCTGACGGTGCCGATCTCCTGACGGGTGGCCAGCATCTCGTCGATCGAACTGAAGGCTTCGACCCCGGGAACCCTGCCGTTGCGCGACACAGTGGCGGCAAGGTCCCAGTCCGGGCTGGCGGCCAAGGCCGGAACGTGCTGGTCCAGCGCGATCTTTCCGATGCCGACAAGCGCGATCTGCATCAATGGCTGTCCTTTCCGACCGGATTGCCGCGGCACCCCTTGAGGAAATCGAAGTCCGCCCCTGTATCGGCGCCCATGACATGGGCCTGGTGCAGCCAGGCATAGCCGCTGGCGGGCTGGTCCGGCAAAGGCTGCCATGCTGCCAGGCGCGCCTCCAGTTCGGCATCGGGGATATCCAGGTGCAGGCGGCGGTTGGGCACGTCCAGTTCGATCATGTCGCCATCGCGCACCACGGCCAGCGGACCACCCGCCGCCGCCTCGGGGCTCGTGTGCAGCACGACCGTGCCATAGGCCGTCCCCGACATCCGCGCGTCCGAGATGCGGACCATGTCGGTGATGCCCTTCCGCAGGACCTTGGGCGGCAGGCCCATGTTGCCCACCTCGGCCATGCCGGGATACCCCTTGGGGCCGCAGTTCTTCAGGACCATGACGCAGGTTTCGTCGATGTCCAGCGCCTCGTCCTCGATCTTGGCCTTGTAGTCGTCGATGTCCTCGAAGACGACGGCACGGCCGCGATGGGTCAAGAGATGCGGGCTGGCGGCCGATGGTTTCAGCACCGCCCCCGACGGCGCCAGGTTCCCCTTGAGCACTGCGATGCCGCCCTGGGTCGTGAGCGGGTTGGAGGCGGGCCGGATCACGTCCTCGTTCCAGTTGACGACGTCCTTGACCTCGTCCCAGATCGACTGGCCGCTGACGGTCAGCGCCTCCTTGTGCAGCTGCCCCGCCTCGGCCAGCCGCTTGATGACAACGGGCAGCCCGCCGGCATAAAAGAACTCTTCCATCAGGTATTGCCCCGAGGGCATCAGGTTCACGATGGTCGCCACGCCGCGCCCCAGGCGGTCCCAGTCGTCCAGCGTGATGTCGACGCCCACGCGACCCGCCATCGCCAGCATGTGCACCACCGCGTTGGTGGACCCGCCGATGGCGCCGTTCACGCGGATGGCGTTCTCGAACGCGTCCCTGGTCATGATGTCGGACGGCTTCAGATCGTCCTTGACCATCTGCACGATGCGCCGGCCCGACATCTGCGCCATCACGCGGCGACGCGAATCCACGGCCGGGATCGCCGCGTTCCCCGACAGCGCCATCCCGAGCGCCTCGGCCATCGAGGCCATGGTGCTGGCCGTGCCCATCGTGTTGCAGGTTCCGGTCGAACGGGACATGCTGGCCTCGGCCTCCAGAAACTCGTCCTGCGTCATCAGACCGGCCTTCACCGCCTCGCTGAAGCGCCACAGATGGGTGCCCGACCCCACACGCTCGCCACGGAAATGTCCGTTCAGCATCGGCCCGCCCGTGACGACGATCGAGGGGATGTCGCAGGATGCCGCCGCCATCATCAGGCTGGGCGTGGTCTTGTCGCAGCCGACCAGCAGCACGGCCCCGTCCATCGGCTGTCCGCGGATGGTTTCCTCGATCGCCAGCGCCGCAAGGTTGCGGAACATCATGGCCGACGGGCGGAATGTGTTTTCCGAGGCCGAGAACACCGGGACCTCGACGGGAAAGCCGCCGGCCTCCCATACGCCTGCCCGCACCTTTTCGGCCAGTTCGCGCAGATGGCCGTTGCAGGGGGTCAGCTCGGACCAGGTGTTCAGGATGCCGATGATGGGGCGTCCGTCGAACAGGTCATGGGGATAGCCCTGGTTCTTCATCCAGCCCCTATGATAGATCGTGTCGCGCGACGTGCCGCCATACCATTCCTGCGAGCGCAGTCTGCGGGGCCAGGGTGCGGGGGTGAAACTCATGTCGGACCTTACAAGGCTGTGACGGCGACCAGTGTCTGATCGGCGTCGTGTTGCATCAGGGGATTGCGCAGCGGCAGGCCGAAATCGGAACATTCGATCTCGAAAGCGTCGCCGTCCTGCGTCGTGATCCCGTCGGCAAAGGACAGGGTTGCCGTACCGAAGAAATGCACATGCACATCCCCGGGCTGGCGGAACAGGTCATACTTGAAATGGTGGTGTTCCAGGTTGGCCAGGCTGTGGGACATGTTCGCCTCGCCCGACAGGAAGGGCTTTTCCCAGATCGTCCGGCCGTTCCGGATCAGGCGGCTGTTGCCCTCCACATGGTCGGGCAGATCACCCACCCGCATCTCGGGGCCATAGCTGGCGGGGCGCAGCTTTGAATGGGCCAGCCACAGGTAGTTGCCGCGCTCGGTCACGTGGTCCGAGAACTCGTTGCCCAGGGCAAACCCCAGGCGGACGGGCCGCCCGTCCGGCGCGATCAGGTACAGGCCCGCGATCTCGGGCTCCTCGCCCGCGTCCATTGCAAAACCGGGCGAGGTCAGGGCCGCCCCGGGCCGCACCGCGGCGTGGCCGTTGCCCTTGTAGAACCATTCGGGCTGTGCGCCGACTTCACCGTCCTCGGGCTTGCCGCCCTCCAGCCCCATGCGGAACATCTTCATGCTGTCGGTCATGTTCTCGGTCGCGCCCTGGTGCATCGCGTCCCGGGTCGCGGCAGAGCCCAGATGGGTCAGCCCGGTTCCCGTCAGGTGCAGATGGGCCGGATCCTCATGGTCCAGCGGCAAGAGCAGCCGCCCTTCCTCCAGCGCCGCGCGCAGATCGATCGCGTCGCCGGGGCCGCGCGTCTCGACTTCGGCCGTCAGGCTGCGCCCTGCCGCCAGCGCCGCCAGCGCCAGTTCGCGGGTCGTTGTCGCGCCGGGCACCAGATGGGCCTCCTGGTGGCGGCGGGCGGCGACGGCGCGGGTGCCGTTCGGCAGGCTCAGTTGTGACAGCCACATGGCTTACACCTCTCGGTTCTTGTTGTAGACATCGAAGAAGACGGCCGCCAGCAGCACCAGCCCCTTGATGACCTGCTGATAGTCGATGCCGATCCCCATGATCGACATGCCGTTGTTCATCACCCCCATGATGAAGGCGCCGACGACGGCACCCACGATCTTGCCGACGCCACCCGACATGGAGGCCCCGCCGATGAAGACCGCCGCGATCACGTCCAGTTCGACCGCAAAGCCGGCCTTGGGCGTGGCGGTGTTCAGTCGCGCGGCAAAGATCAAGCCGGCCAGCGCCGCCAGAAGGCCCATGTTGACAAAGGTCAGGAAGGTCAGACGCTCCGT
>VGDE01000255.1 GCA_016869875.1 Alphaproteobacteria bacterium
GGGCGCAAGGGTCGAGGCGGGCGAGACCGATCTGATCGCCACGCCGCAGTCCGAAGAGGAAGAGGCCTTGTTCGCCCAGATCCGCAAGCGCATGGCCGAAACACCCGGCTGGTTCGCGCGTCAGCGCGACGCGATCCAGGGGGTATCCGAGGAAACCACGACAGGTGTGCATCGTCTTTACGACCTGCACAAGAAGGGCCTGCTGCCCTTTCCTGCCATCAACGTGAACGACAGCGTCACCAAGTCCAAGTTCGACAACAAATACGGCTGCAAGGAGTCGCTGGTGGACGGCATCCGCCGCGCCACCGACGTGATGATGGCGGGCAAGGTCGCCGTTGTCTGCGGCTATGGCGACGTGGGCAAGGGCTCGGCCGCCAGCCTTCAGGGTGCGGGTGCGCGGGTGAAGGTCACCGAGGTCGATCCCATCTGCGCCCTTCAGGCGGCCATGGATGGGTTCGAGGTGGTCACGCTGGAAGATGTGGCCGGTACTGCCGACATCTTCATCACCACGACCGGCAACCGCGACGTGATCCGGCTGGAACACATGCGCCAGATGAAGGACATGGCCATCGTCGGCAACATCGGCCATTTTGACAACGAGATCCAGGTCGCTGCGCTGCGGAACCACAAGTGGACCAACATCAAGGACCAGGTGGACATGATCGAGATGCCTTCGGGCAACCGCATCATCCTGCTGAGCCAAGGTCGCCTGCTGAACCTCGGCAACGCCACCGGGCATCCCAGCTTTGTGATGTCGGCCAGCTTCACCAACCAGGTGCTGGCCCAGATCGAGCTGTTCACCAAGGGCGATCAGTATCAGCCCGGTGTTTATATCCTGCCCAAGGCCCTGGACGAAAAGGTCGCGCGGCTGCACCTGGACAAGATCGGTGCAAAACTCTCCAGGCTTTCTCCGGAGCAGGCTGAATATATCGGCGTCACGCCGGAAGGCCCGTTCAAATCCGACCATTACCGGTATTGAGTCATGACCGAATATTCCTTGTTCACCTCGGAATCCGTTTCCGAAGGCCATCCTGACAAGATTGCCGACCAGATCAGCGACGCGATCCTTGATGCCATCCTGGCAGAGGATTCGCGCGCCCGCGTCGCCTGCGAGACGATGGTCAAGACCGGCGTCGCCATCATCTCGGGCGAGATCACGACCAGCGCTTGGGTCGATCTGGAAAAGATCGTGCGCGGTGTCATCAACGACATCGGCTATACCAGCAGCAATGTCGGCTTTGACGGGGCCACATGCTCGGTCATCAACATCATCGGCAAGCAATCTCCAGAAATCAATCAAGGCGTTGACCGGGCGAACCTCGAAGAACAGGGCGCGGGCGATCAAGGCCTGATGTTCGGCTATGCGTCAGACGAGACCGATGTGCTGATGCCGGCACCGATCACCTACGCCCACCGGCTGGTGGAACGTCAGTCCAAGGTGCGCCGTGACGGCACCCTGTCCTGGCTGCGTCCTGATGCCAAGTCCCAGGTCACGCTGCGCTACGGCGCTGATGGCCGACCCGAGGCAATCGACGCGGTTGTGCTGTCCACGCAGCACAACCCCGAGATTTCGCTGGCCGACCTGCGCGAGGCGGTGATCGAGGAGATCATCAAGCCGGTCCTGCCGGCTGAATGGTTGGGCCAGACCAAGTATTTCATCAACCCGACCGGAAAGTTCGTGATCGGCGGCCCCGTGGGTGACTGCGGCCTGACCGGTCGGAAGATCATCGTCGACAGCTATGGCGGCATGGCCCGCCACGGGGGCGGCGCATTTTCCGGCAAGGATCCGTCCAAGGTCGATCGTTCGGCCGCTTATGCCGGCCGGTGGGTGGCCAAGAACATCGTCGCCGCAGGCCTTGCCAGCCGCTGCGAGATCCAGGTCAGCTATGCGATCGGCGTGGCCGAGCCGACCTCGATCAGCCTGAACTGCTTTGACACGGAAACGGTGCCCATCGAAAAAATCGTGGCTGCGGTGCGCGAGGTGTTCGACCTGCGTCCCTTTGCAATCATCCGCGAATTGGACCTGCTGCACCCGATCTATCGGCCCACGGCCAGCTATGGCCACTTCGGCCGCGATCCTTATGCACTTAACGGCGCAACCGCCTTCAGCTGGGAGCGGGTCGACCAGGCAGAAGCGCTGAAGGCTGCCCTCAGCTGATCGCAAGGGCCGTCCGGACCAGGACGGCCCCTGACGACGCAGGAGGGTCAATAGGCCATCATGCCCCAGTACCGGGTGCCGCTGACAGGCCTGCCGTCATTGGCCAGCAGAAAGCCGGAAATGACGCGGATCAGCCCCCAGACCGCGAGAAACGCCCAGATCAGAAAGCCGATCCCGATCAGCATCGTCACCATCGCCAGAAGCGCGATGGCAAGGCTGAGCCAGAAGGTCCGGATCTGGAAGGTCAGGTGGCTGTCCAGCACCGCGTCCTTGCCGCGCGAAACATAGGCATAGACGACCCCTACAAGCGTCGTCAGCGCCACAGCATAGCCGACGGCGTAAAGCCCATAGACGATTTTGGCGGGCGTCAGGTCCGGGCGAAATGTATCAGGTGTCTGTGTCATCGATGGTCCTGCGGCGTGGCGTAAAGCTTGCGCGCCCGATCTTCGAAGGCGCGAACGATGCGCGACATCGCCTCGTGGAAGACGACGCCGATCAGCCTTTGCAGGATGGCGTTCTTGAACTCGAAGTCCACAAAGAACTCGACGCGGCAGCCGCCTTCCTCGCGGTCGCAGAAGGTCCAGCCGCTGCGCATGTACTTGAACGGGCCATCCAGGTATTCCGTGTCGATCTTCAACCGGCCCCGGTCATCCTCTGGCCACAGGACCACCCGGCTGCCGAACCGCTCGCGAAAGACCTTGAAGCTGATGACAAGATCGGCCGCGATCTCCTCGGAACCGTCGTCGCGCATCTGCCGCGACCGGATCCGGGCCGCGCTGTTCCAGGGCAGGAACTGCGGGTAGCTTTCGATGTCGGCCACGAGATCGTACATCTGGCGGGCGCTATAGGGAAGGTTGCGGCTGTCCTGGTGGTTCGGCAAAGTCGGGCCCTTGAGTTTCGTCGCGGCGTCTGGTTCGAGTCGGCTCAGGACTTAGCAGGCGAGGTGCGCGATGAACAACCTGATCTGGCTGCTGCGAGCCGCCAAATGGGCGCGGAACCCGCCAAGTGCAAAAATGGTCAAGTTGGTCATTGCCATCATCGCAGCCGGCCTGGCGCTGGTTCTGCTGGAAAAGCTGGACTTGTGGCCGCAGTGGGCAACCCTGGATCAGGGACGCCTGCCCAGGCTGCCGCGCTGATCCTGCGCGACCTTGCGCGGGACCGGAACAGGGCGGGGCTTGGGCGCACCAAGCTGCAAGGTGATCGCGAAGGCCGCCACAAGGCCCAGCAGCGTCAGCAAGATGGTCATCCTATCCTCCGGTCTTTCGACATCAATCTGGTCACAAATCCTGCGTACCGAATGTGTCACATTGCCTCATGTCGCCCGAGTCAAAGCCGCGCATCAGCCATTCCTGACGTTGGGCGGCCGATCCGTGGGTAAAGCTGTCGGGCATCGGCGTGCGTCCGGCGCTGGCCTGGATCACGTCGTCGCCCACCGCCTCGGCCGCGCGCATCGCCTCTTCAAGATCCCCAACGTCCAAGGTCCCGAAACGTTCCTGTGCATGTCGGGCCCAGATGCCGGCATAGCAATCGGCCTGCAGTTCGGTGGCGACCGACAGGCGGTTCGCCTGCGTCTCGGACAGGCGCGACCGCTCGCCATGCACCGCCCCCAGGACACCCGTCAGGTTCTGGACGTGGTGGCCGACCTCATGCGCGATCACATAGGCCGCGGCAAAGTCGCCGCCCGCGCCCATCCGCTCGGCCATCATGTCGAAAAAGTCGGTGTCCAGATAAACCCGCTGATCCCCTGGGCAATAGAATGGCCCCATCGCCGCCGAGGCGCCTCCGCAGGCCGACTGCACCGCACCCCGGAACAGCACAAGCGTCGGATCCCGATAGGCCAAGCCTGCCTGGTCGCGCAGCAGGGGCTGCCACACCTCCTCGGTGTCGGCCAAGACGACCGACACGAACTCTCCCCATTCCTCGTCGCGCTGGCTCAGCTGGGCATTGCCGGCCGGGCGGTCCATCCCCTCGACCAGGGGCCGCACGTCGATCCCGAAGAAATACCCCACCGCCAGAACCACAAGCGTTCCGGCGATGCCCAAGCCCCCGGCTGCGCCCATGCCACGGCGATCCTCGACATTCCGGCTGCCCCGCCTGCCCCGCCACTGCATTCCGTCACCCTGTTGTTGAACATGCTATCGCGCCGAACGCGCGGTGCGGTACCCAGTTCCCGCCGCTTCACAGCCCTGCGACCCCGTGTCTAGACACTTGACCTTGTCTTCCGTTCCGCAGATGCACGAGGCAAACGCGGAAGGGATGGCAATGCTGCGCAGGCTTTACGATTGGACCATGGGCCTTGCGGGGCATCGCCATGCCGATTCCTCGCTGTTCGCGGTCAGCTTCATCGAAAGCTCGGTCTTTCCGATCCCGCCGGACGTGCTGATGATCCCGATGGTGCTGGCGCGGCGCCAGCGCGCCTTCATCATCGCGACCATCGCCACGGTCGGCTCGGTCCTCGGCGCGCTGCTCGGCTACTGGATCGGGGCGGCGCTGATGGACACGGTCGGGCAATGGGTGCTGACGGCCTATGGCAAGGAGGCCGCCTATGCCGACCTCGCCGCCCGCTTCGCCGAATACGGGGGCTGGGCGGTGCTGATCGCGGCCGTCACGCCCTTCCCCTTCAAGGTCATCACC
>VGDE01000256.1 GCA_016869875.1 Alphaproteobacteria bacterium
GAACTAGCCGAGGTGACGGGCGCCGAGACGCCCATGGGCGTGACGGGGGCGCTGCTTCGCAGCCTTCAGGATGGCAGCACGCGCCAGGTTCCGGCGGATGGCGTCTTCGTGGCCATCGGTCACGCCCCTGCCAGCGATCTGGTCAAGGACCAGCTGGAACTGCATAACGGAGGCTATGTGAAGGTGGAACCGGGCACCACGCGCACCTCGGTCCCTGGCGTGTTCGCGGCTGGCGATCTGACCGATCACATCTATCGTCAGGCCGTCACCAGTGCGGGCATGGGATGCATGGCGGCGCTGGACGCCGGCCATTTCCTGGCGGCACAGGACGGGGTGGAGATGGTGCCCGACCAGTTGGTCGCCAGCATCGCCTGATCACGGGAAAGGCCCGGACAGCAATGTCCGGGCCTTTTTGATGCCTCAATAGCGGGTGCGCGACCGCTCTCTTGCCGGAAGGTCGCCCGCGTGATCCAGTGCACCCGAAGGCGCCGTGTTGCGTTCCGTCGCGGCCATTCCCTTCTTGCCGGAACTGGCGTCGGGGTCCATCGGGTGAAGCGGCGCGCCCTCCTCCATCATCGGGTTGGGCGTCTGTCCGTCCTGCTTCAGTTCCATGGCCTTTTGGGCGAGTTCGACTTGGCTGGGCTGGCTGTCCACATCCGGGGCGGATTGCCGGCGGTCGCGCTCGGCCATGGCCCGGTCAAGCGCCGCAGTCAGGTAGTCGGCCTTGCTGCGGGTTCCTTCGTTTCCGCCTGCAGGCGAGATACCCGCCGGATCGGCCTTGCCGCGGGCTTCGCGACCCTGCCGGTCCGAGATGTCGCGCGCCCGGTTCCGTCGGTCGCGCAGGCGCGACACCAGATCCGAAAGGCCACGATCAGACAAATGCCCAAGGGTGGGCTGGCGCGACTGGTCGGCCAGTTCAAGTTCGTCCCGGCTTAGCGCACGCTGCTCTTCGGGGGTGGCTGCATCGGTAGCGGACATGGAAAACCCTCCGTCATATTTCATTCGCAGACCTAACGAACCCTGAGCCTCAGGGTTCCGTGGCGGACATAAGGCACAAAAATGCCGCAGCTGGTTCCAAAGCGTTTTCCCAGACTTGAATATCGCTTTCTTCGCGGCTAATCGTCCGGGCGAGTCACGCGACCCCGATGCCGCGTGGAGAATGTTTCGTCTAGCACCGAGCGCCCCACATGACCCAGACCAACCATACCCCCATCCCCGAGCTTTATGTTTCGTCCGAAGCCGCGGCCGCGCTGAAGGACGAAGCGGGGCGAATGCCTAGCTGGGATCTGACACCGCGCCAGATCTGCGACCTGGAACTGCTGATGAACGGCGGCTTCAACCCGCTGAAGGGGTTCCTGACGCAGGCCGACTATGACGGCGTCGTCAGCGAGATGCGCCTGGCATCGGGTGCACTCTGGCCGATGCCCATCACGCTGGATGTGAACGAGAAGTTCGCCGAAGGATTGGAGCCGGGCACCGACATCGCGCTGCGCGATCAGGAGGGCGTGATCCTGGCCATCATGTCGGTGACCGACAAATGGGTGCCGAACAAGGCGCTGGAGGCCGAAAAGGTGTTCGGGGCCGATGATGTGGCGCATCCGGCCGTGAACTATCTGCACAACGTGGCGGGGCCCGTCTATTTGGGCGGCCCGATCAAGGGCCTGCAGGCGCCGACGCATTATGATTTCCGCGCCCGTCGCAACAGCCCCAACGAACTCCGCGCGATGTTCAAGAAACTGAACTGGCAGCGCGTCGTGGTCTTCCAGACCCGCAACCCGCTGCACCGCGCGCATCAGGAGCTGACCTTCCGTGCGGCACGCGAAGCTCAGGCCAACCTCATGATCCACCCGGTTGTCGGCATGACCAAGCCGGGCGACGTCGATCACTTTACCCGCGTCCGCTGCTACGAGGCGGTGCTGGACAAGTATCCGGCCGCAACCACGACCCTGTCGCTGCTGAACCTGGCCATGCGCATGGCCGGCCCGCGCGAGGCGGTCTGGCACGGGTTGATCCGCAAGAACCACGGCGCCACGCATTTCATCGTCGGCCGCGACCATGCCGGCCCCGGCAAGAACAGCCAGGGCAAGGACTTCTACGGCCCCTATGACGCGCAGGAACTGTTCAAGACGCACCAGGACGAAATCGGCGTCGAGATGGTGGACTTCAAGCACATGGTCTATGTGCAGGAAAAGGCCAGCTATTATCCTGCCAATGAGGTCCCGGAGGGTTCGACCGTCCTGGACATCAGCGGCACCGAACTGCGTCGCCGCCTGCGTGAAGGTCTGGACATCCCGGAATGGTTCAGCTTCCCCGAGGTTGTCCAGCAACTGCGCCGCACTTCGCCCCCGCGCGCGCGTCAGGGCTTTACCGTGTTCTTCACGGGCCTGTCGGGTTCGGGCAAGTCGACCGTCGCAAACGCGCTGATGGTCAAGCTGATGGAGATGGGCGGCCGCCCCGTGTCGCTGCTGGACGGTGACGTCGTGCGCAAGCACCTGTCCTCGGAACTGGGCTTCTCCAAGGAGCACCGCGACATCAACATCAAGCGCATCGGCTATGTCGCGTCCGAGATCACCAAGAACGGTGGCATCGCGATCTGCGCCCCCATCGCGCCTTACACCGCGACCCGCCGTGCCGTGCGCGAAATGGTCGAAGCGGGCGGCGCCTTTGTTGAGGTTCACGTGGCAACCCCTCTGGAGGAGTGTGAAAAGCGTGACCGAAAGGGCCTCTACAAGCTGGCCCGGGAAGGCAAGATCAAGGAGTTCACCGGGATCTCCGACCCGTACGAAGAGCCCAGGAACCCTGAGCTGCGCGTTGACACCACGGACATTGATGTGGACAGCGCTGCCCATCAGGTTCTGCTGAAGCTGGAAGGCATGGGACTGATCGGCCTTAGCTGATCCTTCCAGTTGATCCGACGCAACGGCCACGGCACATTGTCGTGGCCGTTCGTGTTTCGGCGGGTGCTTCGCTGCAACCTGAACGTCAGCTTGTTGT
Organism: Alphaproteobacteria bacterium; assembly: GCA_016869875.1. GTDB lineage: Bacteria > Pseudomonadota > Alphaproteobacteria > Rhodobacterales > Rhodobacteraceae > Paracoccus. The sequence continues at coordinate 2,995 of VGDE01000256.1, forward strand.
CCGGCGCAGGATCACGCATAGCATTTCGGCGTTCTGAGGCGGAGGGAAGAGAGTGTGACCTGGCGATCGTCGCTTGAGGTGCTGGATGTCGAGACCGGCCAGATCCGGGTCGTCCTGAAGACGCCCATCTTGATCGAAGCGCCAAACTGGCATCCCGATGGCTGGTTTCTGGTCAATGGAGAGGGTCGGCTCTGGCGCGTCGATGACACCGGGCTTCATGCGATCGACACGGGCAGCACGGAGCGCTGCAACAACGACCACGGCATCCTGCCGGGGGGCGGGATCGTCTTTTCCGCGCATGACGGCACGGGGGCAGGCGTGCATGTGCTTGATCACACGGGACTGCGCCAGCTGCCGCTGCCCCGGCCCAGCTGGTGGCACGGCGCATCAAGGACCCACCTGACCTACGCCTGCGCACGCGGCGGGGACCGGATCGTCAGGGTCGCCGTCAGCGACCTGTCCGGGCAAAAAGAGCGGGTGCTGACCGACGGGACCGCCCATCACGACGGGCCGGATTTTTCGGCCTGCGGGCAATTCATCTGGTTCAATTCAGACGCAACGGGCCACGCGCAGATCTGGCGGATGCGGATGGATGGAACCGAAGCGGCGCCCGTATTTCGTGATGCCAACGTGAACTGGTTTCCCCATCCGTCGCCCTGTGGGGGTCATGTTGTCTACCTGGCCTACCCGCCAGGCACGCTGGGTCATCCGCGCGACATGGAGGTCTCGCTCTGGATCATGCGCACGGACGGAGGAGGGCGCCGCAAGCTTTTGGATCTGTTCGGCGGGCAGGGGACGCTCAACGTCCCCTGCTGGTCGTCGGACGGGCGCGCCTTGGCCTTTATGCGGTATCAGGCGCCCGATGATTGAGGCTGGTCAGTGGACGCTGACCGGGCGCAGCTCGTTCTGACGAGCCAATACAAAAGCCAGGTTTCGATCCTGGACCAGAGCCAGGCGGGCCCCATCCGTGCCGTGGACGGCATACATCGTCTCGACCCCCGGCAACTGCTTGCGGATGTCGTCCGGCAGCGTGTCCGTCGAGACGGGACGGATATAGACGGTCTGGGCGTTGTCGGAGTCGCCGAAGTTGAAAGTGCTATTCATGGTGATCTCCCTGCTTTCGGCTGATCGGAATGGTCTTGACGACCTGCTGGGGCTGAAGCCGCCGCAGGTCGATATGCAACAGCCCGTTCTCCATCGCGGCCGAAAGAACCTCGACCCCGTCGGCCAGCACGAAACTGCGCTGGAAGGCACGGGCGGCGATGCCACGGTGCAGAAAGACGCGGCTCTCGTCGGCCGCGGGCTGGCGACCGCGAATGACCAGTTGTCGGTCTTCGGTCGTGATTGCCAGATCGTCTTCGGAAAACCCTGCCACTGCCAACGTGATGCGGAACCCGTCTGGTGCCAGATGTTCGATATTGTAGGGCGGATAACCCTCGGCCCCCTTGGCCGCGCGTTCTACAAGGCGCTCCAACTGGTCGAAACCCAGCAGATAGGGATGTGCCCCCAAGGAAATCTTTGTCATCTCAGCCCTTTGCCTTGAAGCGACTGTTTGGATGCGGCCCCTGTCAGGCAACCTCATCCCTGCACCCGATATGGAAAGGCTGTCTCAGTTTTGCAAGATCTCGGGTGTCTCGGGCTGCTCGCAGGACGTCATCGCGCGGCGAATCGCCCGCTCCGATCCTGCCAGCGGAAAGCTGGCAGTGATCTGCCCGGCCACCACCTGGACATAGCTGCCGACCATCAGCGCGTGCAGTATCTCCGAGTCCTCCTCGATACTGCCGAAGTGGA
>VGDE01000257.1 GCA_016869875.1 Alphaproteobacteria bacterium
GCTGGTGCGGCCGATGCTGGTGGTGGCGCAGGCGGTGCCTGTTTTTGCGCTGGCGCCGGTCATCACCCTGTGGCTGGGCTATGGCGCGGCGTCCAAGGTCGTGGTGGTGGCGCTGGTGATCTATTTCCCCGTCGCCTCGGTCCTGTACGACGCGCTGATGCGCCCGCCCTCTGAACTGGACGATCTGGCCCATGCCATGCAGGCAACGCCCCTGCGGCGGCTGGCGCTGATCCAGATGCCGCACGCTTTGCCGGCGCTTGGGTCGGGGCTGCGGCTGGCTGCCGTTTATGCGCCCTTTGCGGTGATCCTGGGGGAATGGGTCGGCTCCAGCCGGGGCCTGGGATACCTGATGCTGATGGCGAACGGGCGCGGCCAGACCGACCTGATGTTCGCGGCGCTGGCGCTGCTGGCCGCGATGGGGCTTACGCTCTTTGCCTTGGCAGGTTTGGTCCAGCGCCTGACGGAAAGGGGCCGCCCCTGACGGGCGGCCCGATCCCTTACCACGAGGTCAGGACGGCGCCTTCGTATTTTTCGTCGATGAAGGCCTTTACCTCGGCCGAGTGATAGGCCTCGACCAGGGTCCTGACCCAAGGCTCGTCCTGCCGGCCGTCCTGCACGACCAGGATGTTCACATACGGGCTGTCGGCCTTCTCCATCGCGATCGCATCCTCCTTGGGCGACAGGCCCGAGGCCAGCGCATAGTTGGTGTTGATGATCGCGATATCGGCATCGGCCAGCGCACGGGGCAGTTGCGCCGCGTCCAGCTCCAGGAAGCGCAGCGCCCGGGGGTTGTCCTGCACGTCCAGCGGACTGGGAACCAGGCCCGTGCCCTCGGCCAGCGTGATCAGGCCCAGGTCCTGCAGAATCAGCAGCGCGCGGCCGCCGTTGGTGGGATCGTTCGGGATGGCCACCTGTGCGGCTTCGGGCAGGTCGTCCATCGACTGCAGGCTGTCGGAATAGATGCCCATCGGCGTGGTGATGGTCGTGCCGACCTCGACCAGTTGAAAGCCGCGGTCCTTCATCTGGTTTTCCAGGTAGGGACGGTGCTGGAAGCTGTTGGCGTCCAGATCGCCGTCGGCCAGCGCCTGGTTCGGCACGACGTAATCGGAAAACTCGATCACCTCGATGTTGAGACCCATGGGCGCGGCGACCTTGGCCACCTCTTCCATGATCTCGCCATGCTCGCCGGGTGACACGCCGACGGTGATGTCCTCGGCCATGCCGGCGGCGGCCGAAAGGGCCAGGGCGGAAACGAAGCTAGTCAGACGCAGCATCGGACGGTTCCTTTCTTGTCTGCGGAAAAACTCAGCGGCCGCGGTTGCGGGGCGCGCGGCGGTCGACGCGGGCGGCGATCCATTCGCCAAGCGATTGCACCAGCTGGACCATGACGATCAGGATGACGACCACGGCCGCCATCACCTCGGGCATGAAGCGCTGATAGCCATAGCGGATGCCCAGGTCACCCAGCCCCTGCCCGCCCACGGCGCCCACCATCGCGGAATAGCCGATCAGGCTGACCACGGCCAGCGTCAGGCCAAGGGCGATGGCGGGCATCGCCTCGGGGATCAGGACCTTGCGGATGATCTGCAGGGGTGTCGCGCCCATCGCGCGGGCAGCTTCGATCAATCCGCCATCGACCTCGCGGATGGCGTTTTCCACCAGGCGCGCGATGAAGGGGATGGCCGCCAGGGTCAGCGGCACGATGGCGGCATTGGTGCCGATCGAGGTACCCACAACGGCCCGCGTGAAGGGGATGATCGCCACGACCAGAATGATGAAGGGCACGGACCGCGTGGCATTCACCACCAGCCCAAGGGCCTTGTTGATCCAGGGGGCCGACAGCAGCTCTCCCCGTTGCGAAGTGGCCAGAAAGACGCCCAGCGGCAACCCGCCAAGCGTGCCCAGAAGAGCCGAGATGGCGACCATGTAGAGCGTCTGCAACGTGGCGTCCCACAGGATCGGGATCAGGTTAGCGGACATGGCCCAATACCTCCGTCAAGAGCCCGTGCTGTTCCAGGAACTCGCGCGCCTCGTTCCCGCGCGCGGCATCGACGGAAATCAGCAGGTTGCCGAACGGGCGGGGGCCGATCTCCTCGATGGCGCCGGCCAGGATATTGGCAGCGATGCCCCGTTCCGTCGCAAGGCGCGCCAGCATCGGGTCGGTGGCATGGCGCCCCGCAAAGGTCACGCGGATCACCTGATCGCCGGGCGGGTCCGCATGAAGGCGCCCCGCGACGAAACCCGGCAGCGTGGCGCCGGTGACACCCGACAGGAAGCTGCGGGTCGTCTGATGCGCGGGCCTGGCAAACACGTCATAGGTCGGGCCCGCCTCGACGATGCGGCCGCCCTCGATCACCGCCATGTGGCTGGCGATGTCACGCAGGACAGCCATTTCATGTGTGATCAGCAGGATCGTCAGCCCCAGGTCCCGGTTGATCTGACCCAGCAGCTCCAGCACGGTCTGGGTGGTTTCGGGGTCCAGCGCGCTGGTCGCCTCGTCCGACAGCAACACCTTGGGGCTGGTTGCCAGGGCACGTGCGATTCCCACGCGCTGCTTTTGCCCGCCCGACAGTTCCGCCGGATAACGGTCGCGCAGGGCGGACAGGCCCACCTGCTCGATCAGCTGGTCGACGCGGGGCCGGATCCGGGCGGCGGGGGTGCCCGCGATCTCCAGCGGCAGGGCAACATTGCTCCAGACGGTGCGCGAAGCGAGCAGGTTGAAGTGCTGGAAGATCATCCCGACATCGCGGCGGATCGCCCGCAGGCCGGCCCCTCGCGCGGCACCCACGTCGCGGCCTGCGACCTCGACCCGTCCCTCGGTGGGGCGCTCAAGGCCGTTGACCATGCGCAGCAGCGTGGACTTGCCCGCGCCCGAGCGTCCGATGATGCCCGTGATGCTGCCCTGCGGCACCTCCAGCGACACGTCAGCCAGCGCCATCACCGGCGTCCCATCCGCCTTGGCAAAGGACTTGCCAAGCCTGTCAAAGATGATCGCCGCGCCTTGGGCCATTCCGCTCATGGGGTGCCTGTGTAAGTTCGGATGCAAGGGCGGGCACATGCCCCAAAGCCGCGGCAGACGCAAGGCTGACCCCGCTGCCGGGATCGGGATGCCGGTCCGGGTCCCCCTCCTGGTCCGGAAAGGGCCGCCACGTCCGCCCCCTGCGTCCCGAACAACGGCCGCATCAGGCCAGTCATCCGGGAACGCGGTTCTTTTTCGTCACTGCGCCGCCTCGGTCAGGTCGCGCGTCAGAAGGTCCGTCAGGATCGAGCGCAGCGCGTCGGGCCGGAACGGCTTTTCGATCAGTGGCGCGTGGTCGAACCCCGCCGGCAGGTGTTCGCGCCCATAGCCGGACACAAAGCAGAAGGGCACCCCCTGCTGGCTGAAGAGCGCCGCCACCTCGTCCACCGGCTCTCCCTTGAGGTTGCCGTCCAGCAGCGCCAAATCGACCTGCTGGCCTTGCGCAGCCTCCATTGCCTCGGCCACGGTTCGGGCGACGGACAGAACGACGGCGCCTGCGTCCTCAAGCTCGAAGCGCAGGTCCAGAGCGACCAGGGGCTCGTCCTCGACCAGCAGGACGCGTGCGCCCTTCAGGGTGGAGGGACGCATGACCAGGGCTGACGGCGCGCCGTCGGCCGGCAGGGCTGCGGTTCTCAGGGCCGTGACCCCGTCGGACAGCCGGATGGTCCATATCACGCCCTCGGACCGCCAGTCGGCGCTGACATCCCCTGCGTCCCCGCCCCCGGCCGCGCCGATCAGCGTCGTGCCAAAGCCGTTGCGCGCGGGCGCCACCACCGTCGGGCCGCCGGTTTCGCGCCACACCAGCGTCAGGGCGCCATTTCCAAAACTCCAGTCCAGATGGACCATGCCCTGCGGCACGGACAGGGCACCGTATTTGGCCGCATTGGTTCCCAGTTCGTGCAGCGTCAGCGCCAGGCGCAGCATCGTGTCGGGCGCCAGCTCCACCGGCGGGCCGCTGCGGCGCAAGCGGTCGCCGTCCAGCGTCCCCGAGCTGATCTGGTCGTCGATCAGCTGATCCAGCGGCGCGCTGGCCCAGGTGGCGTCTGACAGGATCGAATGGGCGCGTGCCAGGGCCTGCAACCTGCCCCCGAAGCTGGTTTCAAAGGCCGTCAGGCTGTCGGACTGGCGCAGGCTCTGGCGCGCGATCGCCTGGACATTGGCCAGCGTGTTCTTGATGCGGTGGTTCAGCTCTCCGATCAGCAGGGAGCGGACCTCCTCGGCATGCTTGCGCTCGGTGATGTCCAGGATCTGCAGCGACAGCGACTGGCCGCCCCCCTCGGCGCCCAGGACCGACCCATAGACCTCGCAGCTGATCGGGCCGATATCGGCATGGTCCAGCACCATCTCGGCCGAAAAGCGCGGGGCCGCGTCATCGCCCGCCCCCAGCCAGCCCGCCAGCACATCCGCGCCCTCGTCCTCCAGCCAGCCCGAAGCGGTGGCCGTCATGCCCAGAAGATCGCCCGCGGCCCGCCCGAACATCCGCTCGGCCCCCTTGGACCAGCTGCGGATGCACAGGCTGCGGTCCAGCGTCACGAAGGCCAGGGGCGAATTGTCCGTATGCGCCTTGAGCTGCGCCATGACGCGGTCGCGGTGCCGCGCGATGTCCTGCATCTCGTCGCGCTGGCGTGCAAGCTCCTTGGCCTGGCGCCCGATGCGAAAGAAGACCTCGGCCTTGGACTTCAGCACCACAGGGTCGATGGGCTTGAAGATATAGTCCACT
>VGDE01000258.1 GCA_016869875.1 Alphaproteobacteria bacterium
CAAGGCCTCGGCATCCTCGTCGATGCCCATGCCGGACAGGATGCCCCCCATCTGCGCGGGCTTCAGCGGCGCCAGGCGCAGGGTTCGGCACCGCGACCGGATCGTCGGCAAAAGCCCCGCCGGCTGATGCGCCACCAGCAGGATCAGCGCATCCGTCGGCGGCTCCTCCAGGGCCTTCAGCAGGGCGTTGGCGGCTGCGATGTTCATGTCGTCCGCGGCATCGATAATGGCCACGCGCCGCCCTCCTTCAGCTGCGGAGAGGTGGAAAAAGGACAATAGGCGGCGGATCTCGTCCACCGTGATCTCGGTCCGCAGGCGGCCGGTCTTGTCATCCCAAGGGCGGCGGATCAGCTGCAGCCTTGGCTCGGACAAGGCGGCGATGCGCCGCGCCTCGGGGCTGTCCCGATCGGCGAACAGGTCAGCGCTGTCGGCTCCCGCCAGAAGCCAGCGTGCGATCGTCCAGGCCAGCGTCGCCTTGCCCACACCCCGCGGGCCGGTCAGCAGCCAGGCGTGGTGAAGGCGCCCCCCTCGGGCTGCCTCGACAAAGGCGGCGATGGCGCTGTCCTGTCCGATCACTCGGGCAGCGTGGCGCGGGTGAGGGGCACCGGGCACGCGATCGGGTTCGGAAATGTCGCCGGTGTCGGTCTTCACAAGGCCGCCCTGACGCGCGCGGCGACCTCGGCCGGTTCCCCTCGGCCATCGATCACCCGCACTCGGTCGGGATACTCGGCGGCCAAGGCCCGGAATCCTTGGGCCAGTCGTTCCTGAAAAGGCAGGCCAAGGCTCTCGAACCGGTCCTCGGCACCACCACGGGCGGCGCCGCGCGCCAGCCCGACTGCGGGATCGATGTCCATGACAAAGGTCCGGTCGGGTTCCACGCCGATCATCAGGTCGTGCAGCCGGTCCACCATGGCGCGCAGATCGCCGCGCGCCGCACCCTGATACACGCGGGTGCTGTCGGCGAACCGGTCGGTGATCACGCTGCGTCCTTGTGCCAGCGCCGGGCGGATGCTGCGCTCCAGATGGTCGCGCCGGGCGGCCGTGAACAGCAGGCACTCGGTTTCCGGGGACCAGCGTTCGCCCACGCCCTCCACCAGCAGCCGGCGGATCTCCTCGGCGCCGGGGCTGCCGCCCGGCTCGCGGGTCAGCAGGATGTCGCGGCCCTCGGCGCGCAAGGCATCGGCCAGCAGCCGCGCCTGTGTGGTCTTGCCGCAGCCGTCGATGCCTTCAAAGCTGATCAGCATCAGCTGCCGACGGCGCTGATCGCGCGTTGCCCGAGCTGCAGCACGGCACCCTTCATGCGGCCCAGAAAGCCGGCCTCGGGCACGTCCGAAGCCGCGATGAGCGGCGTCACCGTATCGCGTGTGCCGGGGATGGTCACGACCAGCTGGCCCACGCGGTCTCCCTTGGTGATGGGCGCCGGGATGGGCGAGTCATAGACCACCTCGACCTTGACCTGGTCCTGAACCCCTGCCGGAACCAGCACGTTCACGCCGTTCTGCGTCGTCAGGCCTACGCGGCCCATCGTGCCCAGCCAGACCGGTGCCTCCAGCACGGTGTCGCCGGCCGGGACCAGGCTTTGCATCGTGAACTGGCGAAAGGCCCAGTTCACGATACGCTCGGACTCCTCGGCCCGGGCACGGTCCGACTGAAGGCCGCTGATCACGAAGATCACCCGCCGGCCGTCCTGAACGGCCGATCCGACCAGGCCGTATCCCGCTTCCTGCGTGTGGCCCGTCTTCAGCCCGTCCGCCCCGATCCCCAGGCGCAGGATCGGATTGCGGTTGAACCGGTTCGACGGCGCGCGATCGTCGAAACGATACTCGGTCAGCGAGAAGTTGTCGTAGAACTGCGGAAAATCCTCGATCAGCCGCGTGGCGACGATGCCCAGATCCTCGGCGGACATGCGGTGCTGGGGGTCGGGCCAGCCCGTCGAGTTGCGAAAGGTCGAATGGGTCAGCCCCATCTGGCGCCCCCGTTCGGTCATCTGGCGGGCAAAGGCTTCCTCGGTGCCGGCCAGTCCTTCGGCCACGACCACGCAGGCATCGTTGCCCGACAGGACGATGATGCCCTTGATCAACTGCTCGACCGTGGGGCGGTCGAGTTCGTTCAGGAACATGGTCGAGCCGCCCATCTGCCGCGCCCGTGTCGACACGGGCAGCTGCGTGTCCAGCTGCACGCGCCCTTCCTCCAGGGCCTCGAACAGCATGTAAAGCGTCATCAGCTTGGACATCGAGGCCGGCGGAATCGCCGTGTCGGCATTCTTTTCCATCAGCACCGTGCCGGTCGGGACGTCGTAAACCCAAGCGGCCGTGGCGGTGGTGTCAAAGGCCTGCGCCGGTGCCGCGAAGGCCAGCACGGTCGCGAACCGAAGCAGGAAGGCGCGCATCTTGAATCCCTTTGCCTGTTTGGAATGATCGTTACATCAAGGCCAAAGGTCCCGCAACGCGCCGCCGCGGGCTCGCGTGAAAATTGATCACTCTCCCACCGCCTCGCGCCAGTGGCGCCGGCACAGCGACACATAGGTCTCGTTTCCGCCCACCTGGACCTGTGCGCCTTCGGTGATGACCTGCCCCTGTTCGTCGCGGCGGATGACCATCGTGGCCTTGCGGCCGCAATGGCAGATAGTCCGCACCTCGCGCAGGTCGTCGGCCAGCGCCAGCAGCGCGGCCGAGCCGGGAAACAGCGCCCCACGGAAATCCACGCGCAGCCCATAGCACATCACCGGAATGTCCAGATCGTCCGCGACGCACGCCAGCTGCCAGACCTGAGGCTCGGTCAGGAACTGCGCCTCGTCCACGAAGACGCAGGCCGGTCGCGGCTGCGCGCCGGCGATCAGCGTGGCGAGGTTGCTGTCGCCGTCAAAGGTCAGCGCATCATCAGCAATGCCGATGCGGCTGGCGATCCGGCCCATGCCGGCACGACGGTCCAGCGCGGCCGTCAGCAGCAGCGTGGTCATCCCGCGTTCGCGGTAGTTGTAGGACGCCTGCAGCAGCAAGGTGCTCTTGCCGGCATTCATTGTCGAATAGTTGAAGTACAGCTTTGCCATGACGCCCGCCGCTTACCCGCAGGGCCATGGCGCGACAAGCAAAAGCCGCAGGGGATCGCGCCCCTGCGGCTTTTTCGTTGTCAGATACTTGCCCCGGCCTTTCGGCCAGATTCAGGCCTGCCGGCTCTTGGGCTGGCGCGAGGGGCGGCGGGCGGGGCGCTTGTTGGCGCCCCCGTCCATCGGCTTGCCGCGACCACGCTGCGGACCGCCTGCGGGGCCTGCCGCAGCGGCCGCCGCCGCCGAAGGCACGTCGCCGCCGATCACGGGGATCGTGGACTTCATCGCCTTCTCGATCGCGCGCAGTTCGCCCAGTTCGGCCGGGGCGCAGAAGGCCACAGCACGTCCGTCGCGGCCCGCACGCGCCGTGCGGCCGATCCGGTGGACATAATTCTCCGGCACGTTGGGCAGGTCGTAGTTATAGACATGTGCGACTTCGGGAATATCCAGGCCCCGCGCCGCCACGTCGGTTGCGACCAGCACCTTGGTTTCCCCCTTGCGGAAGGCTTCCAGCGCACGTTCCCGCTGGCCCTGCGACTTGTTGCCGTGGATCGCGGCAACGGCGAAGCCCCATTTTTCCAGCAGCTTGGCCAGCTTTTCGCAGCCATGCTTGGTGCGGCCGAAGACCATGGCGAGCTCGTTCGTGTGCTTGGACATGTATTCGGCCAGCAGGGTCGCCTTGTCGCCTTGGGTCGTGAAGTGCACGCCCTGCTCGATCTTCTTGGCGGCCTGGCCCGGAGGGTTCACGGCGACCTTGACCGGATTGGTCAGGTAGGTGTCCGTCAGTTCCTGCATCAGCTTGGGCATCGTGGCCGAGAACATCAGCGTCTGGCGTTCGCGGGGCAGCATCCGCGCAATCTTGCGCAGGGTGTGGATGAAGCCGATGTCCAGCATCTGGTCGGCCTCGTCCAGCACCAGATAGGTCGTGGCCTCCAGGCTGATCGCGCGACGCTCGATCAGGTCCATCAGGCGGCCGGGCGTGGCGATCAGCACATCCACACCGCGCGACAGGCGCTCCGTCTGCACGTTGATGGATGCACCACCAACCACACGAAAGCTGCGGATCGGCGTGCCTTCGGCATAGGCGTCGATGTTGGTCGCGATCTGGGTGGCCAGTTCACGCGTCGGCGCCAGGATCAGCGCACGGCAGGTCTTGGGGTCGGGCTTCTTGCCGAACTTGATCAAGCGCGTCAGCATCGGCAGGCCGAAAGCCGCCGTCTTGCCGGTGCCGGTCTGCGCCAGGCCCAGCACGTCGCGGCCCTCGACCACGGCGGGAATGCCCTGCTCCTGGATCGGGGTAGGCTTGGTCAGGCCCATGGCGGCGATATTGGCATTGATGCGGTGGTCGATGCCCATGTCCGCAAAGGGACCGGTGGGCAGCGGTTCGCGAGCCGGTGCACGGCGGCCTTCATTGGCCGACAGGCCATTCGGGGCGGTGCGCGGCGAGGGCTTTGCGCCGCGTGCGGGGCGGCGGCGGGTATTGTTCTGTTCCATAAACATCTTTCGTCCCCTGCATCCCCCGTATCGGACGCAAGGGCAGGGGCCGCGCAACGGGGCGCGGCTCGTGGCAGGGGTGCAGGCGCGATACGAGGATGCCTGCTGCCTCCCCGCGTGAATGGGAAACTGGAATGAGTGTCGGCGTC
>VGDE01000259.1 GCA_016869875.1 Alphaproteobacteria bacterium
TTGAACAGGGGGAAGAGCTGAACATGACCGACCAGGCAACACTAGCCGTCATGGCGCAGAACAACTCCAGCTCTCGCTGAGGCGGGGCAGGTGCTCAAGCGGATCTCCGAGCGGCTTGACTTTACACGGCGTCTGGGCTTTCGCCTGGGCGCCCTCCTTTCGGTGGCGATCCTTCCCATTGGCCTGATCTCGCTGGCCCAGAACCTGCACCTGGCGCGCGAAGCCGAACGAAGCGCCGAAATCGCGCTGCTGGGACGCACCGCATCGGCTGCCGCGGGCGAGCGCGCCTTGTTGCAAAGCGCCCTCGGTTCCGCAGATGCCCTTGGCCCGGCCGTCTTGGAAAGTCTTGACAGGCCTGTTGTCTGCTCGGACCTATTGCGGAACTTCGTCCAGCGCAGCGGCACCTACCGGCAGGCGGCCTTTGTGCCGCTGGACGGCCTTATCGAATGCGGATCGGCGCCCGCCGACATGTTGCCGCTGGACATCTCCGAAACTCAGCTTGTGCAGCAGTTCCGGCTGGCTCCGATGACGGCCGTGACCGCGCTGCTGCGAGGACCCATCAGCCAGCAGCCGGTTGTCGTGGTGCTGCAGCCGCTCTACCGCGATCGTGATCTGCTGGGCTTCACGGCCGTGTCCCTGACGCAGGAACTGCTGCGCTCGACCCACGCGATGGAGTTCGGGACGGAAGGGGCGCGCGTCCTGACCTTCAACAACCTGGGCGAAATCCTGAACGCCGATGGCAGTGCCGAGGATCACCAAGCCCTCCTGCCGCAGGGTGTATCGCTGGTCAGCCTGCTGGGCGGGGGGGAAACCACCTTCCGCGCCGTCGCCAACAATGGCGAGGCGCGGGTCTTCACCGTGGTGCCGGTGGTCCCCGGTCTGGTCTATGCCCTGGGCAGCTGGAGTCCCCGCACTGCAGGCGTCGGCCTGTTCCAGTTGTCGCGGTTTGGTGCCGTGCTGCTGCCGGCCGCCCTTTGGGTCGTTTCGCTGGCGGTGGCCTATTTCGCGGTGTTCCGGCTGGTCTTGCGCCACATCACCGTGCTGCGGGGCCAGATGCGGCGCTTTGCGATCGGCACGCGCGACACCGCCCCGCCGGTGCTTGAGGATGCACCCACCGAAATCGCCGATGTCAGCCAGACCTTTCACAACATGGCCCGCATCCTGATCCGAGACGAAGAGGCGATGGAGCAGGCAGTGGCCGAAAAGACGGTCCTGCTGAAAGAAGTCCATCACCGGGTCAAGAACAACCTTCAACTGATCGCGTCGATCATCAACATGCAAAGCCGGCTGATCGACGACCCGGACGCCAAGCGCGTGCTGCGGTCGGTCCAGGACCGGGTGGCGGCGCTGGCGACCATCTATCGCAACCTTTATCAGGCCGAACAGCTGGACGCCGTCGAGGCCGACCAGTTGATTTCCGACATCATCGCGCAGCTGACCAGCGTCTCGCAGGGCGGCAACCGCGACCTGAGGGTGGACATGAACATCCAGCCTCTCACAATGCTGCCGGACCAGGCCGTTCCGCTGACCCTGCTTGCCACCGAGGCCTATACGAACGCGCTGAAATACGCGAACACCCCCGCAGAGGGGGGCAGCCCTTGGGTGCGCGTGTCCCTGACGGCGCCAGAACCCGGCCGGGGCCTGCTGCAGATCGAGAACTCGACCGGCAACCGGCCGCAGGGCGGCGGTACCGGGCTGGGGAGCCAGCTGATCGAGGCCTTTGCCATGCAGCTTGAGGGCGACATCAGCACCAGCACCGAACCCGGCCTTTACCGGCTGTCGCTGGCCTTCAAGCTGTCCGAGACCAGCCATGGCAGCTCAGCCAGCCCGCGGCAGGTCGTGCTGACCTCGGCCGCGCGTGCCGGATCGCGCCATTAGGGTGGGGCCACCCTGCAAATCTGTCGCGAAGCGTTGCGGCACGCTTGCACCGCAGGTTGCACGAGTTATCTTCTGACCATGGAACGCGATGACCGCTTTGACCTGGCGACCGGACGGGGCCTGATGGCCTGCCCCCGCTGCGATGCCTTGCATGTCGAGGAACAGATGGATCTGGGCGAGACGGCGCGTTGCGTCCGCTGCGGCACGGTCATGGCCAAGCCCCGTGACGGCGCCTTTGCCCAGCTGATCGCGCTGTCCTTTACCTCGATGGTGCTGCTGGTCGGGGCGGTCTTCTTTCCGTTTCTCGAGGTTTCGACCATGGGGTTCGGCAATGCCAGTTCCCTGTTCGACGTGGCCTTGGCCTTTGCGGACGGGATCCTGCTGCCGCTGGTCTTGGCCGTCCTGGCCATGATCATCGGCCTGCCCATCTTTCGCGCCTTTCTGCTGCTCTATACCTTGGTGCCCCTCGCGCAGGGCCGCACCCCCTATCGCCACGCCGCCCGCGCCTTTCGCTGGTCCGAGGTGATGCGCCCCTGGTCCATGGCCGAGATCTTCGTGATCGGCACCGCCGTGGCGCTGGTCAAGGTGGCGGGGCTTGCCTCGGTCCATCTGGGACCAGCCTTCTGGGCGTTCTGTGCGCTGATTTTCGTGAACCTCGCCTCGCGTGCCTTCATGTGCCAGACCTCGATCTGGGACGCGATCGAGGACGCGGGCATGGCCACGGAATTTCCCGCCGATCCGCGTCCGGGAGTTGACGGATGAGCGCGCCTGCCGGCGATCATCAGGGTCCTGTCCTGACGGCCCATCGGGCCGGCCTGATCGGATGCCACAGCTGCGGGCGGGTCTGGCCCCAGGACCAGGAGCAGTGCAACCGCTGCGGTGCGCATCTCAGGCCGCCGGACCGGCGAGGCCTGCAGGCGGTCTGGGCCTGGTGGCTGGCGGGCCTGATCGCCTATATCCCCGCCAATGTCTTTCCAATGATGCGCACGCAGACCTTTGCCGGCCTCGCCGGCAATTCCGAGGCGACGATCCTGGGCGGCGTCATGGAGTTAATCCATTATGGCAGCTATGACATCGCGATCATCGTCTTTGTCGCCTCGATCATCGTGCCCGTTGGCAAGTTCCTCGCGATCGCCTGGCTGGCCACCGTCGCGGGTCGGCCCGCCACCGTCGATCAGGCCCACACGCGTCTGAAGGTTTATGAAGTGGTCGAGTTCATTGGCCGCTGGTCGATGATCGACGTTTTTGTCGTGGCCATTCTTTCGGCACTGGTTCAGCTTGGCTTTGTGGCCTCGATCCATCCAGGCCCGGCGGCCGTGTCCTTCGCGCTGTCGGTTGCCTTCACGATGCTTTCCGCGCAAAGCTTTGACGCGCGCCTGATCTGGAGGGGCCTGCCCCTGCGGTCGTCCCGTGCCTGAACCCACCGAAAGCGGCAAGGATCGCGACCCGATGACCGACACGACCGATCCCCTGAAACCGGCAAGCCCGGTCCGCAAGACCGCGGCCCGCGCCGCGCAGGCAGGGGTCAACGTCATCTGGATCGTTCCGATCATCGCGCTGATCGTCACGCTGGCCATCGCCTGGAATTCGTTCCGCGACCGCGGCAGCCTGATCGAGGTCGAGTTCGCGGACGCCACCGGCATCACGCCGGGCGACACCACCCTGCGTTTTCGCGAGATTACCGTCGGCCGCGTCGAGGGCGTCAAGTTCACCGAAGACCTGGCGCGGGTCGTCGTGGCGATCCGGGTGGATGCCGATGTGGCGCAGTACATCGACAGCGAAGCCTCGTTCTGGATCGTGCGCCCGCAGGTGACGGCGCAAGGGGTGACGCGACTGGACACCGTCCTGACCGGCGCCTTCATCGAGGGCTATTGGGATGCCGAGGTGTCGGCGGTCGAGACACGATTTGTCGGGCTGGAGCGCCCGCCGCTGATCCGCAGCGACCAGCCCGGCACCTGGGTGACGCTGTCGATGGAAAGCGCCGACGGCTTGAATGAAGGGGCGCCGGTCCTGTTTCGTGGGGTCGAGGTCGGCCGGGTCGAGAACATCCGGCTGGCAGCCGGCAATGATCGCGTGCTGGCGGACGCCTTTGTGCAAGCCCCCCATGATGCGCGGCTGACCACGGCCAGCGTCTTTTGGGACACTTCGGGGTTTTCCCTGTCGCTGGGGGCGCAGGGAATCGCGTTCAACGTGAACTCGCTGTCATCGGTCCTGCAGGGGGGTGTCGCCTTTGACACTGTGGTCAGCGGCGGCAACCCGGTCCAGCCGGGGCATGAATATGTCGTGCAGCCCGACGAAGGGTCTGCCCGCAATACCCTGTTTGCCAGCGATGACACGGACCGGCTGCGGATCGGCATGCTGATCGACGATTCCCTTCAGGGCCTCACCCGCGGCGCCGATGTCCAGTTTCAGGGCCTGCGCGTGGGCCAGGTGATTGACCTGGCCGTCACGGCCGAGCCTGACGCGCAGGGCCTGCCGCAGGTCCGCCAGCTGGTCACGATGGCGGTGTCGCCGCGCCGGTTGGGCCTGCCGGAAGGAGCCGGCGCAGACGAGGCGCTGGCGCTGCTGACGCAGGAAGTGGCCGAAGGCTTGCGCGCACGCGTGGCCAGCGCGGGTTTCCTTGGCACCTCGCTGATGGTGGAGCTGGTCCAGATCCCCGACGCGCCACCCGCCACCATCGACCTGGAGGCGGAACCGAACCCGCTGATCCCGTCGGTCGAGGGTGATCTCGAGGACTTCACCGCCAGTGCGCAGGGTCTTG
>VGDE01000260.1 GCA_016869875.1 Alphaproteobacteria bacterium
CTTCTGGTTCTCGGCCGCACCGGCCAGCTGGCGCAGGAACTCGCCCGCCTCGCCCCAAAGGCCACATGCCTCGATCGGACAAACGCAGATCTCGCCCAGCCTGAAATGTCCAAGAAAACGGTGGCCCGCGACACCACCACCCTCCGTGGCAGGTGGCTGGACCTGGCCTTGGCAAGATGCGTGCCTACGGTCGCGCGTCAGGGTTGCGGCGTGCAAACGGCCGATCCTCTGACAGCCGTTCATCACAGAACTGGATCCGAATGATTATGTCCCAAGTTGCCTCCTTGAAGCCTGTCGATCCCAAGCTTGCCGAACATGTCTCCTCCAGCATTGCAGAGGCGCAGGCGATTTATCATCTGCTCTTTCCCACGCAGCACCTGCGCTTCGTGCTGACGATGGGCCAGGACCCCGTATGGGCTCATCCCGAGGTGGTCGAGGGTCCCCATGTTCCGTCGCCGCGCGACCTGGGGGCGGATTACCTGGGCTGCATCGTCCGCCCCGGCAGCCACCCCGACTCCCCCGAGGTGACGATCCGCCTGTCAATCCCCCGGCTGCCCCTGCCGGGCGAGATCAAGCACCTGGATGCACCCTGGCGTCCCGTCCGCCGCCTTGGCACGCTGTTCCGCGTCAGTCCGATGGGCTACGAGCACATCCGCTATCAGGCGGAAATGCTGCGCAGGCGCCGGTCCGGCCGGCGTCATGCCACCCGCGCCCTGCCTTTGGGCGAGGGGTCGGCCCTGCTTCCTCGGCCAAAGGCGCCCTTCAGTGACCTGCGCCCGGCAATCCTGATCGGGATGCACTGGCTCGAGATGGGAGGAGCCGAAAAGCTGGGCTTTGATACGATCAGCTGGGCGCTGGCGGCGGGCTTGCGCGTGATCGTGGTGGCTTCGGTTCCGGGTCTCCAGCGATTGGCAGACCGCCTTCCCGACCATCCCGACGTGACATTCATCCGCCTCGATCGCTACCTGCCCCGCCACTTGTGGCCCCGCTATGTCGAAAAGCTGGTCCTGGCCGAGAACATCCGCGCGGTCCATATCCATCATTGCGTGCCGTTGTACGAAAGCCTGCCGATGCTGCGGATGCGCCTGCCCTGGGTGCGCACGATCGACAGCACGCATATCATCGAACATGCCGATGGCGGCTATCCCCGCATCTCGGGCGTGTGGTCAAACTACCTGGACCTGCAGCACGTCATCAGCAAGGAGGTGAAGAACTACCTGACCGGGCAGTTCCACGTATCTGCAGGGCAGGTGCTGCTGGGCCGGATGCTTGACCGGCGCGACGCTTCGGCAAGTCTGCCCCCCTTGCGCCTGCAGCCGGGCCAGACCAAGCTGCATGTCAGCTTCATCGGGCGGCTTTACTATCAGAAGCGCCCGGTGGTTCTGGTGGAGTGCCTGCGCGCGTTGCAGTCTTGGGCGCAGAAGAACGGCGTTGCCCTGACCGCGACCATTGTGGGCGACGGACCCTACGAGGCCACCGTCACCGCGCTGCTGCGCCGCCACGGCCTGGGCGGGCAGGTGACGCAGCTTCCGGGTCAAACGGATGTTCCCGCGCTGCTGGACCGGTCGGACATCCTGCTTCTGCCTTCGAACAACGAGGGGTTGGCCCTGGTCTGCTATGAAGCCGTGGCCCATGGCTGCATCCCGATCTCGACACGTGTCGGCTCTCAGGACGAGGTGGTGCCCGACGGGTTGCTGGTGCCGCTCGCCCCTTATGCCACGGTCAGGGGAACTGTCGCCGCCGTCGACCGCATGTGGCGCGATCCGGATTTCCTGGCCGCGCAAAAGGCGCAGCTTGAAGCGGCCTGGGGCCGTCTGGCTGCAGATCCGACGGCCGAGGAGGTCCTGATGCCGATCTATCGCACACTGGCCGCGCAAGCCGAGGAGACGTAAGCCGATGAGCGTTCTGAACAAGACCGCAGCCGTGATCGTGACCTTCAACCGCTCGGCCAAGCTGATGAAGGTGCTGGACGCCCTGGAACGGCAGACCCTGCGGCCTGACATCGTGCTGGTGGTGGACAACGCCTCCACCGACGACACGCCACGGCTTGTCGAGGCGCGGGCCTTGGCCGACCACCGCCTGCGCCACCTGCGCCTGCCCAAGAACCTGGGCGGCGCGGGCGGATTCCATGCGGGAATGGAGGCCGCCTATCACATGGGCGCGCAATATTTCTGGGTATCGGATGATGACGCCTATCCAGAGCCCGATGCGATCGAGCGTCTGCATGATGCGCTGACCGGATTTCAGGCGCAGCACGGCTGGAGGCCCAGTTTCGCCTGCTCTCGTGTCGAATGGATCGACGGGACGCTGTGCGAAATGAACTGCCCGCGCCCCGTCTGGGACTGGGCCCGGTTTCTGCAGCGGGATTCTTCCGTGGTTCTGGTGGACAGCTGTTCCTTTGTGTCGGCACTGATCCCGCGATGGGCGGTGACGGAACACGGACTGCCTATTGCGGACTACTTCATCTGGTTCGACGACGCGGAGTACACCCGCCGGATCGCCCGCAGTTACCCAGGCCTTTTCGTTCCCGAAAGCGTGGTCATGCATGATACCCCCGACAATCGAGGCGTCAATTTCGGTCTGGTCGACGACAAGAGCCTGTGGAAGTTCGAGCACGGCGCCCGGAACGAGACATCGTTCCGCCGCCGCGAGGGCGGGCTGATCAGCGTGCTGGCCTATGCCTATGGCGTGCGCCAGCAGATGCGCGTCGGAAACGTGCCATCGCGCCTGCGCCGGCAGATCTACCGTGCCATCTTTCGCGGGACAACGTTCCGCCCCCGCATCCCAAGAGCCTGAAAAGTCCTGCCTCCCATGCACGCAGCCAGACTCCAGCGAAGGATCGTTCTTTGAAACTTGTCATCTTCATCGGTCATTTCAAAACCGGTTCTTCGTCCATCCAGAGCTTTCTTTCCTCCAACTTTCTTCGCCTGTTGCAGGCCGGGATCCTGTATCCGTCCGTCGAAAGCCAAGGCGCGGCTTGGAACATGAGGGCCATGATGCGGGGGCGGGACGAGTCGACCGCCGGCAAGAGCCTGAACATCATCGAGCCTCACAACGCTTTGGCCCTGCGCCTGAAGAACGAGGAGGATGGGCATGGAATGCCCAGCTATTATCCCCACCCTCCAAGCGGGTTCCAGATGCTGGAACTGCTGGAAAACCAGATCTCGGAACTTGCACCAAATGCAGTCGTGCTGTGCTCGGAAGTGTTCTCGTTGTTCGGGCTGACCGAAAACGCACCAGCATCAAACGGCTTGCAAGGCGCTTCGCCCATCATGACGTGACCATCTACTGCAATCTCCGACGCCCCGACGAGTATCTTTCGTCCTGGCACCGGCAGCGCCTGAAGTTCGGCGCCAAGCTGGGCCGTCTTTCCGAAGAGGCGATGGACGAGTATCTCGGATCGGCCCACTTTCAGCAGGCCAGGCTGATCGAAGAATGGGTGCATGACCATTTTCCGGAGGCGCGGCTGGTTGTCCGCAACTTCAAGGAAGTCAGGGCCCAAGGCGGCTCCATCCTGGATTTCATCCACAACTCGGGGATCGGGTTTCCGGCGGGGCTTCATATTCCAAGGGACCAAAACCCTTCGGTTCCCGCGGCATTTGCCGAGGTTGGTCGCCGCGCCATCCACGATCTTGACCTGGCCTTGTCCCGCGAGGTGGTCGGCTGGCTGACCTCTGCCGGCCGGCGGGTTGCCCATCATCCTGACGCGCAGGTCGAGGTGTTCGGCCGACGCAACCGGGATCGTCTTGTTCAAGCCTTTGCTCCAGTCGCGACGTCACTGGACCGGCTGACTGGTCGCGCACCTTTCTATCCCGACCTCCAGGATCTGGAGGTGTTGCGCCCTGTCAGCGACCTTCAGGCAACGCAAGATGCGCTGCCCGACCTTCTTCAGGATGCGAAGCTTCAAGAGCTGTCGCCGTCCATCATAAAATGGCTGGACCTCTGGTCTGCTGTAGATTCTTAACACTGCTGATACCGTTTGGCAGCGGAACAGCTATAGAAGTGAGATGACGAACCATGAAAATACTATTCCACGGACCGGGAACCTCGACCTATCTACCCGAAATCAGGCTTCCCAACACGTCGGGAATCCGGCACGTCGTTATCGACAGGCTGGCAAATCTACGGGACACACATTCCCTTACCAGCAATCGAGGCAACCTTATCCACGGCGAAGCGCCTGCACGTATTCTCTCTTGCAAGCGTCGGCATTCGCCAATCTAGGTACACTTCATCGCATCTTTGGTAACAAGCTTCCGGAAATTCTGCCGAGGCATTTCGATCTGATCGTTATTTCGGCAGCAAATTTCATCTCGGCGAACAAGGAACTTGCCCGGCTTCGGGATGCGCTGAATGCGATCGGGGACTCAGTCCCGATGATAGTTCTGGGTGCGGGCATGCAGGGAGAGCCAGAGCTATCTTAGATGCATCCGTCAGTTCAGGAAGTTCTGGAAATCTACAACCGTCGTGCGCTTATCTTAGGGGTGCGCGGGTTACAAACTGAGGCTTGGCTTCGTAAAAATGGGTTCACCAATGCTCGTGCAATTGGCTGCCCCAGCATGTACGTGTATCCGAAGTCCATCATATCCATTGATCCTCAAGCAGCCAT
>VGDE01000261.1 GCA_016869875.1 Alphaproteobacteria bacterium
CGCGGCATAAGGTTGCACCCATGAGTGAATCGCCTGCCGCAAAGCTGCCCGCCGCCGCGCCCTTCTGGCTGTCGGTCGTGATGATCCCGCTGGTGGCGCTGGCCGCCCTGCGGGGCGGCTGGTGGTGGGCGCTGATCCCGGCCTATGCCTGGTACCTGACCACGGCGCTGGATGGGATTCTGGGTGTGAACGACGACAATCCCGACCCCGACACGGGGACCGAGCATCTGTTCTGGCACCGCGCCGTGACCATTGTGTGGTTTCCGCTGCAATTCGCCGCGATCTTTGGCGCGATCTGGTATGTGCAGGCGACGGGGCACCTGTCCGGTGGAGAAAAACTGGGCCTGTTCTTCGGCATCGGCGTTCTGTCGGGCAGCATCGGCATCGTCTACGCCCATGAACTGCTGCACCAGAAGACCCCGGTGGAACGCTGGCTGGGCGACCTGCTGCTGGCCTCGGTCCTCTATTCCCATTTCCGCACCGAGCATCTTCTGGTCCACCACTCCTGGGTCTCGACCCCGCGCGATGCGGTCTCGGCGCGCTACAACGAGGGGTTCTACCGCTTCTTCTGGCGCGTGCTGACCGACGGCCCGCGAAGCGCCTGGACGGCCGAAACGCGGTTTCTCACCCGCGCGGGGCGCAAACCCTGGGACCGGCGCAACCCGTTCTGGCGCTATGCCGCCCTGCAGGCGGCGATGCTGGCGCTTGCGCTTGCGCTCGGCGGCTGGAGCGGCCTTGGGCTTTTTGTGTTCCAGGCCTTCATTGCCGTCTGGCAGCTGGAACTGACCAACTACGTTGAGCATTACGGCCTCAGCCGGAAGCATCTGGGCGAGGGCCGCTACGAGCCGGTGCGCCCGCGCCACAGCTGGAATGCCAGCCACACCGCGACGAACTGGCTGCTCATTAACCTGCAGCGCCATTCGGACCACCACACCAAGCCCGACCGGCGATTTCCTCTGCTGCAGACCTATTCCGAGGACGAGGCGCCGCAGCTGCCCTTCGGCTATCCGGCCATGACCTTCGTGGCAATGGTGCCGCCCCTCTGGCGGCGGCGGATGAACCCGCGGGTGCGCGCCTGGCGCAAGAGGTTCTATCCGGAAATCGAGGACTGGAGCGCCTATAACAAGGGCACCCTGCCGATGCCGCGCAACGCACTCTAGCGCAAGCCCGGTGCCGTCCGCATGATTTCCGGACCGGCGGTGTCCAGCAGGCCGCACAGGACGGCCCTGCCCCCGGCAGGCATGGCCTCAAGGCGACGGACCACCGGGCGGACCAGTGGCCCGCCCTTCCGATGCCCCGTATCAGGGTTACGCCGCCGGCAGCGCGACCTGGGCGTGCTGGACCACGGACCAGTCCTCGTGCGCCTTTCGGCGATAGACCGAGGTGCAGGCCGCAGTGAAGACCGTTTCCCCCTTCTCCGCCTTGACGCAGTAGCCGACGACGATCAGCCCTTCCTCGGGCCGCGAGATGGTCTTGTCCGAAAATGACACGCTGTCCCAGGCCGGGGTGCCGCTGACGGCCTCGATGGCGTCCTGACCGCTATGCAGGTAGGGGGCGTGGCTCAGGGCCATGACGCATTCGGGATCGACACGCTCATGATAGCGGTCTTCCCGCGCGTGCCACAGATCTTCCTCGAAATTCCAGACCCGGTCGTCGTCCATGTCGCTCTCCTTGCAGGTGACGTTTCTTCAACCGCAGTGCGCAAGAGCAGTTCCCCCGGCCGTTCAGTTTCGTCCGTACGATCCGTGTCCTGTCGGATCGGGCAGCACAGCCCCGGTGGCAGGGGGCGGGCATAAAAACACCCCGCCATGCGGGATGGCGGGGCGAGGTGGTTCCAGCCGCGGCAGGCGCGGGGAACTGGCGAAGAGGTGGCTCAGTTCGGGCGCGAAACCTCGCCCTCAAGCTCGGCGCGGATCTGCTGGCGCAGGATGTCCAGAGGGATCATCTTGCCCTCGCGCCGGAAGTGCCAATAGGTCCAACCGTTGCAGGAGGGCGCGCCCTCCAGCGCGGCGCCGACCTGGTGGATCGAGCCCTTGACATCGTTGCCGATCAGGCTGCCGTCGGCACGGACCTTGGCCTTGTGGCGGTTGCCGATGGAATACAGTTCCTCGCCCGGACGCAGCATGCCCCGTTCAATCACCTGGCCAAAGGGAATGCGCGGCTCGGCCCGCTTGGCGCGGGTGGTGGCGATGGCCTCGGCGTCGAAGCGGCGGACACGCGACAGGCGGCGGGTGGCAACCTCGCGATAGGCCTCCTCGCGCTCGATCCCGATGTAATCCCGGCCCAGCATCTTGGCGACGGCGCCCGTGGTGCCGGTGCCGAAGAACGGGTCCAGAACCACGTCGTCCGGATTGGTCGTTCCCACGATCACGCGGTGCAGCAGGGATTCCGGCTTTTGCGTCGGATGCGCCTTGTCGCCGGCGGCGTCCTTCAGGCGTTCGCCGCCGTTGCAGATCGGCAGGACCCAGTCCGACCGCATCTGCACACCCTCGTTCAGCGACTTCAGCGCCTCGTAGTTGAAGGTATATTTCGATGTCTCGGATTTCGCCGCCCAGATCAGCGTTTCATGCGCGTTGGTCAGCCGCTTGCCGCGAAAGTTCGGCATCGGGTTCGACTTGCGCCAGATCACGTCGTTCATGATCCAGAAGCCCTGGTTCTGCAGCTCGGCCCCCACGCGAAAGATGTTGTGATAACTGCCGATCACCCAGATCGCGCCGTTCGGCTTCAACAATCGGCGCGCGGCGGCCAGCCAGTCGCGCGTAAAGGCGTCATAGATGGCAAAGGAGGAAAACTGGTCCCAATGATCGTCCACCGCATCGACCTTGGAATTATCGGGCCGGTGCAGATCGCCGCGCAGCTGCAGGTTGTAGGGGGGATCGGCAAAGATCAGGTCCACGCTGCTCTCCGGCAGGCTGTTCATGATCTCGATGCAATCCCCGCCGAGGATCTGATTCAGCGGAAGCGGCCGCGCCTGTCGGGGACGCTGGTCCTTGGTTTTCATCATGGTCTGCCTCTGGGGAAAAGCCGGCTTTGGCCGATCTGGTATGCCCTAAAGATGATTCAGACCCGAATCGGCGTCAATTTCTTTTTTGAATCAGTCACTTGCCAATGCGGCTTTACACAAGATGTTGTGGACGGGGGCAAAGCTGCGTCTATGATATGGGGTTATCCCCAGATCTAGCAGGGCCTGTTTATGCGCTGGAGTGGGGTATCCGGCGTTCATTTCCCAGCCATAGCCGGGATGCTGTTGCGCCAAATCCACCATGATGCGGTCGCGCAACACCTTTGCCAGAATGGAGGCCGCGGCGATCGTCAGGCATCGGGCGTCGCCTTTGACGATGGCCTCTCCGGGACAGGACAGGTCCCGCGGCAGGCGGTTGCCATCCACAAGCACCAGACACGGGCGCTGCCGCAGGCCCGCCACGGCGCGGCATATGGCGGCATGGCTGGCGTGATAGATGTTCAGCCTGTCGATCTCGGCCACATCGACATGCGCGACCGACCAGTCGCAATGCGCCATCAGCCAGTCGGCCAGCACTTCGCGGCGCCTGGCGCCCAGCTGCTTGCTGTCGTTCAGGCCCGGCGGAATGTTGCAAGGGTCCAGGATCACTGCCGCCGCCGTTACCGGGCCGGCCAGGGGGCCGCGCCCGGCCTCGTCCACGCCCGCGACCAGACGGGCGCCGCGCGACAATGCGGCAGCTTCAAAGGCAAAGTCGGGCATCACGGGATGATCCGCACGGGGTCGATCGCAACCTCCTCCAGGTTGACGCCCGGCCCTTCGCGATCCACGACCAGGAAATCGGCCGGGCGGTCCAGGGGCGTCAGGACGCCGTGCCAGGTCCCGGCCCGCAGGTTCACGCCGGTCCGCGACGGCACCAGAAAGGCGCGCGGCGTGCCGGGACGGCCGCCGTCGTCCGGGGCCACGACGGACAGCCACGGGTCCGGCCCCAGCGGCATGAAGGCCTGGGAGCCGAGCGGGTGACGTTCCAGCAGGGCGCAGTCGTAAGGCAGGCTGACCGGCTCGGACCGGAAGATCGAGAGGATCGCCTCGCCGCCGCCGCGTTCGACAGTGGCCAGCGCGTGGTGACGCTCGCACCGGCCGGCATTGATCATGCGGTCTGGGGCGGGCTTGGGGGCCAGAACTTCGCCAAAGGCGGCAAAGGCGGCAGCGGACAAGGGCTCGATGCGGATCGTGATCATGGGAAAGGTCTAGCGCGCCGCCGCGAGCCCGTCGAGGATCAGTCGCATCAGCGCCTGCCGTGCGGCCGGATCGCGCAGATGGGCGGCCTCGGCTCGGGCGGCGCGCGACATGGCCTTGCATTCGGCGGGATGGGCGCGGGCCCAGGCCAGCTTTTCCTCGATATCGGCCGCATGGCGGGCGACGGGGATGAAATGCCGCCAAGGCTTGAAGCGGTCCGAATAGAACACCTGCCAGCCGTCATCCTCGGCCAGCAGCACCGAATTGCTGTCGATGGCCGAGATGAAGTTCGAGCCGTGGTCATAGCCCGTCAGGCACAGCTGATAGCGAAAGCGCCGGAACGTTGATGGCCCCACGCGGGGCATGCAGTAGGGTGCCAGAAGGGGATCGTCGGCCAGATG
>VGDE01000262.1 GCA_016869875.1 Alphaproteobacteria bacterium
CCGGCTATTCCGGCATCGAAAACCCCCTCTTCTTCAAGGACAACACCCGGATGTTCTATGGCGACGCAAAAGACAGCATCAACAAGCTGCTCCCCATGATCGACTGAGGAGGTTCACATGCTGACACGCAATGTGTTCTTCGAGGGCAAGGCGCTGATCGACGACATGAGCTTCCGCCGACAGATTGCGGAGGAGCTTCTTCCGCTATGGCAGGCGATGCCCAACAGCACCGGCACGCGTCTGACCTTTGCCGGGAGGCGTGATGCGGATGCCCCGGAGATCCTCATGGTTCTTTCGGTGGATTATCCCGACCATGCCGCTCTGGAAGCGTCGCGGGCAAGCGACCACCGAAACCATACCCGGGATCGCAGCACTGTGGTGCTCGCCTCCTCGTTCCACGTCCGAATTCATCACCATGTGACATGCAGCGGCTGGATGCCCGCGCACGGCATGAGACATCCGATAATGACCTTGTCCAGCAATGAAACCTGGAGGTACCTGACATGACCGACCTCGCCTGCCGCCTTTATGCGCCGCACGACCTGCGGGTCGAGGATCAGCCCGAGCTGCCGACCGAGCCAGGAATGGCTCTTGTCCGTGTCATGCGCGGGGGCATCTGCGGGTCCGACCTGCATTATTATCATGATGGCGGCTTTGGCCCCGTGCGGGTGCGCGAGCCGATCATCCTTGGACACGAGGCGGCAGGCGTGGTGGCGCATGCGCCAGAGGGCTCGGGCCTGCGACCGGGCCAGTTGGTCGCCTTGTGCCCCTCGCGCCCCTGTGGCGAATGCGACTTCTGCAGGTCGGGGCAGGAACGCCACTGCCTGAACATGCGCTTCAACGGCTCGGCCATGCGGCTCCCGCACGAAAACGGGTTCTTCCGGTCCCACATTGCCCATCCTGTCGCGCAATGCATCCCTCTGGCCGAGGGCTGCGAGGCCGAGGCCGCCGCAGGGGCCGAGCCTCTGGCCGTCTGCCTCCATGCCCTGACAATGGCCCCTTCGCTCGAAGGTCGGCGTGTCCTTGTCACCGGCGCAGGTCCCATCGGCGCCATCTGCACCGCCCTGGCGCGCCTTCGCGGAGCCGCCGAAATCATTGTGACCGATGTTCAGGACTTCACCCTGGGCGTTGCGCAGCGGATGGGCGCGGACCGTGTCGTCAATGTCGCGCGGGATTCTGATGCCTTGGAAACCTATGCCTCGGGCAAGGGGCAGATCGACATTGTGCTGGAATGTTCGGCCAACCAGCATGCCATCGCGCAAGCCATCGGCGTGACCCGCCCTCAGGGCACGATCGTGCAACTGGGTGTCGGCGGCAGCACCCCCCTGCCCCTGAACCTGATCGTCGGCAAGGAACTGAGGATCCTCGGCACGCACCGCTTTGACCGCGAATTCGCAGAAGCCGTCCGCATGATCGGCGCCCGCGAGATTGACCTTGCCCCCATGGTCACGCAGGTTCTGCCGGCTTCCGAGGCTGTTCGGGCGTTCGAGATGGCGGGCGATCGTGCGCAGGCGGTCAAGGTGCAACTGGATTTTGCGGGCTGAACCGCACGGAGGAAAAGACGATGCTGCATACATGGCGCTGGTTCGGTCCAAAGGACCGGGTTTCCATCGACGACATGCTTCAGGCGGGGGTCCAGGGGGTGGTCACCGCGCTGCACCACATCCCGACCGGAGCCGTCTGGTCACCGGAAGAGATCGCCGAACGCCAGCGACTCGTATCGGTGATGAAGGACGGGGGGCCGTCGGGACTGGCCTGGGACGTGGTGGAAAGCCTCCCCGTCAGCGAGGCGATCAAGACCCAGACCGGTGACTGGCGCGAACATGTCGCCAACTGGATCACCTCGATGCGTCACCTGAAGGACGCGGGCATCGACGTGCTGTGCTACAACTTCATGCCGGTTCTGGATTGGACCCGCACCGACCTCAGCTGGCGGCGCCCGAACGGCGCGACCTGCATGCGGTTCGATTATGTCGATTTCGCGGCCTTCGACATCCACATCCTGCAGCGCAAGGGCGCGGCCGAGGATTTCCCCGAGGAGCTTCGCGACGAAGCCGCCCGGCGCTTTGCCGCCATGGACGAGGCCCGGCGCGAGCAGCTGGCAGGGAATGTCGTCTATGGCCTTCCGGGCGCGGCCGAAAGCTTCAGCCTCGAGGATGTGCGAGCCCTGCTGGACAGCTATGCCCCGGTCACGGATGCCGTCCTCCGCCGCAACTTCCATGACTTCCTGGAACAGGTCGCCCCCGTTGCACAAGAGATCGGCATGCGGCTGTGCTGCCATCCCGACGATCCGCCCTTTGGCCTTCTGGGCCTTCCGCGCGTCATGTCGACCGAGGCGGACTATGCCGAACGCATGGCCGCCGTCGATCTGCCCGCGAACGGGATCACGCTGTGCTCGGGTTCCCTGGGTGCGCGGCCGGACAACGACCTGCCGGGCATGATGGACCGCTTGGGCGACCGGGTGCATTTCCTGCACCTGCGCAACGTCCGGCGCGACACCGACGCCATCCGCGGCTCGTTCTTCGAGGATGAGCATCTGGGAGGGCAGACGGACATGGTCGCCCTGATTGCGGCCGTGCTGCGCGAAGAGGCGCGCCGCCAGCAGGCGGGTCGCGAAGACGCGGTCATCCCGATGCGACCTGACCATGGGCAGGATATCCTGGACGACATCGGCCGGGGTGGCCAGCCCGGCTATCCCGCGATCGGGCGTCTCAAGGGCCTCGCCGAACTGCGGGGCGTCGAGATGGCCCTGTCACATCCCACCGTTGCATGATCTCAAGGAAGGACGGGTCATGACCCGTCCTTCTTCGGCTCCATCACCTTGGCAAGCTCGGCGCATTGCGATCCAAGCTTTGACCAGCATGGCGGAGCGGACAGACGCCGCCAGTGCTGGACCGCCGCCACCTGCCTCTCCGTCAGGTGCGGGTCGTGTTGCGCCGCTGCTGAGGAAGGTTTCGGACCGGCCAGCCAGTCGCTGTAACGTCGATGTATACAGTCGGGTCCCGAGCATCGCCCGCCTTGCGCGGGCGGACTTCGCGCTTCACATTTTGAGACGGCACTGTCGTGATGGGTATTGCCGTCTGCCCTTGGCGCAGCGGCAGCCAAGCGTCCGGCGCAAGCTTCTGACACCTGAACCCATTTCGCGGATGGTCACAACGGCGCATCGTGAATCAAGCGAGCGGCAATCAGCTCTCCGGCCAGCGTGAATGATACAAGCGATCGACATTATTGCAGAGCTTGGCATTGGATCGCGCCTTCCCCTTGCCCCGCTGACCTCATACCCCGCGCACTGTCCCGGCGGTGCCGAGCGCGTTGAGCGGTCCATGAGAGCGATGCGGATGTGGACGTCGGCCGCTTGTCGGTCGGGATCTCGTGGGGCGATCCGCTCGCCGAAGAATGTGAGGCCGCGCGTGCTCGCCTCGATCCGGCGCCGCATGTGACCGCCCGGCCCGTGCTTCCGGTTGGCCCGACCGAAGCGCCCGGTGCGGCGCAGGATGCCGTTGCGGGTGCGGGCGGCGGGGCCGTCTTCCCTCCCGAGGCGTCCGTTCGTGCGGAGTGGCATGACCGCCGTGCCGCTGCGCCCCGATCTGCGGGTGATCGACCCCAGAACCTGCCGGGACGGAACCTGCGCCGACAGTTCCACCGCCCCAATCGAGGTTCCCGGCATCACGGATGCCGACTATGAGGGGCTGACGCAGGTGGGGGATGACCTGTTCCTGCTGGTCAGCGACGACCGGATCAAGAAGAAGCAGCGGTCGGTCTTTGTGCTGCTGCGTGTGTCGGGGCTCTAGGCGCGGGCGTTCCCTTCGGCGACATGTCGGCACGTCCAGCGCCGGACCTGCTGGGCCGGATGGTTGCGGGCCCATCTGGCCAGTTCAGCCTGGGCAGCCATCATGCAGGTCATCACGCTGACGTCGTCGGTGAATAGCAGGCTGCGGTCCTGGCAGGCGGTGGGCTGGGCGGACAGGCAGGCAACGAACATCAATTCGATCATGGGCAGCTCCCGTGGGTTGCCCTCCCCGCCCGGCATCGTGCGTCTTGATGCCCCAAGCTGTCAAAGCCCTGCGGCCCCGCCACCCTTTCAAGGCTTGGCGCTGCCTTGTCACACGGCAAGAGGCAGGCCCACCCGAACAGGATTTCGGCATTCCGGCAGAACGGGCAGCCCTTTGTGCCACATCCCACGTGATCATACGGCCGCTTCTTGAAGAGGTCCGGCCTTTGCCATTGGCAGACCTTGAGCGCGTGGAGGGGCGTTTGCCCCTTCAACACTGACTGCGGGAGCTGACCGTTGCAGAGCCGGACCTATCGAAGGATGGTCTGTTCAAGATCCTCGCCGCTGCGGAAGCGGTGGCTTTGCAGGACGTCTTCGATCCGGCCGTTGAAGCGCGCGACCATGCCATTGGTCTGGGATGCATCGGCGGGGCCAGGCGATGCTTGATGCCGGGGTCGGCGCAGAGGCGGTCGAAATCGTGGTTGCCGGTCGCGGCCCCGCGGCGAAGGCCGAACAGGCGATCGGTGAACTCCTTGCCGCTCGCCATCGGGCTCGGAGCGGT
>VGDE01000263.1 GCA_016869875.1 Alphaproteobacteria bacterium
TGACCGATGCCGACCGCGCGGCCATTGCCAACATCGGCAACCGCGCGACCGTCCGCGAGATCGCCCGCCAGGTCTGCGCAGAAACCGGCACCAGCTACGCCGCCGTCATGGGTAGCAACCGCGCCGCGTATCTCTGCCGTGTCCGTGAGGTGATTTACTACATGGCCGTCCGCGAGGGCTTCAGCCTTTCGCAGATAGGTCGCGTGTTCCGCCGCGATCACACCACGATCATGAGCGGTCTGCGCAACGAGAAGGCGCGGAGGAGCGAGGCATGACCATCCATCACCGCGCCCAGCCTGTCATGGACAGAGACGGCACGATCTACCCGTCGCAAGCGGCTGCGGCCCGCGCCTTGGGCGTCCGGCCCGGAACGATCCACTACCACATCGACACGCACGGCAGCCTGGACATGCTGGGCCTGTCGGAAGGTTCGCCCGCCTCATGGCGCGGCAGGATGCACCGCAACGCCGTCGATGCCGCGAAAGCCGCAGGGGTCAATTCGTCCTGCGCGTATTACCATCTGCGCACCCACGGTAATCTGGACCGGATGGGCAAGGGCCGGTCAGGCGTGCCGGGCAACAGAGGCCAAGGCAAGCCCATCACCATGGGGGGCCACACTTGGTCCAGCAAATCGGCCATGGCCCGCGACTTGCAGGTGAAGGGGCGGACGCTGGGGAATTGGCTTGCGCCTGACGCCAGCGACATCATGCGCGCCAAGCTGCGTGCTGCCCTGGCAGGCTACAGCGACAGGCTGATGGCGGAGCGGATGGCGGCACAGGCCCGCACCTTTGCCAAGGTGGGGAAATGACCATGACGCCCTCTGAAATCGCCCCCTATCACCACCTCTGGGCATCTGTCCTAGCTGCTGTGATCGCGGACTACCGCGCCCTCCTGCAAGCCGCCGCCCGCCGTGAGCGCATGGCAAGCATCGACGGCAAGCGGCGCCTGATCGCGTCCTACGCCGCCGAACTGGCCGACGCCCGCGCATATTTCACCAGCGCAGACGCCCATCGTGTCGCGGCCATGGCAGGCAAGGAACTGCACGTGGATCGCGTCATGGCCTACCTGACCGACGGGCTGGATGTGCAGCAGGAGGCGGCGGCATGATACGCTATCTCTCCGTTTGCTCTGGCATCGAGGCCGCAACCCAAGCCTGGCACCCGCTCGGCTGGCAGCCCGTCGCCTTCTCCGAAATTGAGCCGTTCCCGTCTGCGGTTCTGGCCCACCATTACCCGTCCGTCCCCAACCTGGGCGACATGACCAAGTTCAAGGAATGGCCGAATGAACCAGTTGACCTTCTGGTCGGAGGAACGCCCTGCCAATCGTTCTCAGTCGCGGGATTGCGCCAAGGATTGGCTGACCCTCGGGGGAACCTCGCCCTCACATATCTTGCCATCGCTGCAAAGTATCGGCCCAAATGGGTGGTCTGGGAGAACGTCCCCGGAGTTTACTCCGCAACTTCCCACAACGCTCCCGATCCGTGTCCGCCGGAAATCGACTTGGACGGTGACGATGGACCCGAAGTCGGGGAAGAAGTCGTGGTCACTGACGAATACGACAGCGACGAAGACCATGCGTTCTCCTGTTTCTTGGCCGGACTTCAAGAACTCGGGTATGGGGTCGCATACCGCGCTCTTGACGCTCAGCACGTCAGAACACGCCGCTTTCCTTGGGCCGTCCCACAACGACGCCGCCGTGTGTTCGTTGTCGGATATCTTGGAGACTGGCGACGTGCCGCAGCGGTTCTATTTGACCGCGAAAGCCTGTCAGGGGATCCTGCGCCGCGCCGAGAAGCGGGGCAAAGTGCTGCCAAGTGTCTTACACGCGGCGCTTGCCAGCGTCTCGATTGGGAAACCGAAGATTTCATCCCAGAAGTAGCGGGAACCATGAAGTCTTGCGCCCAATCAGGCGGGTTCAGCAACAGCGCGGATCATGCCGCAGCAGGCTACATGGTGCCTGTTGCGGGTGCGATCTGCCGCGACAGTTTTAGCAGCGGCGCAGGAGGCAGACCAGAAGGGGCCGCAGCTGGGCATTTTCCGCCGATCAGCTTCGGGGCGAAAATGAGCGTCCCGCAGGTTGACTTCGACGTGAACCAGACGTTGCAGGCCGAGAACCCGATGGCCGTTGCCTTTGACATGCGCGGCCGGGAAGGCGGCGCGATGCCAGAAGGACCGCACGACACTGCCAACATCCGTGCAGCCTCTGGAGGGTCATCCCGCAGCTACGTCGCCCAACCAATGGCCGTTCGTCGCCTGACCCCTATCGAATGTGAACGCCTCCAAGGCTTCCCCGACGACTTCACCCGTATCCCCTACCGTAACAAGCCAGCCGACCAATGCCCCGATGGCCCGCGCTACAAGGCCCTTGGGAATAGCATGGCCGTCAACTGCATGGAGTGGATAGGGGAACGCATCGCCCTCGTGGACAGCATGGAGGCTGCCGCATGACCGACCACCGCGAAACAAGGCGCGTCCAACGCCAGCGCGAACGCAAGGCCCAGCACACCCGCGAGACAGCCGCCAGGGACGCCTACAACCGCGACGGAGTGGACGCCGCATGCAGGGCGCTAGGCGCGGGTGACGCAGCCGACTGGCAGCAGGAGGATGGCGATGAGTGACCGCACGACGCTGGAACAAGCCGCTATGGCTATGCGCAATGCGTTGACTGCGATGGCCGAAGCGTTCGCGGCGACCGCCGATGCAGCAACCCAACTGATCGCAATTGCAGAGGCAGCGGAGAGGGAGGCAGAGGACGCCCGCCTGAACGCCATCTGCGACGAACGGAAGGCCGACGGCGGCATCCCGGTCAGCCTGGGCGAACAGACCTACCCCACAGGAGACAGCGCATGAGCAGAGCCCGTAGAGCGCGCAAGGCCAAGGCCGCACCGAAGGTCACTCTCGCCCCGTCCCCTTGGGATGAGGGCGCAATGGGACCGGCAAACCGCCATCGGTTGCGCCAGGAACCGGCAACCGAGATTGACCCGGAGACGGGGAAAGAAACGCCCAACCCGAACAACGTCAAGCGGATGCGCCGTCAATCCTGGGTGGCGATCTATGCGCAGGCTGGTCATCTGGACAAGCGCCAGGTCGCTGCGGCTGAAAAGCTGCGCATGGCAGCAGATGGGCTGCGGGACCGTGACCCCTTGGCGGCATTGAATGAGGTGCGGGTATCAGGCTACAGTGACCCGCAGGCGGCAAGGATCGACGCGCGGCGGTTCTTTCACCAGTTATGGGCGGATGTTCCGCAGGCGTCCAAGCCGGTGCTGGAGCGTGTGGTGATCGAGGACAAGGCGATCTGGTCAGGCGGCGGCATTGCAGCACGGGACCGCCATATCAAGCGGCTGTGTGAAGGTCTTGACGCAATCGCTTGACATACCCGCGATTGACAGGCATCTTGGCACTATCGCAAGTATTGCGAGTTGATAATAGCGCGCGGCCCGAGAGATCGGCGCCGCGTTTGCATTAGGGGCCGACTTCAATGGATCATCGCGCGCATCATCTCTGGTGATCCCCTGCATCTGTATGGTGTAGCGGTAGCGCGTCGGTCTCCAAAACCGAAGGGCAGGGTTCAATTCCCTGTGCAGGTGCCAACAAGTTTCAGCGTCCACATGAACCCCGTGGGCAAAGGACGCTGACGGGCCAAACACAAGGCCGCTTTCCCACGGCAAGGCCGGATAGCCCAACATAGCGGAGGCCAGCCACTTGGATACCTGCGCAATCCTTGAGTGCGATGCTACTGTCACCGTAGGCCAGCGCCTTGACGTGATGGCCCGGTTGGCGGCTTACGGTATTGAGGCGGTGTTCCTCCCGCCCGGCATGACCTTGGCAGGAATGCGCGGTGGCAATGACCCGTTCGAGGATGAGGACGCAGACTGACGCGAGGCCAGCCGCATGACCGTCTGGACACCCCAGGACCGCAGCATATCCGTCGCCCCTGGTCATCGCGTCGTAACGGGCTATGTGCCCATCGAGCAGATCACCATGGCGTGCAGGGCTCGGATGGCCGTGGGCGATGTGGAAGCAGCATACCGCAAGCAACTGGCTTTGGGCGATCATCAGGCTTTCCCATGCCCCAACGGACGATGGGATGGAGAGCGTTTCGTGCTGCTTGATGGTAGGCACGCGTTCATCTCGGCGCTGATGCTGGGGATGACGCATCTGTTGGTGGCGTGGACGGAAGGTGCGGCAGATGGCGCGCAAGTGGGACGGTAAAGGCAGCAGGCACAGCAGGGGATACGGCAGCGACTGGGACCGAACCCGTAAGCTGGTCCTCAAGCGCGACAACTACCTCTGCCAGGAGTGCATGAGGCAAGGCAGGCTGACCCCGCTATGCGTCAAGCTGCGCGATCATGCCGTTGACCATCGCACCCCAAAGGCGCACGGCGGCACCGACGATATGGACAACCTGCAATCGCTATGTGCCCCATGCCATGAGGCAAAGACAGCGCGGGACGAAGGTTGGAACAGGGCAGCAACCATCGGGACGGACGGGTGGCCCCTCTAGGGGGGGGCTTCCAGACTTCAGGGGATGCGATCGCCCGGAC
>VGDE01000264.1 GCA_016869875.1 Alphaproteobacteria bacterium
CCCACGCGGCTGTTGCGCAGTCCATCAGTTTTCTTCAGGTCGTGGATGGCGCAGGCGACGGTGACCATCGCGTCCATCAGCCCCTCGGGCGTGTCGTGCCCGTCCATGCGGACTACGTCGGTCGGCATCAAGTGACCCACATTGCGCACCAGCAGCAGCGCGCGTCCAGGCAGGGTGACGGTGCTGCCATCGGGGCGGGTTACGACACGATCCTCTGCCAGCCGCCGCGTCAGGGTCTTGCCACCCTTTTCAAAGCTTTCCGACAGGTCGCCCTTCATCAGCCCCAGCCAGTTGCCATAGACCGCGATCTTGTCCCGGGCATCCACGGCGGCCACGCTGTCCTCGCAATCCTGGATGGCCGACAGGGCCGCTTCCATCACAACATCGCGCAGGCCGGACGGCGATGCCGCACCGATCGGGTGCTGACGGTTCACGACCAGTTCGACATGCAGGCCGTGATGGCGCAGAACATAGCCCGTGTCCTGACCCTCGGTCCGCGTACCGACAAAAGCCGCCGGGCTGGCCAGCCGCACCGTGCCGCCCGCCGTCACCGCCCGCAGCCCTTCGGCGTCCATCGAATATTCGGTGATGTCGGAATGGCTGCCTGCGGTCAGCGGGAAGGTCTGGTCGAGAAAGGCCGCCGCGCGTGCGACGACCGCATCGCGGCGCGTTTCGTCGATGCCGCCTGCCGGCACCGGCCCCATCACGTCCGAGCCGTACATCGCGTCGTAAAGCGAGCCCCACCGCGCATTCGCCGCGTTCAGGGCAAAGCGGGCGTTGCTGACCGGCACCACCAGCTGAGGGCCGGCGGTGGTGGCGATCTCGGGATCGACACGGCCGTTGTCGATCATGAAGGGCGCAGGTTCAGGCGCCAGATAGCCGATCTCGCTCAGAAAGGTGCGATAGGCGGCGGCATCCCACGCCTGATCGTCACGGCCCTTGTGCCAGGTGTCGATCTGCGCCTGCAACTCGGCGCGCCGGTCCAGCAGCGCGCGGTTCTCGGCTGCGAAACCCTTCAGCAGGTCGGCGTAGCCCTTCCAGAACCGGTCGGCATCGACTCCTGTACCGGGCAGCACCTTTGCTTCGACAAAGGCGGCAAAATCTTGATCGACCTCCAGTCCCTGGCGGTGGGCGATGCTGCGGTTCATGGCTGGTCCTCCTGCTGCCCGGGCAGGTCATGCTGCCCTTGGGCAGTCATAAGACGCGGGCCATCATTTGCCAAGAGTTCGGAAGTATTTTCCACTAATTCAATAAAAAGTGCTGTCGGAGCCGCCAAAGGCACGGACACTTCCTGTCCGGGCAGAGTCCAATCAAGGCAGATTGGATGGTGATGCGGCCTCACATGCGGCTGGCATTGCAGATCCTGCGGCGTTGCGTTCAGCTGCGGCAACGGTCAAGACTGATCCTGAATATCCGACCGAGGTTCCGATGATCCGCGCCCATCTGGCCACGTTTCCCACCCGCGCCCCGATCGTGATGCAAACGGTCACCAGCAACCTGCCGCGGCTGGCGCAGATCGAGGATGCCGCCGGCTATGTCGACCTGCGTCATGCAAGACTGCACCACCAGGCGGACCGGTGGATGTGGATCGTGCCGCGCCAAGAAGGCTGGCTGACCAGCACCATGACTGACGATCTTCAGGCCAGTTCGCTGTTTCAAACCGTGAACCGTAACCCGGCCGCAGGCGATGATGAACGAGCTGCGCGCCCTGCTGCAAGAGCGGCTTGCTGGATCGGGCCAGAATCACAGGCAGCTGGCGGCGGCGGGCGCGATCTGACCGATCGTCCCCTTCGCTTCGATGGATAACTGATGCGGCTGGCCAGGTGCGACGATCTGCCAAACCGGTCAACGGCAGAAACACCAAGCTGGCACCAGCGGACCTACGACCTGGCTGGCCAGGTGCTTGATGGCCGCGACAGGGGGCCCAGCTTCGACCCGTCGAGATACAGCCTCAAGCTCGCGCACTGCATGAACCTGACGCAAATCCCGCCCGTCCTCAACGGATTGTCGGTTTACCTGATGCGCCATGTCGCGCCGTCGGGTCTGGCGGAGGCCAGGATCGTCTGTACCTCGGCAATCGCGAAAAAGGGAAACTGGAAGCTGGTGATGGAGAACGACCGCGATTGCTTTCACTGCGGGGTTCGCATCCGTCTCTCTGCCGGAGCTTTTCCGGCAATCCCCTGCTGGCGGTGATGGAAGGGCCGAATGCGGTCTCGCCCGGATCCCGGTTCACTGGGACCGTTGCACCGCCGCGAACTTGCCGGCCTGCTTCGTGAACGTCCTTGGCATGCAGTGGCACATGTCCCGCGTGCCGTTGATGGATCATCAGGAAAGGTTCACGATGTCCGGCAAGGCCGCACCAAGCGGGGGGGCGATGCCCCGGAACGACAGGGGCGGCCTGATGTTCCCGCACTTCCGGTCCAGCTGATCCACTTGCTGCCGGATCACGCGATCGTCTTCCGCATCCTCTCGATCAGCCCGACCCAAGGACAGGTCACGACCAGAAGGGTGATGCGCATGGATGCGGTCAAAGGCGTGGACGATGACGTGAAAAGCCGACCGCGTGGCTGGCTGGCAACCACGAGGATCGCCAGGTGGTCGAGGAAAACCAGCGCGGCCTCCTGTCGCCTACGAGCCCCGATCTTATCCGCGGGCCAGGAATCTGGCGCCATCCGCCTGACCGACTGGTATTGCGGCATGATGGCTTCGGGCCTCAGGATGCAGCGGGCGGCCGAACAGCGCAGATACACGATCAGTTCATCCCCGCCGCGGTCCCTGTCCATCTCGGCGAACATCAGGCGCAGTCCGCGTCGGTCGAAACCCGTCGGATGCTGACCATCTCCGCTCTGGAACGCGGCTGAAGGCTTTCGGCCGGCAGCTTCAGCTTTCACCGCCACCGGACTCAGCAGTACCTGTCATTTCCGCAGCCTCGGGCATCATGGCGATGATGTCGGCGACGATGAGGCTCGGGACCAGGCGCAGGTCCCGGACATCGTCTCTGTTCACGCCGCGCGCTGCCCGGCCGACATCATCCTTCACGACCTGCTGGAACGTGACGTCGCATGCCTGCCCGGTCTGCGATTGCGACCGACCGCAGAGAAGCCCGAGCCTTTCTGTGTCGGACGCGACTAGCAGGGATGACTGAACAGCCTGATGCTGCGCTTAGGGGCCCATGACTAGCTCCCTTCTGCTGCGGTCCCAAGCCCTTCACGCGGACCGTGCGTAAGCGCCTCTGGCTTGTGCGGCACCTGCAAGCTCCGCAAGACTGCAGGTGAGGTCCGCAAGGCCACAACGGCGGCATCTGTGGGGGAACATCGCCAACGGCTGGAACCTGCCTGCTGACCGCGTCCCCCGGGAAAGGTCGTGGTCTGAGGCAGCATGCAGGGGTTCCACCTCTGCTTGGCCGGGTCACTTCTGCACGGCGTTAAAGTTCAATCAGCATCAAGGCGAGGGCCGAAATCTGCCGTCCGCCTTGCAGCGCCACATCATCTGCTCCAGCCAAAGGCCATCATGACGATACAAGTTGCAGGTCAGACCAGACTGCAACTTGTATCAAAGAGCAGCATCGCTTCCGTGGGATGGCACCCGCTGTGACAGGCACCGGCCAAGGCCGCGATCTCCCCCACATATGGGTTTGGTGCAACCGGCGTGTAGCTCGTTGACGAGGAACTGTTGATGCCGGGGTCACTGTGCTCGGACATTCCGCGCCCGCCGAGGACAGGCAGGCACGAGCATGCCGACAGCACCGTTTGTCCGTTGGATGACCTGTATTGCCGTCTTGCCGGAACAAGTGTCGGGAAGCTGCCGATCCGACAGAATTGCTGTTTCACTCCGTGCAAATGCACGCCATAACGCGCCGCAGGCCCTTGGGCCGGCATAACAGGTTCGGCTAGAAGAGGCGTCGTCAATGTCAGGAAAAACCATTGCTGTTGCAGGGATCGGCTATGTCGGTCTGTCGAATGCTGTTCTTCTTGCGCGCTACAACAAGGTCAAGGCGCTGGACGTCAACCAGGACCGCGTTGCGATGCTGAACGCGCGCAAATCGCCGATTCATGACGACGAGCTGGCACGCTATCTGGCGCAAGAGGATCTGGACCTGACCGCCACGACGGATCCGGCCGAGGCCTACGAGGGTGCGGATTTCGTCATCGTGGCGACGCCGACCAACTATGATCCCAAGACGAACTACTTCGACACCGGCAGCGTCGAGGCCGTCATCCGCGACGTGACACGGCTGGCCCCGAATGCGGTGATCGTGGTGAAATCGACGATTCCCGTGGGCTTCACTCAGGATGTCAGCGCGCGGCTTGGCACCCGGCAGGTCATCTTCAGCCCCGAATTCCTGCGCGAAGGCCGGGCGCTGCATGACAACCTGCACCCGTCGCGAATCGTGGTGGGCGAAAACAGTGAACGAGGCCGCGCCTTTGCCGACCTGCTGACCGAAGCCGCGCTGGACAAGGACGTGCCGGTGCTGCTGACCGGACCGACCGAGGCGGAGGCTGTCAAGCTGTTCGCCAACACCTGTCTTGCGCTGCGGG
>VGDE01000265.1 GCA_016869875.1 Alphaproteobacteria bacterium
GCGAGGGCCTTCATCGAAAGCTTTAACGGCAGCTTGCGCGATGAGCTGCTGAACGAGGAGATCTTCGACACCCTGGACGATGCCCGCCGCAAGATCGCCTTCTGGCGCCACGACTGCACCGTCGTCAGAGGGCGCTTGGACAACCTGACGCCGCTCAAGGGGCGCCACCCGCTTGCGCATCCAAGCGGCTCCGCGCCGGCGCGGGCGCCCCGAGCCCACCCGCAGGCGGTTAATTGCAAACCTTCAGGCCATCGTCATGACAGGCTTGGCAAGCGCAACCGCTATCAGAAAGAAGCAGGTCCGCCCGGGGGAGCAGATCGTATTGATCCTCGACACGGACAACATGCACAATCAACTCCCGCCTCAAAAACGCGGCAGGCATTTGACCAAACACGGAACTGAACCGACTGGCCACAGCGGCAAGAACGGTGAAAGCACCTTGGCTCAGTCACGCTACGGAGGTCCGCAGCGAAAGGTGCCAAGCTCTTCCACCCGGTGACCTTCGGGATAAGTGGGGCGACGGATTTCAGTGAGGCGGCGCGGCTGGCGCCGGGGTGGCAGCCGGCGCAGAACCGCGCGGCGCAGCCCCATTGCCATCATCATGAAGCGTCTCAGCCACTCAGGAGGCATGGAAAAACCCATGGCCTGCAGCAGCGGCGCATCCATGAACGCGTGCGCTGCGGGACGCCCGATCCCGAAGAGCCACCTGGGCATGTAGAAGCTCAGCAACAGGTCCCTCGTGACCGCGCCGACTGCCTGGTTGCTGTCCGCATACCGGAAACGTGTCGCTTCGACATCCCTGTTCACCGCCTCAAGCCCGTCACGATCAGAGGGTATGTCAGAGATTCCCATCCGGCGCCCCAACTCGCGATGGTATTGAAACCAGGCCGACTTCTCATGTTCCGTCATCGGCCTGCGCCCAAACCTGTCGATCCACCTGATGGGTTCAAATACAAATGTGGACAGGACATAGAGCATGTCTTCGTTTGCGATCCGGAAGCGGCCGTGCATGTCGTTCATGCGCGCCAGAGCCAGGCGACCGCGCTCACTGTCAAAGCCGTTCTCGAGGATCTCCGACAGGATCAACTCGGTGTCGTCATAGCGTTTGCGGGGACGGCGGGCGAACTCCCCCGTCCGGTCCAGCAGCCCCGAAATTGACGGCAGCGCATAGGTCCGAAAAAGTGCAAACTCCAGAGCACGCTCTATATCCCATGAGAATTCGCAGGTCGCCAACAGGCGCGCGATTTCCTGGCAGTCTGCCAGCGGATCGAGAGCAGTGATCTGATTTCCAGCATCCGATGTCATAAGACCACCTTCCTTACGCAACGAACTGTTCAGTGGCGGACGCTATACCCGAAGCCCTGCGCAGGCAAACTCCTGGCCCGCGGTTCATGATGTGGCGAGGCCTGGCCTTCTGAGACATGTAGAGAGGGTCCTCAAGCACAAGGGCGGGCATCGAAAGCACCCCCGGGAGAACAACAGGACGTGAGCGTGCCGGGACCTGATCAGCGGGCATGCCACTTGAGGTGAAATCATCTTCTTCCCGATCTCCCCCATGGACAGAGTTCTCGTTGTTCTCCTGCCTCCCCTTCGCCAGTCCCAAAGAATTGCGACCGCGCTCCTCCAGATGTCCTGCCATGTTTCCTTCTGGGGCAGGAAGGGCCTTGTGAAGCCCTGGCCCCTTGGCGGATGCTCACTGCATGCGCCGAAACACGCACACGGGTGACAATTACTGTATTGTGCCACCCTCCCGCCGCTTTTAACGTCGTCACATGAACCGGCATCTTTCCCTGACCCGCCCTTTCCCTGCAACTGGTGGGGAATGCGCGGCCATTCTTGATGCGATCGACTGGTCAAACCATCCAATGGGAGATCCGGTCGACTGGCCGGTGGAACTGAAGACGGCAGTGCGGATCTGCCTGACGTCGAAGTTTGCCACCATGGTGCACTGGGGTCCCAAGCATTACACCTTCTACAACGACGCCTATGCGGCGCGGCTTGGACAAAAGCACCCCGGCCATCTTGGCCAGCCGGCCTACGACTGGTGGTCCGAGATGTGGGACCAGCTCGAGCCTTTCTTTCAGAAGGTCCTGGCGGGCGACAGCTATTATACCGAAAACGCGCGATACACTCCCAATCGCGACGGAACGGCAAAGGACGCCTTTTTTACCCACACTCACAGCCCGATCTGGGACGATGGCGGTGTCGTCCGCGGGATCTATCTCACGGTGGTTGAAACAACTGCCGAGCTCGAGGCAAAGGCCCGCAGCAAGCTGCTGATGGACGAGCTCAAGCATCGGATGAAGAACACGCTGGCTGTCGTGCAGGCGATCGTGCATCAGTCCGCCCGCAGGGCCGAGAGCAAGGAGGATGTGGCCGCCATCATCAGCGGCCAGATCACCGCTTTGGGCCGGGCGCATGATCTGCTGACAAGTTCAGCCTATGTCGATGCCCCGTTGGGAGATATCGTCCGAAGCTCCCTGGATACCGATGGGCCTTATGCCGAACGACTTTACATCGAAGGACCAGAGATCGCACTCAACGCGCGCGCAGCCATAGCCCTCACGATGCTCCTGCACGAGCTCAAGACCAATGCATTGAAATATGGGGCACTGGCCAATGATAAGGGCCGAGTGATCGTGTCCTGGCGCGTGGCCGATGGGGCGCTGGAGTTCTTCTGGAAGGAGCGGGGAGGACCTGCCGTGGCCCCTCCTTCCCGCGAAGGCTTTGGCACCCGCTTGATGAAAGGGTTGTCGGGCGACCTGGGTGGCAGCCCTCAAGTTCAGTACCTGTCCGAAGGTGCCACATTCATCCTCCGGTCCCGGCTGGAAAAGATCCAGATGGTTTGACCTTAGCGGGACGGCTTTCTGCCAAGCCTCGCCATCCCGCAAGGCCCGAGCTGCCGATGGTGCGGACGTAGATCCATAACACCCCTTGGAACGTTACCTGACAATAGGGCCTCAGATCATGTAGTTGAGGCTGGCAGGTTGCTGCGTCTGCAGGTGGCTGCTTTTCCTGCCCCCGGTTCAAGCGGCGCTGTTCCAGTCCATGGTGGAATTGGGCAAGCAGAACATTGAAAGGGCAGGGGATTTCCTTCCTCTGCAGCATGACGGGTTTTTATCCACATTTTCTGGGGACAGATCTGGGGAAATCGACATTTTTTCGCCAGATCAGAGCGAGATGATGCCTTCTTTGACATGCCTCCCTATTTTCATGAAGATCGTCAAGAAGCGTCGCCAAGGAGTGCTGTCATGACCGCCAGGCCGGTTCTGGTCTTTGACGTGAACGAAACCCTGCTGGATCTTGATCACTTGCGCCCCTTGTTCGGCGCATGGTTCGGGGATGAGCAGGTGTTGCGCGACTGGTTCGCCCAGTTGATCCTTTATTCCCAAACCATGTCGCTGGCCGGGTTGGAGGACAATTTCACGACGCTTGCCGGCGCTGTTCTGCGCATGGTCGGCGCGATCAGGGGCGTCGAGATCAACGCGGATCACATCAGTCGGCTGAACGCTGCCATTGCCCACATGCCGCCGCACGCAGATGCGGCCGAAGCCCTTGCCCATCTGCAGGCTCAGGGCTTCCGGATGGTAACCTTGACCAATTCTCCCCCCTCAGACGGGCCATCGGCGCTGGACCGGTCAGGCTTGGCGAACTTCTTCGAGCGCATGTTCAGCGTGCAGGCGACCCGTCGCTTCAAGCCTGCGCCCCAGACCTACCAGTTGGTGTCCGACACGTTGCAGGTGCCGCTTTCCGAACTGTGCCTGGTGGCCTGCCATGTCTGGGATACGATCGGCTTGCAGGTATTGGGAGGAAAAGGAGCGCTGGTCACGCATGGTGCAAATGCACCGCTGCCCGGCACTGCCGCGCCCCTTCCTGATCTGGTTGCCCCTACCTTGACGGAACTGGCGCAAAAGATTTCGGCCAGATGGCCGGCCTGACGCTGCTTCCAGAGGGCTCACAGCGGAAGAACGGGCCAAGTTTCGGCACCTCCATCCCGCGCCCCTTGGTCAAGCTGTTAGATCCTGGGCCGGAGAGCGCCTGCTCGATGTGATACGAAACGCTTGGCATATGCTGCGGGACTGGGCGCAGGCTCTCCACTGGCGGCGTTATCAGGAGCCAGATTCAATCTTCGGAGCGACACGGGAATCCGGCCTGCTGCCTCCGTCACCAGTCTTTCATAAAAGGAGGCGGTTGATGCCAGATGCCGTTTGAGATTTGCCATCCGCAAGCGGAGATGCCTTGCGCATGGTCATGCACCGACTGACACTTCGCGCCAGTTGGCGGAGCGCAGACGCGAGCCAGCGGCTGATCCACATTTGAAAAGCTCGTTGGACCGTGGTGCGGCGGCCGCTGTCTTGGGGCAAGCCGCGAGGACCGACCTCTTTCCGTTGAACTTCAGGGGGTTGCACAAAATGTGGCCTTCGAGGTGATTTTTCTGCGTTTGGGCTCTTGCCTCTCCCGGCGCGTCTCTCTAAATACCGCTTCACCGAAGGCGGGAACGC
>VGDE01000266.1 GCA_016869875.1 Alphaproteobacteria bacterium
TCCGGGAACGGCCTGTGCGCCGGGCAGCGGCATCGCCCGGATGTCGTCGGGCGCCAGGGTCTTCACGACCGCCTCGCAGATCCCGTTGCCTTGCGGGCTCAGGACCGGCGTGAGGCAGGGCTTCAGCCCCGGTGACGGGCGCGGACCTGCAGGACCCTCTTGATCCGGGGCGAGCCAGCCTCGGGCAGAATCCCAAGGACCAAGGGCCACTGCAGGCGCCGCAGCGGCGCCCGGCATGATGTCGCGGATGCCCGAGCCTCTGGTCCCGGCATCGGCCACCGCTCTCCGGGCAATGGTCCTGCGGTCATGGCCATCGATGGTCAAGGCGGCGCGGGTGATGCCGCCATTGCGCGCCAGATGACCCCGAACCCTTGCAGCAGCGGAGGTTCGGACGCATCACCAGGACCTTGTTCGCAGGAACATGCCCGGGGCGTACCCTGCCCCG
The DNA here is from genome assembly GCA_016869875.1 of Alphaproteobacteria bacterium. Classification (GTDB taxonomy): domain Bacteria; phylum Pseudomonadota; class Alphaproteobacteria; order Rhodobacterales; family Rhodobacteraceae; genus Paracoccus. The sequence goes on from VGDE01000266.1 coordinate 446, forward strand.
CGCCTCGCGCAGAACCCGGCCACCCGCGCCTGCGACCAAGAGGGCGTCCCGCTCGCGCAGGCGGTCCCCGAGCGGCCGCATGACCTTGTTGCCGGGGAGGTCATCATCCCCAGTCACGGCAATCCCCTCCTTCGGGCCCGAAGCCGCCGCCGCTGATGCAAGGGGTTCGGGCACCACGCCATCGCGGCGCAACTACGGAAGGGCCGGTGCGATCCTCCAGCGTTTCCTCCACGATCCAAGGCCTTGCGACAGCATTCCGACGGCGCCGACGGCCGCCAACGATGGGATCTCCATTTCGGGCCTGAGCACTGGCCCATATCTGCGCCTGTGCTCATGTCCAACTGTCCGGACGAATCGGGGGAAGGATTACAGGTGCAAAGATCTTGCAGACATCAACGTCGTAGGAGACATCCGGACAGCGCTGACCGGGGTCTATGATAGGCGACAAGAAGCCCTGAATCTGGCTGTGGCTTAAGCATCGGAGGCGAAATGATCCGCCTCTGATTTCTTGTCAGCTTCTGCACGGGCGCCTGGACCGCTGACTGTTCACGATGGTCCTGTCAGCGAATTCCTGCGCCTCTCCGGCCTTCAGGCCAAGAGCTTCGCATGCCACAAGAATGGCTCGGGCATTCTCCTCGTCCCTCGCCTTGAACTCTTCCTGAGTTGTCGTAACCTTGGAAGCGCGTCTCACGAGTTCTTCTTCGCGACAGCGGTCGCGACCGGATCTTTCATGCTCGGCGCCGAAGCATTTACCTTGGGCTTCTCTTTCTTGGGCTTCTTCTCGTCGCGCTTGCGCTTGTTCATTCCCTTGGCCATGATGTGGCTCCTAGATAGCCGCCAAAACTGGACGGATTTGCGACCTTAAGCAGTTCCACCGAAATAGATAGACACTTTGCTGGAATTAAATCCGCCTCAACTGGAATTACAGCCGGTATTAACGAGTTTGCCGTGGCGCGAGAGGTCGAGCGTAAGGCCTAGAGGAGGCCCATTCGTGGTGATCAGCCCTCCCTTGTGGTCCCGCTTGAAGTTAGTGCTCGACCGGGGCTCTGGACCATGGGACCAATGATGTCCGGAGCCGGTGGTCGATAGCTCAGAGCGTTGCGTGGACACTTGATGTTGCCGTGCTTCCTTCCAAATTTCGATCATGAATTGAGCTTCCCGGAGGCTGCAGAAGCCGTCACTCTTCAGAAGTTCATCACGGAGCCGGGCCTTGAGCTCTCGCTGTACCCCTTCTCCCAAGGGAAGCTCGGTTTGATACAGGCCATCTTCGCGTTGACGGCTGCAATCCAGCCGCGAACTGCCTGTGCCGCAAATTCGGAGTCGTCGCCCATCAGGCTTGGTCCAATGGCGCCACGATGGCAACTGCGATCGGATGAAGGCAGGCACGCTATGCGGAATGAAGAGATCTGTCAGGGCCCCCTCCGAACCGGCGAGTGATCGAGAACCACTTGCCGAACTCTTCAGACAGATCGTGCCATGGGAGTGATGTCACGACGATCCAAAAAATGTCTCGAGAACGATAGTTGGCTGGGGGGTTCGCGCCTGTTTGTGGCGCGGACGGCCAAGACGAACTGTTCAAAGAACGACGGTTCTTCGACCAGCATCATGTCTCCCGTGAAGCTGGTCCCCATCCTGATCACCAGATTTAATCACGCCTGCCAGGCGGCGTGAATATCCTTTGTCCAACGCACCCGAAAGGAACTGCTGAATGAGGATGCCCTGAGCGCGCCTCTGTTACCCCGCCCGTGGGCTCGTTAATCCTTCATTTACCTAAATCGCGCAAGTTCGCTGCACAACGACTGGAACGTCTGAACGTCCCGGTCACGGACGTATTGCGCATGCAGGTGAACACGGATGGAAGATCAGCATCCAGAGGCAGGTGCCAAAGGTACCGGACAGGCTCCAGAGGCGCGGGAGGGCTTGTCGCGACCATACGACAGACCGTGGCATTCCACCGGATTTTCCGAGGAGGCCATGAAGGGACTGGCCGATCTGGAGGCGCGCATGGCGCCTGCTCATGCCGTCACGGAACCTGCCTATTCCCCCTCGTTTCGCATGACGGACCGCTTGAAGCCGGATGTGGCGGCAGGGGGCGGGCTGCTGCGGGACAACAGCGGAAACGCGCGGCCGCATTATTGGGGGCATCGCGAACGATTGCGCACGAGGTTCCTGGAGGGCGGCCACGTCCCCATGCCCGAATACGAGCTTCTTGAACTGCTTTTGTTCAACGCCATTGCCAAGATCGACGTGAAGCCTCTGGCCAAGCGCCTTCTTGCGGCCTTTGGCGACCTGAACGGGGTGATGGCCGCCTCCGAGCATCGCGTCCTGCAGGTGGAAGGTGCCGACCGCTGGGTTTATCTTCAACTGAGGCTGGTGGATGCCTTTGCGCAAAGGATGGCACAGGCAAAGGTGCTGCAGCGCGAGGTACTCTCCTCCTGGGATGCCCTGATCGCCTATTGCCGGACCTGCATGGCGCATCGGGAGACCGAGCAGTTCCGCGTGCTGTTTCTCGACCGCAAGAACACGGTGATCGCGGACGAGGCACTTGGCACCGGCACGGTTGGTCATGTTCCAGTTTACCCGCGCGAGGTGGCGAAACGGGCGCTGGAACTGAATGCAAGCGCGGTCATCCTGGTCCACAACCACCCTTCCGGTGATCCCACGCCCAGCAGGGAAGATATCTTGATGACCGCAAGGGTGGCGGCGGCCTGCGAGGCCATTGACGTCACCGTCCATGACCACATCGTCATTGGAAAGGAGTCGGAGGTTTCCTTTCGCGGGGAAGGGTTGTTGTGATGGCAGCTGCCACCGGGTGGCTTTCCGGAAGTACCCGTCGCGCTGCTGCAGCCTTGCAAATCGGGTCGTTCCCAATTGGCGGTAAATCGGGTCGTTCTCAATTGGCGGTATCGTGCAGCTTATGACGGCAAATGCGGCACGCTGCCGTCACCGCCTGCTATGTCAGCAGCTTCGACATGGCACGGCAGGAACGGCACTCCGTCTCTTCTCCGCGCCTGCCAAAGCGCCGCATGACCGTTCCGGCGGCAGGGTTTTCTGAAGGCAGCGCCGGTATCCTCGTCATGCGGATGGCCCGGATGCCCGTGTCGATCACAGATGATGCCTCATCAGAAACCGTCCGGCTGGTGGTCGCGCCACCATTGCGCGTTACGCCGGTCAACCGGCGGTTCTTCAGAGGCGTTCCTTCAGAGGAGGCCCAAGGGCAAGAGGAATGATCCAGAGCAGCGGACCGCCGAAGTTCATGTCTTCCATCGGATCTGCTTGTCAGACTGATGCGCTGCAACAGGCCCACGTTCCTCGGCAGCATTCCGTAAAGTGCCGGCGACCAAAGAAAAAGGGTGGAGCTTCTTGACCATCGCCTTTGCGAATACCAAGCATCATGTTGCGGCTTGGAACAGCGTGGCGGCTCGGCTGGGGGCCGGCCAGGGATGTAAAGCACGACCATGGCGATCTGTCGCTTTGAAAACGGCTGTTCCGCCGGCTCATCTATCAGTGACCGAGGCCGATCGCCGCGAACGGGTTCCGGCGTACAGGTCTGCTCTGCTGCGCCAGTCGGTGAACAGTCTTGCGAGCATTACCTTCTCCAATCCGACCCACGTTCAAGCGCCACCGGCCGCTGGCCGGGTAATCAGCGCCAAGGAGGCACCGGCGTCTCAGAGGCAGCCGCACGCGTATCGACAAGGACTGCGCTTCGTCAGGGAAAAGGAGATCGCGACGCGTAATCTTGACGGATCATGCCGCTGACCTGGGCGAGGCGGAGGAGGCATTGGCGGTCGCGCAGTTCGATGCGGCGCTTCTTGACCTGGCGCTGCCTGACGGATCTGGCCTGTCGCTGTTGCGCAGCCTGCGCCGGCAAGGAAATCACGTGCCGATCGTGATCGCGACGGCACAGGACCAGATTTCCCGGCGCATCGCCGGTCTGGATGTCCAGGCTGACGATCATGTCGTCAAGCCATATGATCTGGGCGAGATCGAGGCCCGCCTGCGGGCGCAGCCGTCGTGCCGCCGGCGATCCAGCGCTGGAACACCCGCTTGGGC
>VGDE01000267.1 GCA_016869875.1 Alphaproteobacteria bacterium
CCCGTGCCAGTCGGGAAAGAAATCCTGAAGAAATGTCTGGTCGGTTCGACGCCAGAAGACGCCCGGCCGGTCCAGATGGGTCAGCATCCTGCGGTAGGTGTCCGGATGGGGCCGCGCCGTGAAGACGCCCGAATTCATGCGGTGGAACCCGTCCAGCCCGTCATAGACATTGGGCGCGGCGCAGAATTCGGGCATGTCGAACAGCTTGTCCACGGGGCGCAGCACCAGCGCGTCCGCGTCGATAAAGACGCAGCGGTCGTAGTCCAGCTGCCACAACCGCAGCTTGACGAAGTTTTCAAGCGGCGTGTGGAAATCGGGCTTGGTGCCCCGCGTGAAGTTCGCCCGGGCATGGAGGGCGTCGCGGGCATGAGCCTCGTCGAACTGCACCGAAGTGGGCAGCAGGTCCGCCCTGACCAGCCGGGCGCCGTGCCGGCGCAGGCGCGCCAGCTGCGCCTCGTCCAGTCCCCGATGCATCACCACCAAATCCGCGCCGGTTCCGGTCAGGCGCAGCGAACGCAGCAGTGCCTCGGCGCCCGGAAGATAGTCAGGATTGCTGACAAGCGTCACAAAGGCACGGTCGGTGGCGGCAGGGGTGTCGGGCGTCAGACCCTCGGGCATTGAATGGATCATGGGAACCTCTGGGTCGAAGGGGTGGCCGCGGAATATCTGGCCGCCACGACGCCTTGATGACAGAGGCCTTCGCCTGTTGCCAAGTGCCCGCGGGTCGTTAATCTGCGCCCTTTCAGCAAAGGATTGCCGATGACCTTGCCGGACACGCTGGTGGCGGACCTGACCGCCAGACTGGGCGCGCGCTTTACCACGGGACGCGGCGAGCGCGATCACCACGCCGCCTCCGAAAGCTTTCACCGGGCGCCGGCTCCTGATGCCGTCGCCTTTCCCGAAACGGCCGAAGAGGTCGCGGCCGTGCTGCGGACCTGTTCCGCGGCGGGGGTGCCGGTCGTGCCCTGGGGCACCGGGACCTCGCTGGAGGGGCACGCGCTGGCGACGCAGGGCGGCATCAGCCTGGACCTGCAGCGCATGGACCGGGTGGTGGAGGTCCGGGTCGAGGACATGCAGGCCAGCGTCCAGCCGGGCGTCACGCGGGAAGCGCTGAACACCGAGCTGCGCGCCACCGGCCTGTTCTTTCCCGTCGATCCGGGTGCCAATGCCAGCCTGGGCGGGATGGCCGCCACGCGCGCCAGCGGCACCACGGCGGTCCGCTATGGCACGATGCGCGACAATGTACTGGCGCTGCAGGTGGTGCTGGCCGACGGGCGGGTCATCCGCACCGGCACCCGCGCCGCCAAGTCCAGCGCCGGCTATGACCTGACCGGCCTTTTCGTCGGTTCGGAGGGCACGCTGGGCGTCATCACCGAGCTAACCCTGCGCCTGCACGGCCAGCCCGAAGAGATCGCCTCGGCCGTCTGCGCCTTTGACAGCCTGGAACATGCCGTGGAATGCGTGACCGCCACGATCCAGTCGGGCATTCCCATGGCGCGGATCGAGTTCGTGGACGCGCAGACGGCACGCGCCTTCAACCTGCATTCCGGCACATCGCTGCCCGAGCAGCCGCATCTGATGATCGAGTTCCATGGCTCGCCGGGCGCGGTTCGTGAAGATGCCGCCCGTTTCGGCGAGATCGCAACGGAGTTCGGCGCCCAGGGCTTTGACTGGGCCACCACGCCCGAGGATCGGGCCCGGCTGTGGCGCATGCGGCACGGCGCCTATCACGCGACCCTTGCGTTGCGGCCGGGGGCGGCCGGCGTGATCACCGATGTCTGCGTGCCGATGTCGCACCTCCCGGCCGCGGTGGCGGCGGCGGCGGCCGACATCTCGGCCTCGGGGCTGATGGGCCCGATGGTGGGGCATGTGGGGGACGGAAACTTCCACTCGGTCCTGCTGGTCGATCCGGGCGATCCGGACGAGATGGCCCGTGCCAAGCAGGTTGCCTCCCGCATGGCCGAACGCGCCTTGCAGGTCGGGGGCACGATCAGCGGCGAACATGGCATCGGGATCGGCAAGCGCAGCCTGATGCCGGCGCAGCATGGCGAGGCATGGCAGGTCATGGGCGACATCAAGGCGGTCCTGGACCCCCGGGGCATCCTGAACCCCGGAAAGCTGGTCCCGGATCGGAACCCTGACCAGCCATGAGACGTTCCGGGGCGAATCCAGAAGTCCGAGGAACCCCCCATGTCCCACAATCATGAGCCTGAGCGCGCCGCACCCCGGCACAAGCCTGCCCTGATCGCGCTGGCCGTCGCGTTGGCCGCAGCGTTTATCGCCTTTCTGGTCTTCCAGATGGGAGGGGACGATCGGAACGAGGGGATCACCACCACCCCGCCCCCGGCAGGCACGCCCATAAGCGAGGCCGAAGGCACGGACATGGAAACCTCGTCGCCGCTGTCGCCGGGCGGCAACACGCCGGCCGACGGCAGCACGGCCCCGGCCGGCACCGACGACATGCCGGCGGGTGCAGACCCCGAGTCGCCCGGTGCCCCGGAAACGCCGGTCGGAGATTCGGCCGTGGCACCAGCCGCCACCAACTGACGACACCCGAAGGGCCCGGATCTTTTCCGGGCCTTTTTCCTTTGCGTCGGCCCTCTGCTACCTGACGTAACCGTGACCGGTTCCGGACGATGACAATGCCTCACGCTTTTGAGATAACGCAGCTTAATGGCGCGGAAAGCGTCTCGAGCAGTCATCTTCTGAGGGAAGGACGGGGCAGGCATGAAATTTCTGACACGACTGGTGATGGGGCTGGCCGTGCTGGCCTTTGCCGTATCCTGCGCGCGCACGCCGCCGCGGGGCGGTGCGCCCACCGGATACCAGGTCGCGCCCGGACCCGGCGCGAACCCGCAGCTGGGCGACCGCCGGCCGCATCCCTGGCGCAACGGCGCGCCCTATGGCCATGCGGTGCACGGCATCGACATCTCCCGCTGGCAGGGGGACATCGACTGGAACCGGGTGCGGGGCGCAGGCATCAGCTTTGCCTTCATCAAGGCCACCGAGGGCGGGGACCATTCGGATCCGAATTTCCGCCGCTACTGGTACGAGGCCGCGCAGGCCCGCATTCCGCGCGGGGCCTATCACTTCTATTACTTCTGCCGCACGGGAGCCGAGCAGGCCAACTGGTTCATCCGGAACGTCCCGCGCGAAGCGGGGTCGCTGCCGCCGGTCCTGGACCTGGAGTGGACCAATTCGCGCAATTGCCCGCGTCGTCCTCCCGCCGCCGAGGTGCTGCGTGAGGCCGAGATCTTCATGCAGATCGTGGCCCGCCATTATGGCCAGCGGCCGGTCATCTACACGACCGTCGATTTTTATCGCGAAAACCAGTTGGGCCGCATGAACGCCGAATTCTGGCTGCGCTCGACCGCCGACCATCCCAGCATCACCTATCCGGGTCAGCGCTGGACATTTTGGCAATATACCGGGACCGGCATCGTTCCGGGCATCCAGGGCGACACCGACATCAACGCCTTTGCGGGCTCGGCTGCGGATTGGGCACAATGGTTGCAGAGACGTCTGGTGCGGTAGCGCCGCACCGTTGGCTGAAACTTGAATTTGCGGCGCTCTATATCGGGGCGCCGCTGGCCATCGCGCTGTTCCTTCCGCCGGACCAGTTGTTCACGGCACTGGCCATCTTCAGCCTGGCGGGCATGGGCCTGCTATGGCTGACGGGCGGCTTCCAGTGGCGGGTGCTGGTGCGGGGTTGGCGGCGGATGCCCTGGCTGGAACTGGCAGGGATCGCCGCAGCGACCCTTGTCGCGGGCTGGATCATCCTGACCATCAGCCACCCCGATGCGCGCTTTGCCATCATCCGCAACCGTCCCGAATTCCTGCTGGTCATCTGGACCTTTTATCCCATCCTGTCGGCCCTGCCGCAGGAACTGATCTTTCGGCCGCTGTTCTTTCATCGCTATGGGGCGATTCTTCCGCATGGGAACGCGGCACTGGCCCTGAACGCGGCCATCTTTGCCTTTGCCCACCTGATGTTCTGGTCCTGGATCGTGGCGATCATGACCTTTGTCGGCGGCTGGATCTTTGCCCGCGCCTATCTGCGTCACGGCTTTCCGGCGGCCTGGGCGCTGCATGCCGTGGCGGGCAATGTCCTTTTCGCCGTCGGCATGGGGGCCTATTTCTATGCCGGCAACGTGGTGCGCCCGTTCTGAGGCGCCTTTCTGAGTGGTTGACTTCCCGCCCGTCCCGCGCTTTGTGCGGGGGCTGAATTAGTGGGGAAACGCTCATGCATGCCTATCGCAGCCATACCTGCGGCGATCTGAAAGCCGCCAATGCCGGTGACACCGTCCGCCTGTCGGGCTGGGTGCATCGCGTTCGCGACCACGGGGGCGTGCTGTTCGTCGATCTGCGCGACCATTACGGCATGACGCAGG
>VGDE01000268.1 GCA_016869875.1 Alphaproteobacteria bacterium
AAGGAGTTCACCGATCGCCTGTTCGGCCTTCGCCGCGGGGCCGCGACCGGCAACCACGATTTCGACCGCCTCTGCGCCGACCCCGGCATCAAGCATCGCCTGGCCCCGCCGATGCATCCCGGCTCTGGAAGCCGATAACATGGCCGCGTAACTGACCGTAATCAGCTTCCGGAAAATCCGGAGCGGTTCAGGCACCAGCACGAGCAAGGCTGCCTTGATCCGGATCGCTAACAAAGCCGACAGGCGTACCGCATGGGAGTTCCTGCAGCACAGGTCCGAAGCAGTCGCCGCCAAGCGGCTCATTCCTCGGGGTCCCCACCAATCCTACCGACAACGTTATTCAATGCGGTTCAAGCAGCCCCGGAGCCAGAACGCCTTTCATCCAGTCGTATGCGCCTTGACATGATCTGCGAGCTCCGGCGCGGTTTGCCACAGGTCTAGGGTTCCGAGGCAGGCAGGAGCGTCTCCACCCGACAAAGCCTTGACACCCTGGAGTGATGAGGATCAGCAAGCAATCCGCGAGATGGTTATTCCGGCAAACAACCCCCTCGGACGGATGAACCGCACGAATGAGGACGATGAGGCGGACCGGCCGGTTCACGGGAACGGCTCGCCGAAGGGCACATGTCTTCCTGCAACAGTTACAATGAATTGCGCACGCCTCTCGCGCACTTCAGGGCAGCCTGCAACTCTCCGCGCAGGTTCACGATCCTCGGCAGCCTCACAACCTTCATTGCATCTGCAAGATCCGGACATCCGAGCCGGACAAATTTGTCCTGGTGCGAGTTACATCTGACCAGGGTCACGGCTCATTCTCGCGTCACAGCCGGAACATGACGGCTGCGGCGAGGGTGATGGCGGCGAGGAAGACCTTGGGGCAGCTGTCATCGCGGGTGGCGCCCCATGAGGAGGATCAGAAAACGGTCCGGGGACTGTTTTCCCGACGATTGGCCGGTCCTTCGGTTGTCCGAACATGATCTCGATCCTGTTGCGGCGTTTGGAGCGGCGCTTGTCATGCTTGACAGGCTTGCCGCGCGACTTCCGGCCAGGGATGCAGGGCTTTATCCCCTGTCTTTCAACGCATCCCTGAACCGATCAGCGTCCTGGCCCCGGTCAGCCGGCAGCCATTGCGCGTTGGGCAAGCTGCCCGGCAGGGCCACAGCGCCGTTGTGATCGCCGTTTCTGGCCTGCGGTCATGAAGAACCGGATCGGGCGCCCCCGGATCGGGCGCCCGTCGGCATCGGCGACGGCATGCAGCTTGGTGTTCCGTTCTCGGGCGAAACTGCCCACTGGACAGTTTCTTTTTCCCCCGAACCCTTTCGTTCGGCCGATCGGACGGCCCCGCTGGTCGCCGGGACCCCCTTTTTCGACCGCAGGCTGGTCGCCGTGCGGTGCGCCTTCAGGTCGGTCGCATCGATCATCACCGTCTTCGGGGCGGCGGCCTCCTCGGCCAGACCGTCCATCATCCGGGCAAAGACCCCCCTGTCGCTCCACCGCTTCCAGCGGCTGGAGAGCGTCTTGGGCCAAATTCTGGCGATGGTGATCCCGAATGCGTCGGCTCTGCAAAGACATGTTCCGTCCAGAGGGCGGCGCCGCCGCAGCGGTGAACCAGATGGGGCCGACCAAAGCCCCTGACAGGATCAACGAGCTATTTCAGCGTCATGTCGCCTGGATGGCGGAATTGCCAGCATGGATCTGGCTGATCCCCGCGACGCCAAAGTCGGCAAGCGTGATCATCAGTAATCTCCTCCCATAATGCATTGTGCCGGAAGCCACTGTGCAGGCGCTGCTGAGCAGCACCCAGTCTTCAGATAATCCGTTTCACGTCGCCCTGACGGACGCGATCGACGCCGAAAACCGGTACGCCGATCCAGTCACAATCCAGGCCCGCTTGTTGCACATCACTCGAAGATGGGTGCTGTCGATGCTCGGCCTGATCGAGCGGCTTCCGGGCTTCGCCGTGGTTCTGGGAGACCGGCGTCTCGGCCACGCCATGGCGCGCGTCGAAAGCCGCGATCTGGGCGAGGTGGCGGCAACATCGCCTTCAGGGCGCTGGTAACGCGCCCCTCGGTTCGGGCCTCTGCAATGCTACGGCCTGGGCGGGGCCGGTGGCGCGGACGGTCAGGGTGTTGTGCCGCACAGGCGAAGTCACCCTGATCACGCACGAGCTGACCACGAACCGGCGCACCCTGCTGCGGGACGGCTCGCCGAACGCGGCGACGGACCGGAGTGCCGTGCGGGATATTCAGACTGCCCTCGCGGCCCTTGCCCGCCACCATGGCCGCACCCTGGCCGCGGAACTGTCCGGTCGTCACATACCCCTGCGCATCTTCGTGTACGCGACTTGCTGAAGTTGAACATGTCCAACCCGCGCGGCAGGACACGCCAAAGCCGGAGCGGCATCAGGGTCGGGCTTGCAACAACACATTGCCACGGCAGGTCCGCCAGACCCACCGGTCAGGCAACGCTGCCGCGGCCCTTGTCCTGTTCCGGCTGTGCCTTTGAGGATGGGACGCCCGCAGCCGGGCGGTCATCGACGGCTTGGGCAGCGCTGGCACGCGCCTTTTCGATCACCATCTCGCGCAGCCTCTGCGCGAGCGGCGAAGGCGGGCGGCGTTTGAGGCTGAGAAGGTAGTATGGCGGCACGCTGATCTGCCGCGACACCTTCAGGCGTGCAAAGCTGGCGCTGACCGGCGGTCTCATCAGCAGCTGAACCACCTCGTCCGACAATGGGGCCACCGCGTCGCTTTGCGCCAGATACGAGATGGTGAACAGCAGCGACGGGCTGTTCACCACGTTCTGCGGCTCGGCCGCGCCTTCGGCGGCGAAGGCGTCCAGAGTGGCCTCTCGGATGGGGGCGCCACGCTGCTGCATGATCCATTCCTGGTCGCGAAGGTCCTCAAGCGCAACGGGATGACCGTGGTTCAGGGGATGGCCCGCCCGGACGCAAAAGCTGACTTTCTCGTCGCGCATCGGCTGGATCAGGAATTCGCGCCCGTCGAATTCCGGCAGGATGCGTGCCAGCACGAAGTCCATCTCGCCCGCGATCAACTGGTTCAGCAATTCGCGCGACGGCATGACGTCCACCGTCACGTCGGCCCGGGGCGCAAGCTGCTTGACCTCGCGGATGGCCGAGACGAGGTAATCGACTGCCGGCCCCGTCACCGCCCCCACATGAACCGCACCCGCCAGCCCCGCACTGAGCGAGCGGACGTCGCTGGCCATGGCCTGCATCTCGTGCAGGATCACGCCTGCCCTGCGCAGGACATTGGCCCCGATCTCGGTCGGAGCCATGCCCTTGGGCTGGCGCAGGAACAGGGCCGCCCCCAGCTGCCGTTCGATCTCGGCCAGCATGCGCGAGGCGGCGGGCTGCGTCAGGCCGCAGGACAGGGCCGCCTGCTGCAGTTGGCCGGCTTCGGCGATTTCCTGGATCAGACGCAGCTGGGCAGGCCTCAGCATCAGACGGGCGGGCGGGATCGTCATGTCGTTCCTGGTATGCAGATTGCGATTTATGTCAATTTACCAGCATGTCCCAGCATTGCTATGCTGAACATGGCCCGGAGAAGGCCGAAATGGGAGATGTGGCGGCCCGCAGCTGCCACGGGGAGGACAAATGAAGATCAGAACCACTGCCGTCGCCCTGGCGATCGGCGTTTCGTGGCTGGCCACCGGAGCGATGGCCGAAACGGTGGGCATCTCGATGCCCACGAAGTCGTCGGCCCGGTGGATCGACGACGGCAACAACATGGTCAAGCAGTTCCAGGACGCGGGCTACGAGACCGACCTGCAATATGCCGAGGACGACATCCCCAACCAGCTGGCCCAGGTCGAGAACATGATCACCAAGGGCGTCGATGTCCTGGTCATCGCCGCCATCGACGGCACGACGCTGTCGAATGCCCTGGCCAACGCCGCGGCCGCCGACATCAAGGTGATCGCCTATGACCGCCTGATCCGCGACACGCCGGATGTCGACTATTACGCGACCTTTGACAACTTCAAGGTCGGTGTCGAGCAGGCAAATTCGCTGGTCCGCGGCCTGGAGGAGCGTTTCCCCGACCAGCAGCCCTGGAACGTCGAATTGTTCGGCGGCAGCCCGGACGACAACAACGCGTACTTCTTCTATGACGGCGCGATGTCCGTCCTGCAGCCGATGATCGACGACGGCCGCATTGCCATCGTGTCGGGCCAGATGGGCATGGACACGGTCGGCACGCTGCGGTGGGACGGCGCGGTGGCGCAGGCGCGGATGGACAACCTGCTGTCGGCCAACTACACCGACGCACAGGTGCATGGCGTGCTGTCGCCCTATGACGGGCTGTCGATCGGCATCCTGTCCT
>VGDE01000269.1 GCA_016869875.1 Alphaproteobacteria bacterium
CCGAAGCGTCGAAAAGGTACTCGACCAGTTCCCAGGGTCGAACCTCGCCTGTCATGCCGCCCTCAAGGATCGGTAACCTCAGCTAGAGCTTAGTCACGAACACGTGTGTCAGCAACGTCGGCTCTGGCCAGTCGCAGCAATACCCATCTCATCACCTTCCGCACCCCGTGTGCAAGCAGCTGGACGCGGGTACGGCTCGGTCTATAGGGCCGGAAACTCGGATGTCCCGGATTGGGTCCAGGCTGAACCGACAAGGATGCGCAGGCTGACCAGCTCCACAATGCATGGCCCAGTTTGTTCAATCCGTGCCCTATGGTGCGTGCGGTGCGGCAGACGCTCGACGTAGATGACCCGCGCCGCGGCGATCTTGCTTTGCGCCGCCTACCGCAGGATTTCCGTCAGCCGAACCCCCAGCACGGAAACATCGCCTTCGTCTAATGCTTGAACGTTGGATGCTCTGGCGCCGGCCGCAGCGGCAGCCGCAAGCGATTGACGGCCGCCCCGAGCGCGACCCGGTCAGGCAAGCCGCTCTTGTCAAAGATCGTCGCCAGGTGGGTCTTCAGCGTGTTCAGTGTGATGCCAAGAGCCTCAGTGATCTCATCGGTGCCCTTGCCGTCAGCCACGGCAAGAGCGACCCGCGCTTCCGCGGAGGTGAGTCCCAGAAGGGCGGCCACCAGTTCCACTGGCGGCGGCGAGCTGTTGGCAGGTTGCACCACCGCAACGGCGGCCATTCCCTCGCCCAAGGCCTGACGCTTTTCAGAGTGGCCAAATGGAAGAACATAGGCTGCGGCAGCAGAGCCATCTGCCGCCGGCAGAACAACTCCACAGCCCCAGCTCTCCATTTCCTCGTCGCGAGCCGTTGTTGCACGGCGCACCGCCTCGGCAAAGGCAGGCACATAGGTCGGGTTTGTGGGGCACACCCGTCCCTCTGTTCCCCGCAGATGGCGACCATCCGACAGCAGGCGCTCGGCCACGGCATTCGCATAGACGATGCGGCCGCTGCGGTCGATCAGGAGGACCGGGATCGAGAGATGGTCAAGGAGTGCGGCATGGATGCGCCCGATCTTTCGCTCGCGATCCAACAGATCCGAAATCAAGATGGCTCGCCGCAGGTGCGGCGCCAGACCCACCAGAAGGTCAAGATCGCGGTCCGAGATGGCGCGGCGGCCTTGTGCCGTCCACGCGGTCAGCATCGCGGTCAGGTTCGGGCGCTGGATGACTGGCGTGTTGCATGCGTCATGTAGCATCTGCGGCGCAACCCAATCACGGAAGAACCCGGATCCTTCGAATGTCTTCTTGGGGATCATGCGGCGGATCACCATCGGTTGGTCGACAGGACCGCGCCGCATGTCCTTGAATCCCGGCATGCTGTCGAGGTTGCCCATCAGCCGGCCAAGCCAAGCTGGGTCCCATTCAGTCCCCTGTACCAGCAAAGGGCGCGGCTGTTCGACTTCGTCAAACTCGACAACATTGAGCCCGACATAAGCCAGATCCATAACGTCCCGGATGCGCTCCAGAGCGAGCGGCCAAAGCGACGGATCAACAGCGCAATCGTAGATTGCGCTGATCGTATCCGAAATGAAACAGTCTATCCGCAGTCCGTGCTTGCCATACATGTCACCAACCCGTTGGAGAGTTTGTTTGACCAACATTTTTCCGTGGTCTGGGTGGAGCCCCTTGCCCAAGGACAAAATCCCGCTAAAGCCGCGAGCTTTTCAGCTTGGCGTGAGAAAGCTTGGATGAAGCGGCCCGGCAATGCAAGACGGCCGTAGCTCAGGGAAAATTGTTGTCCCTCACCCATTCGGGTGACGCGCCCCACCTTCTGCCGGTTCACCATCTTGTCAAAGGCAGCATGAGGGACTGACATGCTTTCCCCGACCCTTTTCGCGATCCGGCTGCCCACGAAGGGCAATGGTGGGCGTGTCACCGGTGGCTTACCTGTGGCTGGCCTTTCGAAGGGCCTGCTCAGTTGGATCGCGAGCTTAGGGCGGCATGACCGCGGCCCGAATGCTTCAAACACGGGAGAGCAGCCATGAGCCAACAAGAAGCAGACGACGGTGCTGCCCTTTCCCAGCCATCCCGCCTCCAGGCGGCGGTGGCAGGGCTGAGACGCCGGATGAAGGGTCCAGGCGGATACTACAACCTGGGCAATGTCATTGGATTTGCTGTTGCGGCCATGCAGGCTGCGCTTGCCGGTGGCGCCACTTCCGTTCCCGGAGGGTCGGTCTTGGTGTCGCTAAAGGAGTACCTCGTCGGAAGCCCCTCCGCCGTGGCCATGTCCGTTGCCATGGTGATCTTCTTCATGAGCGGTGAGGCTTATTTCAAGGCGTGGCGGGATCCGGCACGACCTTATCTCGGGCTGGTGCGCCTTGGCGATGCGCTTTCGGCAGTCGCTGCCCTTGTCTTGTGCATTTCCCTTATCCTGCTTGGCAATGTCGCGCTTGCTTTGGCGTCCTCTCTTCTTCTGGTTGGCGGAAAGTTCGGCAGCGCCCTGCGGCCCGGAGCAAGTTGGGTTGTGCAACTTCAAGGTCTTCCCGGCTTCGACCCGTTTCGCGTGGCCGTCATCCTGAGCCGAGTGCCCGCCCTTCTCACCATCGCGGCCGGTCTTGCGGCGGACGCAACGTCGTCCGCTGTCCTTATCCAGCAAGTGACCTTGCTCATCTGTTACGGGCTGTGGCTGCGCGCCGATCTCATGTTGTTCCGTGTCCACTAGCAGAGACTGGCACGGTGTTTTCCATTCGTAGTCGGGGAACATTAACGATGCTGGAACTTGTGAGCATTGCCTGCCTGCAGGGGCAGTGCCGAGAATTCTCGCGCCTCTACGACCCCGTCGAGGTGTCACTGATGACCTGCATGATCGCGGGGCAGGCGGAAGTTGCCCGGTGGCATCAGGCGCATGCGGACTGGCACATAAAGCGCTGGAGCTGCGGTGTCTCGTCACGTCAAGAGGTACGCCTTTAAGCTTCGGCGACACTAACAGGTGGATCGGGCTGACGCCAATCGGAGGGCGGTGATGTTACCTAGCAAATCAACGAAACGCTGGACCTGGAGGCTTCCGTGGAGATCCTGTCCTACGCCACTGCGCTTGTCATCGTTGCCGCCGCACCGGGTCCTATCGTTGCAATCCTGCTGGCACGGTCGCTTGCCGGGCAGCAGCGCGCTGCGGCTGTGTTCGCCGCCGGCGTAATCCTCGGAAAACTTGCGACACTGGCCGCCGTAATGAGTGGCATCATCCTTTGGCTGGGCAATCCGCAAAGCATCATCCTGATCGCGAAAGCCATAGTTGTTGGCTATCTCGGCACCGTCGTCCTGCGGCTTTGGAGAAGCGTCGAGGGCGGCGTGGTTCGTGGCGCTTGGCAAGGCGAAACGTCCTGGGCTGCTGATCTGGCCGCAGGCATTGCCGCGGGACTGGCCAGCCCGCTCAGCTTGCTGTTCTTTGTCACCCTTCTTTCTGCGGGCACGATAGGTCAACAGGATGAATGGTCGTCGGTGTTAGCAATAGCCTTGGTGACGGCGGCAGCGCCCAGTGTCGTCTTTGGCGGCTATGTCCTGCTTGCCTGCCAGATGCAGCGCCTGCTGAGCCGGGCCGATCATGCGCGCCTCTTCCAGCGCGCCATGGCCGTATTGCTTGGCTGCACCACCGCTTGGCTGATCGTGGCATAGGCCGTTCGACGTCTGAGCCGTCACTTCTGGCTGTCGCAAAGTTTGCTGTTGCTCCAGCCTGAACTGCGATTGGTCTGACCTGCCACTGAACCTTCATCCAGCCGCGACCGGAGCCGGTAGCTGATTTGCTCTGCCAACGTTTTCTGGACCGCCGGACGCTGGAGTTTCCGGCCTTGGTCACGACGGCGGGCTGGTTGCGCCATCGGGAAAATGCAGTGCGCCTGGGACGTTGTATCCGATCGCCCTATGAGGACGGTCGTCGTTGTAGTGTCTGCGCCGATCCTCCAGCTTTTCGGCCGCATCCGCAAGGCTCATGAACCAGTGGGTGTTCAGGCATTCGGCCCGCAGCTTGCTGTTGAATGCCTCGATAAAGCCGTTGTCGGCCGGCTTTCCGGGCCGTGAGAAGTCCAAGGTGACCTGCGTGGCATAAGCCCAGCACGAATCCAGTTGAGCGCCTGAACGGCGAGATCAAGCGACGCACGGACGTCGTCGGGATCTTCCCCAACGAGGCCTCGATCCGGAGACTAGTGGGGGCGATCTTGATGGAGCAGACTGAGGAGTGGACCGTCCAGCGCGGCCGTTACATGACGCTGGAAACGCTCACGCCTGTCTGCGATGATGTCATGGTCAGCCTGCCTGCTGCGCAGC
>VGDE01000270.1 GCA_016869875.1 Alphaproteobacteria bacterium
CTTGTTGATCACGTAAATGCGGCCCTTGCGGCGCACGACCTGGCAGTCGCGGTGCCGGCTCTTGAGCGAGCGGAGCGAGTTGCGAACCTTCATCGGTCTTCTCCATCATCGCGGCGCTGCGCTGCCGCCAGGAAAACGAAATGCCCCCGACGAACGGCCGGGGGCGGCGAAAGAGTGGTGGGCGGTACTGGGATCGAACCAGTGGCCACTACGATGTCAACGTAGTGCTCTACCGCTGAGCTAACCGCCCGTCCCTTGCGATTCCGTCGCGCCCTCTTGTGAAAAGCATTCCGAAATCCCTTGGTCCGCGTGTCTATAACGGGGGTCCTCGGGGGATTCAAGACCTATCGGCAGCAGTTTTTTCAGGTTTATATGTGGTGATGCGTCAGATGCCGAGGTCGCCGTTGCCCCCGACCGACTTGCCTTATGTCCTGACCCGCCCCGACAGCTGGACCAGCGGGGTGATCTTTGCATCGCCGCATTCAGGCTGCGACTATCCGGCGTGGTTCCTGCAGGAAACGCGGCTGCCGATGGCGTTGCTGCGCTCGTCCGAGGATGCTTTTGTCGATCGCCTTATCGCGCCCGCCACCTGCCACGGGGCCGTGACACTGGCCGCACGGGTCCCGCGGTGCATCGTGGACCTGAACCGGGGCGTGGACGAGATAGATCCGCTTGTGGTCCGGGGGGTCCCCCGTCACCCGCTGAACCAGCGCACGCTGGCCGGGCTGGGAGTGATTCCCCGCGTCGTGTCGCAAGGACGCGTCATCCACGACCGCCAGATGGACCGGGCCGAGGCCGACCGCAGGATCGAAGCGTGCTGGCGGCCGTATCACCAGGCGCTGGCCGGTCTGATCGCCGAGGCGCGCGCCCGCTTCGGCCAGGCCATCCTGATCGACATGCACTCGATGCCTCATGATGCGCTGTCTCATCTTCAGGGCACGCGCCCGGACATGGTGCTGGGCAACCGCCACGGCCTGTCAGCCGCGGCGCGGGTGTCGGATGCCGTATGTGCGGCGGTCGAGGCCGAGGGCTGGCGCATCCGCCGGAATTCGCCCTTTTCAGGGGCCTATATCTGCTCGGCCTATGGCAGGCCCGCCCAGAACGTCCACGTGGTCCAGCTCGAGATCGACCGCTCTCTTTATATGGACGAACGGACGATCACGCAGCGACCTGACTTCGACCTGTTCGCCGAGAGGATGGGGCGCGTTGTCACTGCGCTGTCGGGTCTGGGCGCCGACCAGGCGGGTGGCATCGCGGCGGAATGATCACGCAGGCACCCGCCCGGTGGCACCTGAATAACGGCAGCTACGTTCCGTCAGCGGCCCGCGGCGCAGGCGGGTGATTCGGGCCGGCTTCACAGTGGCGAAATTGCGATGTTTTTAGCACTAGGCGACAAAGAGACTTGCCTGCTAGGGCAACGGTATCAGTCCCTTTTTCGTCACCGTTTCATTCAGTTCTCGCAAATGACGTTCATGATGTTGCCGTTGGTTCGGCGCTTTCGGTCCCGGACGGTAAGTCTCCAGGACCTTCCGCATTACGCGGCAAAGGTGGTGGTGCTTGCACCCGAGGAGACGAGCGAACGACCCGCCGCCCTCAGCTTGCCCGGCCAGTTCGATCGCGTCCGCGATGTGCAGCCGGCGACCACGCCGGATTATGAACGCGCGCGGCTGACCCGGGGCGAGGTTCGGCATGTCCCGACCTGCGCCTTCTTGTTGCGCAACGTATCTTACCTGAACGGGACTGTGCATGCTGGCAGCATGCGTTTGCCGCAGGTGCAGGAAAGCCCGCTGAAGTCTCGCCAGCCGACGCAGCACCTGCCCCTAGCGGCGCTGCCGTCGTCGCTGGTCGGCAGCCGCTTTTTTGGCCATCACCTGGTGGACGACAGCGCAACCATGCTGCTGGCCGCAGAGTTCGCGCCGGCCTTCCGTGCCCCGGCCGCCGCCGTCGAGACATGGCCCCACGCGGCCGCCTATCGCAAGAGGATGGGGGTCGAGGCTCCGGTCCTTTGCAATGCCCGCGTGGCAGAGGCCTGGCTGTTTCAGGACTGGGGGATGACCGCGCACCGGCGGACCCGCCTGGAAAGGCTGCGACAGCAACTCCGCGATTCTCCGGGACCGCGCGCGGGGCATGGGGTGTTCCTGCGTCGCCGCGGCGCCGGGGCGGCCCGCGTGCTTGCCAACGAGGAAGAGCTGGAGCGAATCCTGGAGCGCATGGGCTTCGACATCGTGGACCCGTCCAGTGACTCTGCCGATTTGGTCATCGCCAGGTGCCGCGACGCCAGGGTGGTCGTCGGCGTGGAGGGCAGCGGCCTTGCTCATGGCTTCCTTGGCTGCGCACCCGATGCAACCTTTGTGGTGCTTCAGCATCCCTACCAGTTCAACAACGTGTGGAAGGATTTCACAGATGCCTTGGGAATGCGCTATGCCTTTCTGGTGGGAGAAGGCAGCCGGGAATGCTTCCGGGTCGATCCGGACGAACTGAAGGCAACGCTTGATCTTCTATGACTACCGAAACACTAACGATAAAGTCAGGTGACAGGTAATGACGGAAAAAACAGTCTGTTACTTGCATCAGATCCCTGCCAGCAGGGCGCGTACCGGTCCGCCAGGCAATTCTGCCTTGACGGACCAGTGCTGCGGCCTGTCGATCAGGTCATGCTGGTGAAGTCGGAGACGCAATGAACGGCCTGCCCTCGAACGATACGCTTTTGATATATGCGCCGGTTCCGCTTCATCGCGACGCCGAGGGTCGGCTTCTTGTGGAGTCTCAGGCTGCCAACGGTCTTCGGCTTTGGGCCAGCAACTTCACGCGCGTCATTGTCATGATGCCCCTCAGCCCTGCGCCTGCCCCCCCGGGCTGGGAGCCGATCTCGACCTCGCGACCCGGCATGGACCGGGTCCGCTTCGAGCCACTGCCAATGGCTTATCGACCCGACCAGTTCTTTCGCCATCTTCCCGCGACGCGTCGGCGCATCAGGACGCTGATTCAGGAAGCGCAATGGCTCAGCTTTGCCATCGGCGGCCTGTTCGGAGACTGGGGCGCAGTTGCAAGCTTCCTTGCGCACCGGATGGGCCGCCCCTTCGCCGTCTGGACGGACCGGGTCGAATCCCAGGTTGTTCGCCAGGCGACCTGTGCAGGATCCTTGAGATCCAGGCTGCGGGCGCATCTGACACATCGGCCCATGGCCGCACTCGAGCGTGCGGTCATTCGTCGCGCCTCCCTTGGCCTCTTCCACGGTCAGGAAACCTACGAAGCCAATTTTCCCTTTTCCCTCGGGCCGGCCGAGGTGGTGCATGACATCCATCTCGCGCCCCGGGACCACATCGATGCTTGCCGCCTTGCGGCCAAGGCGGAAGGTGCGGCGCAAGGCCCGTTGCGCCTGGTCTATGTCGGTCGCGCGCATGCGATGAAGGGGCCGTTCGATTGGCTTGATGTTCTTGAGCGCCTGTCTGCAATGGGTGTGGACTTCCACGCCCGCTGGCTGGGAGACGGACCCGAACGGGCGGAGATGCTTGCCCGCATCGCGAGGAGCGGTCTCCAATCGCGGGTCGAGATGCCGGGGTTTACGACCGACCGAAGCGCCCTTCTCGAAGAGCTGCGCAAGGCGCACGTGTTCCTGTTCTGCCACCTGACACCCGAGTCGCCCCGCTGTCTCATCGAGGCCCTTGCCTCCGGCAGTCCGCTCGCAGGATATGCCAGCGCATATTCACAGGAGCTTGTTGCCAAGCACAGCGGAGGAGTTCTTGTGACCCGAGGCGACACAACCGCCCTTGCAAGGGAAGTTGCGGGTCTTGCCACGGACCGCGCGCGCCTGTCTCAACTCATTCTTGCAGCAGCGCGAGACGGCGCTCCCTTCACGGACGAAGCGGTCTTTGAGCACAGAAGCCAAGTCATTCGCCGCCACCTTGGGGCAGGCTTCACCGCCCGGTCTTGACCCGATCAGAGGTAAGGGCCATTGCCCAAGTCTCTCCTCTTTTCAACAGCAGCGGGCTGAGGCCTTGCCATGGCTCTTCGGGAAGAAGGGCCGCAGCCGCGCCATCTGCTCATCGCTCAGCCAGAAAAGGTTGCTCATCGATCAGTCTCCTCGCGGAGGCTGAATCACGCGGCAGAAGGCAGATCAATGGGTCCTGACCCTAGCGGACGCCGCGTCACAGGACGCAGTGCATCCTTGCGGCGGCTATAGGTGAGGGCGGGACATTACTCGTCGACGAGCTGCCAGAACCCATACTTGCGCCCATGCTTCTGCTTGAGGGCCTGGACGAACTGCTCGTGCGTG
>VGDE01000271.1 GCA_016869875.1 Alphaproteobacteria bacterium
ACCAGCGGCATCAGGCGGCCCGCCGAAAGATAACCCCCCAGAATGCCCTCCCACCCCAGAACCGCACCCATGTGATCCTCCGCCGCCTTCAGCGACACCAGATAGTTGTTCAGATAGAACGACGGCCCCTGAGGTTCGGCCGCCCCCAGATGGGCGAACCAGTCAGGCCACGTGGTCCATTCGCGTGATTCGGAATGGGTGTGGATCAACGGAATCCGGGACAGGTCCGGAAGGTCGCTGATACCATGGAACTGGGCAAAATGCGGGGTTCCCAAGGCAAGGATCCGGTCGCGAAAAAGGATGATCGTTTCGTCATCCTGAAGCGACGGATCGCCGTAATGGATGCTCAGATCCACTCCTTCGGGCGTTCCACTGTCCTGAACGACTTGGGAAATGGCGACCGAAGGATGGGTTTTCCAGAAACCGGCCAGCCGGGGCATCAGCCACAGCGTGCTCATGGCGGTGGTCGCGGCGATGGACACGCCGGACCGGACGTGTCGGTTCCTGATCCTGGATACGCTGTCCGACATGACCTCGAAACCCCGTTGCAATGCCACGAACAGCAAAGCTCCGGCTTCGGTCAGTTCCACCCCGCGAAAGCGCCGCGTGAACAGGGGCTGGCCCAGTTCGTGTTCCAGCGCCTTGATCCGGTGGCTGACCGCAGCCGGCGTGACATTCAGCTCACTTGACGCCAGCTTGAAGCTGCGATGGCGTGCAGCCACCTCGAAGCAGGCAAGATCGGTCAGCGAAGGCAGATTGTAAGGTTTTGGCATTGTCCATGTCGCTTTTGTAACAGGAAATGTCGCTGCGCTTCAAAGCTGCTTCAAAGTTTAGCTGCACTAATTTCAGGTGAGATTTTTACCGATTGTCAACTCACCTTCCAGATGGCTTCGTCGCCGAAAGCCAGTCCCACCGTCAGGAGCCCGCCATGCCCGGCCAGCACGCTTCCCTCACCGAATTGCTTTCGCAGCACCAGCCTGGTCACGCGCTGCCGCAAGGTTTCTATACCTCGCCCGAGATCTTCCAGCAGGACATGGAAACGATCTTCTACCGTGAATGGCTGTATGCAACACCCGCCTGTTCCCTGGAAAAGGCCGGCAGCTTCCAGCGCCTTCGCATCGGCGCCTATGACGTGATCGTGCTGCGCGACAACCAGGGCGGCGTGCGCGCCTTTCATAATTCGTGCCGCCACCGCGGGTCGATCATCTGCAGTGCCGCGCAGGGACGCGTGGCAAAGCTGACCTGCCCTTATCACCAGTGGACCTATGGGCTGGACGGCCAACTGGTCTGGGCCCGCGACATGGGTGTCGATTTCGATCCGACCCAGTACAAGCTGAAGCCGGTTCATTGCCGCGAGCTGGCGGGCCTGGTCTACATCTGCCTGGCGGACGAAGCGCCCGATTTCGACAGCTTCGCGCAGACCGTGACGCCCTATCTGGGCGTGCATGACCTGTCGAATGCCAAGGTCGCGTTCCAGTCCACCATCATCGAGAACGGCAACTGGAAGCTGGTCTGGGAAAACAACCGCGAGTGCTATCACTGCGCGGGCAACCACCCCGACCTGTGCCGCACCTATCCTGAGGATCCCTCGATCACCGGCGTCAGCCCGGACGGCACTTTCCCCGAGAAGGTCGAGAACCACTTCAACCGCATGGAGTCCGCAGGCGCACCGTCGCGTTTCCGCATGGGCGCGGACGGGCAGTTCCGCGTGGCGCGCATGCCGCTGCTGGATGGCGCGCAGAGCTATACGATCGACGGCAAGATCGCCGTGCAGAAGCGGCTGGGTCAGGTGCCCTACCTGGATGCCGGCACGCTGCTGATGTTCCATTATCCTACGACCTGGAACCACTTCCTGACCGACCATTCGATCACCTTCCGCGTCACGCCGATCAGCCCGATAGAAACCGAGGTCCAGACCACCTGGCTGGTCAACAAGGACGCGGTCGAGGGCGTGGACTATGACCTGAAGAACCTCACCACCGTCTGGGAACACACCAACGATGAGGATCGCCGCGTGGTCGAACACAACCAGCAGGGCATCTGCTCGCCCGCCTATCAGCCGGGACCCTATTCGGCCAAGCACGAGGATGGCGTGATCCAGTTCGTGAACTGGTATCTGGACCGGATGCGCGGCGCGGATCGTTCCGTCGCACTGGCTGCGGAGTAAGCGCATGTTGGATGGACAGCCCGTGACTGCGGCGAAGTGGACCGATGACGAACCGCTGGAATGCGTTTCCGTTCTGCCCGAATCGCCCAATGTGGTGACCGTATGTTTCCAAGCGCCATCGGGCCGTCCGTTCGACTTTCTGGCCGGGCAGTTCCTGACGCTGGAACTGCCCGTTCCCGGCGAAACGATCTATCGGACCTACACGATCTCGTCGTCCCCAACGCGGCCCAAGTCGTTGACGATCACCATCAAGGCCCAGTCGACCTCGATCGGGACCCGGTGGATCATCGACAACCTGCGCCCCGGCATGACGCTGAAGGCCAAGGGTCCGGCAGGACGCTTCACCTCGACGCATTATCCGGCCAAAAAGTACCTGTTCATATCCGCCGGTTCGGGCATCACCCCCATGATGTCCATGACGACCGAGATCTATGATCTGGGGCGGCAATGCGACATCGTCTTCGTGAACTGCGCGCAACGCCCGTCCGAGATCATCTTCAAGCGCCGCCTGGAACACATGGCCTCGCGCATCGAGGGGCTGGACCTGAAATGGGTTGTTCAGGAGGCTGACATCTATCAGCCCTGGACCGGGTATATGGGCCGGTTCAACCAGCTGATGCTTGGCCTGATGGCGCCGGATTACCTGGACCGCGAGGTGTTCTGCTGCGGCCCCGAACCCTTCATGCAGACCGTGCGTGATGCCTTGGCAGGCTTGGGGTTCGACATGAACCATTACCACCAGGAAAGCTTTGGCGCGGCCGAATTCACCGTCACGGATGGCGGCGACCCCGCCCTGCTGGACGACGAGGCGCCCAATGCCGATGCGCAGGCCGAACTCGTGTTCGAAGCCTCGGGCATTACCCATGCCTGCGCGGAAACGGATACCATCCTTGCTGCGGCACGCACCGCCGGCATCGCCATTCCTTATGGCTGCAGCATGGGCATCTGCGGCAGCTGCCGGACCCGCAAGATCTCGGGCAATGTGCACATGGTCCACAACGGCGGGATCTCGGACGAAGAGATCGAGGAAGGTTATATCCTCGCCTGCTGCTCGAATCCTTTGGGTAAGGTCACGCTGGACCTCTGACGCGCCCCCTCAGCTTTGCAGCAGGACGCCCACGGGCGGCTGGTTCCTGTCGGGCTGGGGGCGCGACTTGCGCAACTCGCCCGGCGTCAGGCCCCGCTCGGCCTTCAGCGTCCGCGCCAGGTGAGGGGCGTCGCAGAAACCGCAGGCCAGGGCGATCTCGGTGACGGACTGTTCCGTGTCCCGCAGCTTGGCCAGGGCGCGCTCGATCCTGATCTCCAGATAGATCATGCGCGGGGAACGCCCCAGATCCGCTTGGAACCGCCGCTCCAGCGTGCGCCGTCCGACGCCCAGGTCCTCGGCCAGATCATCGACCGTCCGCGGCAGTTCCACATTCTGCTGCATCTTCAGCACGGCGCGCTTGACCAGATCGTCCCGCGCCTGACGCGCCAGTGTCTGACCCGGCTGCGCCCGCTGGCCGCTGAGCGCGTCATCGATCATCATGATGTTCAGGCTCTTGATCGCGGCGGACTGGCCGATGTGCCGCTGCACCAGGAAGGCTGCCAGATGGGCGGCGCCATGTCCGCCCGAGCAGGTCAGCCGATCGCGGTCCACGACAAAGATCTGGTCCGAAACCGGCCGCTCGCTGTCGAAGCGATCAAGAAAGTCCTGATGGTGGAACCAGCTGACGCAGCATCGATAGCCCTGCAGAAGTCCAGCCCCCTGCAGGGTGAAAACACCCGTGCACAGCCCGACCAGCGGAACGCCCTTGGCCGCGGTGGCCTGCAGGAACTCCATCGCTTCGGCGCTGAAGCCTGCCCGGTCGCTGATCAGGCCGCCCACAACCACCAGATAGTCGAATCGCCCGGCGTGACGCAGTCGCGTGTCGGGCTGGACGCGTACGCCGCAACTGGACCGGACCGGGTCCATCCGGTCCGAAAGCACGGTCCAGTCGCACAGAATCGGGCGCGACTTGTCTGCTTCGTCAGCCGCCAGGCGCAGCACATCCACGAAATTCGCAAAAGCCGACAGGGTGAACTGGTCCGCCAGCAAAAAGGCGACGCGAAGACGCTTGTGAGGAG
>VGDE01000272.1 GCA_016869875.1 Alphaproteobacteria bacterium
GGGCGAGCTGTGGATCGGCGGCGCCGGCGTGACGCGCGGCTACTGGAACCGCGAGCCGCAGACCGAAGCTGCCTTTCCGCAAACTGCGGAGGGACGGCTGTACCGGACGGGCGATCTCTGCCGTCGGGACAGCGACGGCCGGCTGAGATTTCTGGGCCGCGTCGACCAGCAGGTCAAGCTGCGTGGCTATCGCATCGAACTGGGTGAAATCGAGACTCGGCTGGCGCGTCTGCCGGGCGTGCGCGAGGTGGCGGTGGTGGCGCGCGCCGAAGGGCAGGGCGAACGTCAGTTGATCGGCTTTGTCACGGGTGAAGAGACGCTTGATCCCGCTTCGCTGCGGTCCGCGCTGGCGCAGGACCTGCCGGACTTCATGGTGCCGCTGCGCGTTCATGTTCTGCCTGCAATGCCGTTGACACCGAACCGCAAGATCGACCGCAAGGCACTGGCGACGGGGGATGTGGTGCCCGCGCCCACCCAGCGGCCCCGCCCGATGCCGGTGAAACCGGTCAGTGCCGTATCTGTCGCGCCGGCAGCCGACGTCGCGCCCCCCGCGAGTGCGGACCTGCAGGACCGGATCGGGCAACTGATGGCGCGCATTCTGGGCCTTGCCGCGGTGCAGCCTGGCGACAACTTCTTCTCGCTGGGCGGGCACTCGCTGCTGGCGGTCCAGCTGCACCGCAGCATCCGCGAGGAACTGGGCTTGGCCCGCAGTTCGATCACGGACATCTTCCGGTTCCCGATCCTCAGCGATCTTGCCGCCCATCTGGCGGGTCCGCGTGCAGCACCGGTTCAGCCCGCCAATGCGGCGCCTGCCGTCACGCCCGTGAGCGCTCCGGCCACTCCTGCCTCGGCCGAAGATCTCATGGCCGCACGTCGTGCGCTGCGGGCCAGGATGCGGCCCGGCGGCCAAGCGCAATGATTGACCGGCGTCTGCGGGCCCTGCTGCCCAAGGACGTCGGTGTGGGCCTGCAGCGGCTGGACCTTGCCGGCCCGCCGCCTTGGGCGAATGAGGACGTAACACTGGCGCGGGCCGTTTCCGCGCGGCGGATGGAGTTTGCCGCCGGCCGGGCCGCGGCGCGGGCTGCGATGGCGCAGATTGGCGTCCTACCCTGCGCCATTCCCGTGCGCCCGGACCGCGCACCCGAATGGCCCTCCGGCCTTTGTGGCAGCATCAGCCATGGGGGCAGCCAAGCCGGGGCCATCGTGAGCCGACGGACGGATTGGGCCGGTCTGGGCCTTGACCTGGAGCCTGCCGCTCCAATGGCAGCCGACTTGGCCGACCTGGTGCGCCATCCAGGGGATCAGGACGCGACGGGCCTGCCGCCGGAACTGGCGGCAACGCTGTGCTTTGGCGTCAAGGAAGCCGCGTTCAAGGCACAGTTTCCCTTGATCGCGCAGTGGCTGGATTATCGCGATATTGCCATGACGGTGACACCGGACCGCTTTCAGCTGATGCTGAAGGGGGTCCGGCTGCAAGGGCAGTGGTTTCAGGAGGATGGGATGTTCGTTTCAGTTCTGTTGATAAGCCTCGAACAAGGCCGCCAGCTTGGCGGCCTCGGTCCGGACATCATGCCGCTCCAGGACCCGCTGCCGGGCGACCTGTCCCATTTGCGCTAGTTGGGCGGCAGGGGTGGCAGCCGCCTGTGCCAAGCTCTTGGCCAGCGCCTCGGCATCCCCGGCGGGAACCATCCAGCCGGTCTGGCCGTCAACCATCAATTCCGGAATTCCCGCAATGTAGGTCGCGATGGAAGGCCGGGCAGCAGCCATGGCCTCCATCAGCACGACCGGCAGTCCTTCCGCAAAGCTGGGCAGGACCATGACATGTGCCTGTGCCAAGGCGCGGCGTACGCCCGCCTCGTCCAGCCACCCGGGCAGCGCGACCCGGTTGCCCAAGCCGTGCCGTTCGATCGCGGCACGCAGGGCAGGCGCCAGCGGCCCGTCCCCGACAAGGGTCAGGTGCAGTGGTGCGGGACATTGCGCCATCGCCTCGATCAGCAGCAGCTGCCCCTTTTGTTCGGCAAAGCGGCCAATCGTCACCAAGCGCAAGGGATGGTCAGGACCAGGACCCGGAGGCAGGGGTGCGGGTTCGGCAAAGGCTGCCGGATCGATGCCGCAGTGAACGATCTGCAGGCGATCCCAAGACCCTCCGGGAGCCCACCGGCACAGCTGGCTGCGGCCAAAGGCGCTGACTGCGACCGTGAAGCGTGCCTCGGCGATCTTTGCGCCCAGAGATAGGGCGGCTGGTGCATCGAATTCCTCTGGCCCGTGCACTGTGAAGCTGTATCCCGGCCCGTCCAGCAGCCTCACGTATCGCACCACATCGGCCGAGTTGGTGCCGAAGTGGGCATGCAGATGCGTCAGCCCAAGTGACTTGCAGCGTTCCGCCAAAACAGCGGCCTCGGCCAGATAGATCATCTGCCGCAGCACGCCACGTCCGGGGCCACCTGCCCGCCCTGTGCGGATGGCCGCCCGAAGTGCTTGTGGCGACCGCAGGGCCGCAAGGATCAGGGTCCGAGCGAGACGCAGGGCACCCGCGTCGAGCACGTATTCGGTCAGATCCTGCTCGGCCCGATCGGCAGCATCTGGAAGGGGTCCATTCTCCCGGCGCATGGCAAATCGCCTGACCGAAAGGCCAAGTGATTCGAGTGCACGAATCTCTCTTCGGACAAAGGTTTGTGACGGGCGAGGGTAAGTATTGATGACATAACCGACCGAAATTATCGGCCGAATGTTGCTGGTTTGCCGCTTATTGAGCAGTGTTTTGCCAGTTTTTGGGTCCGCGCGGCGAAAAGGTAACATTTTTTTTCCTGCAATCGTCTAACAAGCCTAATATGAGTCTACACGTTTCCCCTGAGGCAGCGTGCCGAAAAATGGCAAGCGCAGGAGCGTGACGCAGATGCTTGTGGGAATGGTCGCAGTTTCGGTGGTGGTGAGCATAGGAGCCGCATCTGGCCTTTGGCTTGCCGGCTTCGGCCTGACCCAGGCTATGCTCTATGGTTACATCGGTGGCGGCATGGCCTCGATGCTCATGCTGGCAGCCCTTCGGGGTCTTTTGAATGCGACCTGCTCCGGGCTGGAGATGTCAGCAGCCGGTACAGCGCGCCATGACACGGAATGTTTGAAAGATCGTTGACAGGTCCCGCTCAAGGCTGAGGCTTTGGGAGTATTCTTCGTCATAGGTAGCGCGGGAGGCAAACGAGCTGCCGTTGCGCGCCGACACCTGCCATAGCCCGGTCAGGCCCGGCCGCAGGGTGGCATAGACTGAACTAGGGTACTGCGGCCGCTGTTCCGGCATCATGGGGCGGGGGCCGACCAGGCTCATGTGACCAAGCAGAACGTTCACCAGTTGCGGCAGCTCGTCCAACGACGTCTTGCGCAGGAAGCGGCCGATCCTGGTGATCCGCGGATCGTGGCGCAGCTTCTGGTTCAGGTCCCATTCTGCCTTGGCTTCGGGGTTCTGCTCCAGATAGGACGCCAGCACCACATCGGCATCAGGCTGCATGGTCCGAAACTTGAACAAGCGGAAAGGGCGCCAGTCCCGGCCGAGACGTCGCTGGCTGTAGATCGGCGAATTGCCGTCCAACATTACCAGAAACGCGATGATCATCATCAGCGGCAGCAAGAATGGCAGCGCGGCGAGGATCAGAAGCGTGTCCAGCATCCGCTTGCCAAAACGCGGATAGATGCTGCGGATAATAAGGTGGATATCAAAGGACGCAGAGGAATTGTCGACAAGATCGTCGGCGGAACGATGAACCATTTAAAACTTCCCGCAAGCCGGAGCCGGTGAAGGCAATCGTTAAAACTTTACTTATGTATAAATCCACCAGATTTGCCCTCCAGGGAACCTGTCTAAAAGATAGTTAAGAACGGGCAAATTAGCGTTAACGAAACCTTAATGGTTGCTTGACTTAAAACGTATGCAACCAAAGGATGTTAAAAATGGTTAAAATATCTGCATAATCAGACTGGATGAGCGAATCAGCGATTGCGGTCCCAACTGGAGGATGCGCGGCGCATCCGGACTGCAAGGGCTACTGCGGCATAAGCCAGAAAACCTGCTGGATCGGCAAGGGTTTGCCGAAAAACGCGTTTTCGTGACGGTTTGTCACCCGCTGTATTGACCGCAAGGTGGGGGTAGCGCGCGACCAATT
>VGDE01000273.1 GCA_016869875.1 Alphaproteobacteria bacterium
TTCATTGCGGCCGGCATGGCGGAGGAGAACTGGCTGCGGGTGGCCCTGACGGCCATGGCCCTGGGTGTGGGGCTTTACCTCATCCCGCTGGGGATGATCGCGCGACCCGACCTGATCCGGCTGGCCAAGCCGCCCGCTGGAGATCCACTCAAAGGTCTTTCTCCCCCTGTGACTCTTGCCGCACCTGTGATGGGCTGGTTATGAGCCAGAAACAGGACCTGAATGAGTTTGCGCGTTGATCGCGACCCATCAAACGAATCAGGCGCTCGACGAGCATCGCAACCCGCAAACGGAAAGCACGTCTGACACCGCATCAGGAAGCAGCATCAACTGTCTGCCAAGAAAAAGATTTCAACTTTGGGATGATGCCTTAACTTTAATTTCGCGACGACGTGAGCCTTGGTGACTGCCATGCTTCAAGTTCCGGCACAAGCCGGCCCACCCGCCAGGTAGGAGAATGCCGTCGAGTATTCCTTCATGCCTCTACAGCCCTGTTGAAGCGGCGTGGAACAGTTGTCTTGTTCCTCGGAAACCCCTCCCGCAACCAGGCTTTCCGGCGCGAAGAAAGATTTTGCGGAAGACGCCGACGAGTGGCTTCAAGCAGCTGCGGCAGGCAGCGTTGGTTTTCCGGAGGCTTCAAAATGGCTAAGAATTTCGTAAAAGGAACCGGCAGGTCCGATTATCTTCTGGGCACGCTGTGGCACGACATGCTGATCGGGCGTGCCGGAGACGACAGCCTGCTTGGCGACGGGGACATCAACCGTGGTGATGGAGAGAAGGCCAGGCTCCAAGGCGCGGCCGACGCATTGCTCGGCAATACAGGCAACGACACGTTGTGGGGCGACGGCCGTGTCGCCGCAGGCACATTCAATGCCGAGGCCCTGCTCTTCGGAGGTCATGATCTGCTCCATGCCGGTGCCGGCGACGACGTGCTTTATGGCGACGGTACCACGGAGGTTCTTGAATATGGCGCAAGCTCCGGCCTCCGCGGTGGCCGAGACCTGCTGCATGGCGGTGCAGGAAACGACGAAATCCGTGGCGACGGCACAGCGATTGCAGGACCCGGTGCTCAACAAGGCTGGATCGAAGGTGGTGCGGACACCATCTCCGGTGGTTCCGGAAACGACATGATCTATGGCGACGGCACGGTGCAGGCAGTTGTATCGACTGCCGCTGTCGTGACCGGAGGTGCGGATCTTATTGATGGCGGCGCAGGCGATGACACGATCTACGGCGATGGCGTTGCGGGAGGCGGTTCATTCGGTTCCGGCAGATTGAACGGTGGGCGGGACACGTTGAATGGAGGCTCCGGCAATGACGAACTCTATGGAGACGGACTGGGTTTCAACGGTTCGTTCGCGGGCGGGAACGACAAGATCTTCGGCGGTCACGGCGATGACACTATCTACGGCGACGGTTACACGTTCGACGCAAGGATTGTGGGCGGGCACGACGACATCGGCGGTGGTTCGGGCAACGACATCATTGTGGGCGATGGACTTGCCGATGCAGGCGCGCGTCATCATCCCGGAGTGGCGGAACTTGAAGGTGGCGACGACCGGATCCGGGGCGGCACCGGAAACGACCTTGTGCTGGGTGACGGCCGGGCAAAGTGCAACGGGGACTCTGTCGTGAACGGCGGCGCCGATCGTATCAATGGCGGCCGTGGAAGCGACACAATCTATGGCGACGGAGAAGTGGAGGGACGCAGTTCAGCCGTCCTGAAGGGCGGCAACGACACGATCCATGGCGGGGACGGACGCGACACGATCTATGGAGACGGCACGATAAATGCCGAATTTGGGGATCAGCCCTTTGGGCAGGTGGAGCTCCTTGGCGGAGCCGATAGAGTCACAGGTGGAAAGGGGGACGATGTACTTTGGGGGGACGGTGCGGTCAGCGAGGGCACCGAGACAGCGATAACTGGTGGCGCAGATTCATTCATCCTGAACCTCGGGGACGGACGAGACAGGATCATGGACTTCCGAAGCGGTGACGGCGACATCATCCATTTCGAGACGGAGAAGCTTGCGTGGGCAGACTTGGATACTGATGGCAACGGGATGCTTGACACCGCTGATCGCTTTGTTTCCGTCGAAGACGACAGCATCCGCATCGACTATGGCAGGGCAGCTGGCAGCCGGCTTGGGCAGGACCTGTTGACGCTCACAGATGTCACGGCGCTCACCGAAGGGGACTTCCTGTTTACCTGAATCCTTCGGCAAAAACGACTTCTGCGACCGCGCGGATGTGTTGCCGGTCGCAGTTCGGCATTGATGATGCAACAGATTGGGGCAGGTGTGCTGCGGCAGACTCATATGCAATCCAGCGCCCGAACTCGCGTGCAAGATAATACGTGATCCCAAAGGCAAAGCCTGCTATGCAGCCTTTTCCACGACCGCCCCATTTCTGAACTATCGAGGGATGTCTTCTGCAAGCGCATGATAATCTTTGCCGGCATCACGTCCGCGCCGCAGGATTCACATGAGGTGCGCGGCCGCATTCCATTCGTATAGCTGTGGCAGGTTTCCCATCTGAGCGGTTGATTGGTGCGGTGTCGTAATCCCAGAGCAAAGGCCTCGCTGGCTCCGCCTCGTGGAATGCCTTCGCGCTCGTGCGCAGTTCAGGAGCGCCGCCTGCTCGACACTGCGGCCCAAGCCAGCCAGCCAGCCGCTCCAAGCAAGGCAGCTGCTGCCACTGGCCGCTTCTGTGCTTCCAACAAAAGACTTTTTCGACGGACATAAACGTCCTGATCCCCATCGATCACGCCATCGGAACGAGGTTCATAAAGGTTGTCACGCTTGGCCGGATCAGCGGGCTCACCCGGCTTCACCTGTGCGGGCCGACCGACCGCTTCCATGATGATATCTGTCAAACGCGGCGCCACCTGTCCCATGAGCGAGATCATTGCGCCGTTGCCACCCACCACCAGCGTGCGACGGGGATTCTCGGCTGCAAACAAGATAGCTTCTGCAACGAGCCGAGGGTCATAGGTCAAAGGTGGGACGCGCGGAGGCTGGTCGATATAGCTTCGTGCGTGCTCGGGGTAGGGGGTGTGCATGCTTCCGGGCTTGATCAGGGTCACTGCAATGGCTGCACCATCACGCTCCAGTTCCATGCGCAGCACATTGGTGAAAGCTCGAACAGCGTGCTTGGTCGCGCTGTACGGGCCCTGATCGATGATCGCGCGATCCGAAAGAATGGACCCCACATTGATGATGGCGCCGCCCCCGCGCTGGCGCAGGTGGCGCGCCGCAACCAGCGAGCCTGTCACCACGCTAAAATAGTTGACGTCGAAAACGCGGCGGTGGTCCTGCAAGGGCGTTTCTTCCAAGGTCCCGAACGTGGCCGCAGCTGCGTTGTTGATCCAGGTGTCAAAGCCGCCGAACTCATGGCGCGCTGTTTCGGCAATACGCTCGACATCGGCCTCCTGGGCCACGTCTGCTGTACATGTTGCCACGCGACCGCCCTGCGCCTTCAGCTGGCCGGCAACCTTATGAAGCGCTTCCTCATTACGGGCCGCGAGCACGACCGCCGCGCCCCGGCCAACGGCCTCCCCGGCTGTTGCCAGGCCAATGCCACTTGTCGCGCCAGTGATGACAAGGACTTGCCGAACCAGCGGCTTGAGTATGGCACGCATGAATCTGTCCTCGGTTCCAGAGCTTGCGCCGGAGAACGCCAGGTCTTTGGCGAAGTTCCTTCGCGATTGACGCTATAGCTGCCATATCTGGATGCCTCCAGGCGAGTGCCTGTGGGGACGAGGCGCTGACGAAGGCAAGGAGAGGACAAGCAATTCAGTTTCCATCCGTCGTCATGGCCGAGCCTTGACCGTCATCTCCTTAGCTGATCCCAAGCCCGAGTTACCCTCCCATGGCAAACCCAGCGGCTAAGAACCCATAGGTTAGGCGACGTCCCAGGACGTGAACTAGCGAACTTGACCCTAACACAGCGGTAGTTAAAGCACCGCCATGCGCTCCTGGTGCTTGAGAAGCATCTGCCTTGGCCTGACCAATTGACCCGATCGACTGCCGTCCGTAGCATCACCCCCAT
>VGDE01000274.1 GCA_016869875.1 Alphaproteobacteria bacterium
GGTCTGCCCATATCATCCCTCCACCTGTCATGCAGGCAGGGAATCACAGATCAAGCCACAGGGGTATCCTGAATCGGGAAAACCGCAACACGCTCTAGGTCATTGGCCTCCAGTGCCTGCAGACCTGCATGCGAAGAACGGTAAGCTCCCAGCCAAGCGCGGCGCCCTGTTTGGAAGTCATCCAGAGCCCGCCTTTCCCCCGCCTGATCACCCACCCAAAAGCCGACTGCATCAACGGCCTGTGCTGGAGCAGTTGCCTGCGCTATCCTCTCAAGCCGCCTGCGCATCGCTTCTGGATCCATTAGCTAGCCCCCAAGAACTTCGCCCAATCGGCCATCATCTGCCGCCGCTTCTCGATCATGTCTCCGCGTCGGTACGCCCGCTCGACCTCTGAGCCGACACGGTGCGCCAAGGCAATCTCGGCCATGTCGCGGGGATAGTCAGTGCGCTCGGCAGCCCAATCGCGGAACGTGCTGCGCAGGCCGTGAGGGACCGCTGGGCGTCCGGAACGTGGATCAAGCCACCCTGCCCGCCCTTCCTTCACTTCGTCAGCCTGCATCCGGCGCATGACGGCGCTGAGAGTCATGTCTGACAGCTGCCCACTGCGTGGGGCGGCGAAGATGTAAGGCGTGTCTGCCAGCCGCGGCATTGCCTCGAGGACAGCCAGAGCCTGATCCGTCAGTGCCACACGATGCTCACGCTCCGCCTTCATCCGCTCCGCGCTGATGGTCCAAATCTTTGTCTTCGTGTCGACCTCGACCCAGGTAGCACCCCGGACTTCACCGGAGCGGCCGGCACACAGCGTCAGGAACTCCAGCGCACGTGCAGCAGTGCCCTCACGCTTCCGCAGGGCCGCGAACCATGCAGGCGCCTCGTCCAGCGCCAACGCGGGCTGATTGCCCTTCTCTGCGATCTTCCCAGGCTTCGGCAGCAAGGCATCGAGATTGCCGCGCCATCTCGCCGGGTTGTCGCCCTGCCGATGGCCGGCCACTGTCGACCAGGACATGATGGCCTCGATACGGGCGCGAACGCGGGAGGCAGTTTCCGTCTTGTCGTGCCAGATCGGCTCAAGGACACGCAGCATGTCATGAACTGCCAGATCGCCGACAAGCATGTCGCCAATGTGCGGAATGACGAAGCGCTCAATCGAGGATTTCCAGCGGGTGCGGTCGGCTTCAGTGCCTAGCTCAGTCAGCTTCGCGTCGGCGTATTTCTTGAAGGCGCTCGCAAAGGTCAACCCGCGCTTTTGAGAGGCTGTGAGCGCAGCTCTGGTGGCCTTTCGCTCCTCGACAGGGTCAATGCCCCGCCACACCTTGTCCTTGGCCTCCCGCGCCCTCTCACGAGCCTGAGCGAGTCCCACATCAGGATACCCGCCCAAGCCCAAGTCCCGCCGCTTGCCGCTAACTGTCATCCGCAAGATCCAACTGCGAGCGCCGGTAGGCGTGATCTGCAGGTGCAAGCCTGTGACACCGCCAACCGCGAATAGCGCATTGCGCCCTCGGCCGGGATGCTTCAGCCTGCGAACCTCGATAGAAGACAACTCAGAAACCATCTTCGGCATTAGACACACACCACCTACCCCACAAAAACGGTAGTGCATGTGCGTTACAGGACGCAACGAGATGTTGCAGTGTTTCCGCGTAACCCTCTGGCTACGCGGAGAAGATTTTACGAGTGGCAACGGGTGGAGACACAAGGCAGGTGTCCCTCGGCTCCACCAATACTTCATGCTGGCGTAAGCCGTTGAATAACCTGCGTGTTTTGTGGAGCTGAAAGCTCTACACCACACGTTTCCCCCACACGCCTTTCCTACACGCAACAGGACGATCATCTGATGTCAGACGCTGTTTTGGCTGAGCGGTATGCTTGGCGCTCGTGTGTTGGAGACTGTGGAAAAGCCAGAGCCAGTTTCTTGTCCCGCACCATAGGGCTTAGATACCGGTTCCTCAGTGCGTCAGGAGCTCTGTCAAGCAAGGCCGCTAGGGCCTGTAGCGTGACATAGTGCTGGTCACATACGCACAGTATGACCTCCTCCATCTTCGCTTTATCTAGCCGACCTTTCGCACGGGGCTCTGCTGCTAGCGCTTCTAGCTGTGCCCTAAGCGCGTCGGTAAGCCCTTCCAATCTATCGATAACCGGCAGGTGCAGCTGAGGAGTATGAAGACAACCGTCCACTCCTCGGACGGCCTCCGGGGCCTGAGTGCGACCATCAGTATGTGAGAAGGTGCTCCTAACACTACTAGCGGAGCTCCTATCATTCAGTCCGCCCCCTCCTGACATTTCTGACGCAGGAACTGGGAAAATCTCATCTGGAATGGGCATGTCTTGCCAGGGCAAGAAGTAGACGACGCCACGACCTGAACCTGATGTCTTCAAAAAGCCATGCTGAACCAAGCTATGTAATGCTCTTGGCAAATCAACAGGGTGGTCTGCGGACAGGGTGCATAGCCGAGCATGATTTACGGTGCCCTCGCTTGATGCCAGTGCCAGAGCGACGCGAGCAGTATGCTCCAAAGCATCGAAGCGGCTTCCAAAGAAGTGACGAAGATTATCTACTGCTTCTTCAGGGAATAGATCAATCATCCTTAGCTCTAGCAAAGTTTGATCGTACGGTTCTGACAGCTCATGCAGCTTAGGAGGATTCCAGTGTTGCGCCTTCCACCCCTGCAGGATCTTTGGAACGCCAGAGCCGGCTTGCTCTCCGATCCCCACCATACGGAACATTTGATGGAGAGTTCTATTCCTGCAGTCTGACTCACCGCCCCGGAGCGCGATGTCAACGGGCACGCGCATCATTCCGGGGTTTCTAAAGCCAAACATGTCTGGCCTTTTCACAACTAAGATCGAAGCGCGACCGGTAAAGTCTGCATGCACCACTGTGTTCGCAAGAGCCTCGCGCAAGGCGACATGGATGAGGTGCTCCCCCTTCCTTGGACAGGATCTGGGGCTTTTGAAGCTCTGATTTGCTCCTGCTGATCGGGTTACGTTGCTTTTCCTGTCAGTGAGTAGATCTCTGCCGGCGGTCGGCCGCCAAGAGCCTTGTGCGGCCGGCGGTGGTTGTAGAATTTCATCCAGTTGCGGACACCAATGCGTGCCTGCGATCCAGTCTCCCAAGCATGCAGGTAGGGGCTTGGCGGAGATAATGCGTGGTTTGGGCGGCCAAACCTGTGTCTGACGCGGTTCGAACGCTGACGTCAGTGCAGGCCTATTTGGGCTTGTGAGCAGCACGAAGAGCATCAAGGACGTTTCTGTCGCCAGCCAAGGACTGGGCTACTTCGAAACCACTTAGCACGCTGTCTGGCCCCCCGGGCAGGTGCAGTGCCCTTGGTAAGCTCTTTACTCTAGCAAATGACGCTGAAAGCGCCAAAGCTTCATGGGACCATGGTATGGTTGGCCCCAGATCGATCCAATCAGTTGCTGGAAGCTTGAGCAGACTTAGATCAAGATAGAAATTTGCTCCCGGTAGTCCGCCCTTTGACCCGGAAGACTCCGCAACATATGCCTTTGTAAATGCGAAATTCGCCTGCAACTTCGGGATGATATCGAAACGCGGTCGCATTCTCGATGCTTCATGAATTGCCCGTTCGATGGATATTGACTTGTCACTCACCCTTTTAAGTATCGACTTCAGATGATCGTTTGATGCCTCCAGACCAGCCTTTCGACCGCGCATTCTGAAGCCGGAAGCCAAGACCATACGGGCCCCAGGATAACCATCCTGATGCTCAACTCTACTGATTTCCTCGAACAAAGACCACGCACGCGAAATGAAGTCATAGGTTACGGAGCGCGATCGAAAGGAAAGATCGCGGTAGGACACTGCTCCATCGTTCATAACTAGGGTCGGAAAGTAACTTGAACTATGCTTTGCGACAGCCTCATGAAAACGCCTAGGCCGTCTCAAAGCGGTAAGCGTCCGGCGTCGCTGCTCTGCCGCGCATAGAGGGTGATCGATAGTGTCCACCATGGATAGTGGACACTGTGGGTGCGTGATGGCGCGTCGGACGAAGCGACTTTGGACTGACGAGGAGAAG
>VGDE01000275.1 GCA_016869875.1 Alphaproteobacteria bacterium
GCACATACATCGCGCCGATCCCCAGCCCGATGGCGATCAGGAACAGGTTCTGCGTCAGGGCAAACGCGCCGATCACGCCGTCAAAGCTGAAGGATGCGTCCAGCACCTCAAGGTACAGGAACCCGCCCAGGCCCGCCTGAGCCGCCGTCTTGCCGCTGCCCGCGCCGCCCCAGTTGTCCAGCACATGGCCCAGCGCATCTACGGCCTGAAAGGTGACAATGCCCAGCATCGCGCTGAACATGAACAATTTCTCGTCCCGCACCGGCAGCAGCCAGACAAAGAACAGGATCATCAGCAGGACAAAGCCGACCTCCATCCCCCGCACCGACCCGCAGGCCCGCAGGGCGCGCTCCAGCCGGCCGATCCAGTGGATCTCCTTGGACTGGTCAAAGAAGAAGCTGAGCGCCACCAGCATCAGGAAGGACCCGCCAAAGGCCGCGATCGGCAGATGCGCGTCATGGATCAGTTCGGCATATCGCGCGGGGTCGGTCGCGGCCAGCTGCACCGCCGCCCAAGGGCCCACCTGCGCCGCGATCACCACGATCAGCAGCGGAAAGACGATCCGCATGCCGAAGACGGCGATCAGGATGCCCCAGGTCAGGAACCTGCGCTGCCATTCCGGCGTCATCTCGGCCAGCTTGTTGGCGTTCACGATGGCATTGTCGAAGGACAGCGAGATTTCAAGAACGGCCAGGATGGCCGCGATCATCAGAAAGGACAGTGCCCCCGGCACGGTGCCGGAAAAGCTCCAGCCCAGCCAGCCGGCCAGAAGGACGCCTGCGACAGTGGTGAGCAGCGGCCAGCGCAGATAGGAAAGGGACGATCGCAACGGTCAGGCTCCTTTTGCTTGAACCGCACATAAACGCGGCAGGATGTCGCAGCAACCCCGCGCGGCGGGTCCAACCCTTACAACCACCGCTTCCAGCGCAGGAACAGATAGGTGCCAAGCGTGGTCACCCCCATCAGCCCCAGCGCAAAACCGTACCCCCAAGGCTCGTCCAGCTCGGGCATGTTGGTAAAGTTCATGCCATAGATGCTGGCGATCAGCGTGGGCGGCAGGAACAGCGCGGCGATGACCGACAGGATGCGGACCGTGTTGTTCTGCTGAAGGTTGATCATGCCCAGCGTGGTGTCCACGGCCAGGCTGACCCGGCTGCCCAGAAAATCGGCATGAACCTCCAGCGCCTGCACGTCGCGGATCTGCGCGCGGATCGCGGGGCGCAGTCGCCCGGCTTCGGGCCGATCCTCAAGGATGGCGGTGTAAAAGGCCAGGATCCGCTCGATTGTCAGCAGGCCCAGCCGGACCTGAGCCATTGTCTCGGCCTGGCGCCCCACATCCCGCAGCGCGATCTGCAAGCGGTCCGAACTGGCGCGGGTGGTGCGCGGCTGAAAGATGCCCGCGGTGGTTTCGTCCAGCGCCCGCCCCACGCCCTCCAGGATGTCGGCAAGCCGGGCGATGATTTCCTCCAGAAGGCCCGAGAACAGCCGGTTGGGCCCGTTGCAGCCCAGCGTGGAACGCTCGGCCCGGGTTGGATAGGTCAGAAAGGGGCGCGGCGAGTGATGGCGAACCGTCACCAGCCGTTGTTCGGACAGAACAAAGGTCACGGGCATCGAGAGCCGGTCGCCTCCCGCCTTTTCTCCGGGCAGCACCGCCGTCATGTAGTCCAGCCCATTTTCGCGATAAAGGCGGTTCGACAGCTCGATCTCCTCCATCTCGGGCAGCGTGGGCAGGGGGACGCCGAGGTCGCGCAGCCGTGCCATTTCCGCCTCGGAGGGCTGGATCAGGTCGATCCACAACGCCTCCGCCAGATCGGCATCCTGCGGCAGGCGGATCAGGCGGGGGCCGTCAACGGCATAGGCATAGAGCATCGCGGTTCCGCCATCAGGAAGACTTGGCCCCGTTTCTGCCCGCCCCACCCGGCGGGATCAAGCGGCCCCGCCTCCCTGATGTGTCATGGGGACCCCGCGTAGCGGCATCTGTTCCTTTCTGCGGGACCCAGTGGTGGGGCCTGAACCTGACGCTTGCCGCTCAGGCCGTCCCGTTTCCGCCTGCCCCTGCGGGGCGGCCTTCACCCGCACCGGGTATTCCCCGGATCGTCCAGCCCCGGTCCGTCGCGCGATCATGCGTCCTGGCAGTTCTGGGCGTCATGCCACCCGGTCGGCAGGGGGACGCCCTTGAGAGAAGGCCACCACATTCTCCAGCGCCCGCAAGGCCATCCGGGTGCGCGTTTCGTCGGTGGCGGTGCCCAGATGCGGCAACAGCGTGGCGTTCGGCGCGTCGATCAAGGCTTGGGGAACATGGGGTTCCCGGGCATACACGTCCAGCCCGGCCCCTGCGATCCGATCCTGGTGCAGGGCCTCGATCAGCACCTCCTCGTCCACGACATCGCCCCGTGCGATATTGACCAGGCAGCTGCCCCGGCCAAGCGCGCGCAGCTCCGCCGCGCCGATCAGGCCGCGCGTTTCCGCCCCGCCGGGAACTGCCACAACCGCCACGTCGCTGGCCGCCAGCATCCGGTGCAGGTCCTCGATCTGCGTTGCCGGAATGTCCAGCGCCGACACGGGCGAGCGGTTGAAGAACACCACGTCCATCCCGAAGCCCAGATGGCAGCGCCGCGCGATCGCCTTGCCGATGCGGCCCATGCCGATGATGCCGACGGTCCGGCCCGACATTTCATGACCCAGAAGCTGCGTGGGGTTCCAGCCGCTCCATTCTCCGGATCGCAGCAGCCGCTCGCCCTCCGAGGCGCGACGCAGGACCATCAGGATCAGCGTCAGCGCGATGTCGGCTGTCGCGTCCGTCACCACATCCGGTGTGTTCGTCACCACGACCCCCGCCGCACGGGCAGCGGCGATGTCGATATGGTTGAAGCCCGCGCCGAAATTGGCCAGCAGCCGGCAGCGCGGCTGGCCCTCGAACGCCGCGGCTGTGAAGGCATCGCCCAAGGTAGGGATGATCGCGTCATATTCGGCCATGGCGGCCGCAGCCTGGACTTCGGTCAGCGGCGTGTTGTCGCGAAAGGTGGCGTCAAAGCGGGTGCGGATGGCCGCGGTGGCCCGCCTGGTCATTGGCCGTGTCACAAGAAGCTTCAAAACAGGCGTCCTCCGTTCGGAACGTCCAGGTCGGGGCGGATCAGGACGACCTTGCCCTCGGGATCGGGAACGCCCAGCACCAGCACTTCGGACCGGACCGGGCCGATCTGGCGGGGTGGAAAGTTCACCACGCACAGCACCTGCCGGCCCACCAGCGTCTCCGGGTCATAGTGCCGGGTGATCTGAGCCGAGGATTTGCGTTCGCCCAAATCTCCCAGGTCCAGCCACAGCTTGATGGCGGGCTTGCGCGCCTCGGGAAACGGTTCGGCGCGAGTGATCGTGGCGACGCGGATGTCGACCTTGAGGAAATCGTCAAAGGAGATGGTCATGCCTCGCCCCGTCCCAGTTGCCGGCCACGCTCGGTGGCGGCGGCGACGGTGCGCGCCATCAGCGGCGGCAGGCCGGTGCCGGGATCCATCAGGACCGCCAGACCCGCCGCCGTGGTGCCGCCGGGCGAGGTGACGTTCTGGCGCAGCACGGCCGGGTCCTCGTCGGCATCGACGGCCAGGGCACCCGCGCCGGCGACCGTGACCCGCGCCAGCTCCAGCGCAAGCGCAGGCGACAGGCCCTGCGCCTCGCCCGCCGCGGCCAGCGCCTCGATCAGGTGAAAGACATAGGCCGGGCCGCTGCCCGACAGGCCGGTGACGGCGTCCATCTGGGCCTCGGACTCCAGCCGCACGACGCGGCCGACGGCACGCATCAGCGTTTCGGCCAGATCCAGATGCGTCTCGGTCGCGGCCGCGTTGCCGATCAGGGCCGAGATGCCCTGCCCGATGGCGGCCGGGGTGTTCGGCATCACGCGTACCACGGGCGCGTCGGGAAAGGCGGCCTCGAATGTCGCGATGGTGGTTCCGGCGGCGACCGAAAGCACCAGCGTCCCGGCCAGCCCCGACAATCCATCCAGGGCATCGCCCATCATCT
>VGDE01000276.1 GCA_016869875.1 Alphaproteobacteria bacterium
CAACGGCCCCGAGGAGCTGGTCGAGAAGGTCCGCGAGGGCCGGCGCGAGGCCGAGGCCGCCTTTGGCAACGGCGAGGGTTACCTGGAGAAGATGATCCTGCGCGCCCGCCATGTCGAGGTGCAGCTGCTGGGCGACACGCATGGCGGCCTGTATCACCTTTATGAACGCGACTGCACCGTCCAGCGCCGCAACCAGAAGGTCGTCGAGCGCGCGCCCGCGCCCTACCTGACCGACGCACAGCGCGAGGAGGTTTGCGCCTTGGCGCTGAAGATCGGCCAGGCGGTCGGCTACCAGAACGCAGGCACGGTCGAGTTCCTGATGGATATGGACAGCCAGCAGTTCTACTTCATCGAGGTCAACCCGCGCGTTCAGGTCGAGCATACCGTGACCGAAGAGGTCACCGGCATCGACATCGTGCAAAGCCAGATCAAGATCGCCGAGGGCGCGACCTTGGCCGAGGCGACGGGACATGCCCGGCAGGAGGACGTGACCCTGTCCGGCCATGCGCTGCAGTGCCGGGTGACGACCGAGGATCCGCAGAACAACTTCATCCCCGACTATGGCCGCATCACCGCCTATCGCAGTGCCACCGGCATGGGCATCCGCCTGGACGGCGGCACCGCCTATTCGGGCGGGGTGATCACGCGCTACTACGACTCGTTGCTGGTCAAGGTGACGGCCTGGGCGCAGACGCCCGATCAGGCGATCAAGCGCATGGACCGCGCCCTGCGCGAATTCCGCGTGCGCGGCGTCAGCACGAACATCGACTTTGTCATCAACCTGCTGAAGCACCCGACCTTCCTGAACGACACCTACACGACCAAGTTCATCGACACGACCGATGACCTGTTCACCTTTGCCAAGCGGCAGGACCGGGCGACGCGCATCCTGACCTATCTGGCCGACATCAGCGTGAACGGTCATCCCGAGACGGCCGGCCGGCCCCTGCCGCCCGCGCAGGCGCGGCCCCCCGTGCCGCCCGCGCCGGTGGCCGAACCCGCTCCGGGCACGCGCCAGTTGCTGGAGTCCCAAGGCGCGCAGGCCGTGGCGGACTGGATGGCGGCGCAGAAGCAGCTGCTGATCACCGACACGACCATGCGCGATGGGCACCAGTCGCTGCTGGCCACGCGCATGCGCTCGATCGACATGATCCGCGTGGCGCCCTCCTATGCCGCGAACCTGCCGCAGCTGTTCAGCGTGGAATGCTGGGGCGGCGCGACCTTTGACGTGGCCTATCGCTTCCTGCAGGAATGTCCGTGGCAGCGGCTGCGCGACATCCGCGCGGCCATGCCGAACCTGATGACGCAGATGCT
The DNA here is from genome assembly GCA_016869875.1 of Alphaproteobacteria bacterium. Lineage (GTDB taxonomy): Bacteria > Pseudomonadota > Alphaproteobacteria > Rhodobacterales > Rhodobacteraceae > Paracoccus. The sequence continues at coordinate 1,315 of VGDE01000276.1, forward strand.
GCTGCGCGCCTCGAACGGGGTGGGCTACACCAACTATCCCGACAACGTGGTGCAGTCCTTTGTCGCTCAGGCGGCGAAATCGGGCGTGGATGTGTTCCGCGTCTTTGACAGCCTCAATTGGGTCGAGAACATGCGCGTCGCCATGGATGCCGTGATCGGGTCGGGCAAGATCTGCGAAGGCACGGTCTGCTATACCGGCAACATGCTGGACCCCGAGCGGTCGAAGTACGACCTGCAGTATTACGTGAAGACCGCGCAGGAGCTGAAGGCCGCGGGCGCGCATGTGCTGGGGCTGAAGGACATGGCGGGGCTTCTGAAGCCCGCCGCCGCGCGCATCCTGATCAAGGCGCTGAAGGAGGAGGTGGGCCTGCCCATCCACTTCCACACCCATGACACCAGCGGCATGGGCGGCGCCACCATCCTGGCCGCGGCCGAGGCGGGCGTGGATGCGGTGGATTGCGCCATGGACGCGCTGTCGGGCAACACCAGCCAGCCGACCCTGGGCAGCATCGTCGAGGCCCTGGCCCAGACCGATCGCAGCACCGGGCTGGACATCGGCGCGGTGCGGGCGATCAGCAACTATTGGGAGCGCGTGCGCGAAAGCTATGCGGCCTTCGAATCAGGCCTGCAGTCGCCGGCCTCGGAGGTTTATCTGCACGAGATGCCGGGCGGGCAGTTCACCAACCTCAAGTCGCAGGCCCGCTCCATGGGGCTGGAGGACCGCTGGCACGAGGTGGCGCAGGCCTATGCCGACGTGAACCGGATGTTCGGCGACATCGTCAAGGTCACGCCCTCGTCCAAGGTCGTGGGGGACATGGCGCTGATGATGGTGGCCCAGAACCTGACGCCCGCGCAGGTCCTGGACCCGGCCGTCGAGGTCAGCTTCCCGGACTCGGTCGTGGACATGATGCGCGGCAACCTCGGCCAGCCTCCCGGCGGCTGGCCCGAGGCGATCCAGAAAAAGGTCCTGAAGGGCGAGGCGCCGATCACCGACCGCCCCGGTGCGCATCTCGAGCCGGTCGACATCGAGGCCGTCCGCGCCCGGGTCTCCGAGGAACTGGGCGTGCCGATCGACGACGAGGACCTGAACGGCTATCTGATGTATCCCAAGGTCTTCACCGACTACATGGCCCGTCACCAGACCTATGGCCCCGTGCGGACCCTGCCGACGCGCAGCTTCTTCTACGGCATGGAGCCGGGGCAGGAGATCAGCGTCGAGATTGATCCAGGCAAGACGCTGGAGGTCCGCCTGCTGACCTTGGGCGACACCGACGAGAAGGGCGAGGTCAAGGTCTTCTTCGAGCTGAACGGCCAGCCGCGCCAGGTGCGCGTTCCGAACCGCAAGGCGGGCGGCGGGGCCGCCGCGCGGCCCAAGGCCGATCCGGCCAATGCGGGCCATGTGGGCGCGCCCATGCCGGGCGTGGTGGCCTCGGTCGCGGTGGCGGCCGGAGCCCGGGTCCAGCAGGGTGACATGCTTCTGACCATCGAGGCGATGAAGATGGAAACCGGCCTGCACGCCGACCGCGACGGCACCATCAAGGCCCTGCACGTCAGCCCCGGTCAGCAGATCGACGCCAAGGACCTCCTGGTCGAAATCGAGTGACGTAACGGCGCGATCCGTCAGAGCCTGCTGATGGCCTTGACGGGTCGCGCTGCCGTTCCCATCTGCCGCCTACGGCAGCAGCACTGACGATGCGTGCCGCAAGCCAGGGGTCCGACAGCCCCTGTTTCTGGCCGGATCGATCCAATGCGCATCTTTTCGGATCCTCCGGCCCGTTGACCCTGCGGTCTGCCGGGTCTAAACGGCACTCAGCCAACCCGTCGCGAGGTGAGCAATGATCCCCGCGACCGACAAGGGGATCACTGTCCGTGGAAAACCTGTTGCTGGATTACCTGCCCGTCCTCGTGTTCCTGGGGATGGCATCGGCGCTGGCACTGATCTTGATGCTGTCTGCCATCATCATCGCCGTGCGCAATCCTGACCCGGAAAAGGTCAGCGCCTATGAATCCGGCTTCAATGCCTTTGACGATGCGCGGATGAAGTTCGACGTCCGCTTCTATCTGGTGTCGATCCTGTTCATCGTCTTCGACCTGGAAGTGGCATTCCTGTTTCCTTGGGCGGTCAACTTTGCCGCACTCAGCGATGTGGCCTTCTGGTCTATGATGGTGTTCCTGGGCGTGCTGACCGTGGGCTTTGCCTATGAATGGAAGAAGGGAGCGCTTGAATGGGCGTGATGACCGGAGCCAACACTGCCGGCCCCGACCGCGAGGTCGCCGTTGCCGGATTGAACCGCGAGCTGCAGGACAAGGGCTTCCTGCTGACCACGACCGAGGACATCATCAACTGGGCGCGCAACGGCTCGCTCCACTGGATGACCTTTGGCCTGGCCTGCTGCGCGGTCGAGATGATGCACACCTCGATGCCCCGCTATGACCTGGAACGTTTCGGAACGGCGCCGCGCGCCTCTCCGCGCCAGTCGGACCTGATGATCATCGCGGGCACCCTGACCAACAAGATGGCGCCGGCGCTGCGCAAGGTTTATGACCAGATGCCAGAGCCGCGCTATGTCATCAGCATGGGCAGCTGCGCCAACGGCGGCGGGTATTATCACTACAGCTACTCGGTCGTCCGCGGGGCCGACCGCATCGTGCCCGTGGACATCTATGTTCCAGGCTGCCCGCCGACGGCCGAAGCGCT
>VGDE01000277.1 GCA_016869875.1 Alphaproteobacteria bacterium
GGCAGGCGAAGGCCCGTGCGAGGACGGCATCGTTACAAAGCCGTGCGATAAGTGGCCGTGAAATACTGCAGATATCCCCGACCGGAATGTCGCGTCGTAGCCACTGCAAGCAACCAAGCAATACGGAGGGTTTCATGAACGGTGCTATGCTGACTTTCGACGGCCTTGCAACGCTGGCAGGTCATGCTGAGGCGACTGCGGATTACTTCGAGTTCCGCACAAATGCGGCGCTCAGCAACGTGCAGCTCAATGAGCTGCATCGTGCCACAATCGAGATCGATGGACGAACGGAAGGTGTGCTTGTGGAGAGCACCGATCGACTGGACCCAGCCTCCACTCAGCGGGGTGCAGCCAGCAGGCTCCTGCTCACATTGCGCCGCAACACCGCGTCTACTTCGTCCACGCAGGAGGCACAGTAATTTTATGCCGTTCCTCCCCTTGCCCGCAGCGTTCGTGCGGGTCGATGCCCCAAGGTCAACTTGAAACCGATGATGCCGGCTACGATCCTCAGGACGAGGTCAAGATTGCAGTACTGGCCGGAGTGCTGCTTTCCGGGCTGCTGGGAGCATGGGTACTGGCATACTCTACCATGGCGGTAAGAGGCAGAGGGCGTTGAGATCTGCCGCGAAATAGCGTCCCTCACCTTCTTGCTTTAGGCGTCACTGATCAAAGCAACAAAGTTGAATTTAGGTCGCCAGAACGTTGATTGCCGCTCGAAACGGGACGGCCATCCTCCCCCCATGCCATGTATATTAAAATACAGGGCGGCCCCACTCGTCCCTTGGCTACGGACCACCTGCGCCGGAGGCCATTCACTGGTCAATGAAGCAAGACGTGCCCTCCCCCCCGTCAGCGCCTGCCTTGGCACAAAGGCCCATCATGCACTAAGATTAAAACCGGTCCCCTCGGGGCAGGCCACGATGTTCTCGCAATATGGCGGCCTGCGAAAACATCGCTTGTGAAGCTGCAACTAGCCTATTGATTTCCACGCTAACTTCGATTGCAAAGATTAGCTTGGACCGCAATTAACCCGCCTTGACGCAATTGATCTAGTGACAGTTTCCGGTGGCGTTGCAGGATAAGCCGCCTGCTACGGCGCCAATCAATGCACCTTTGGTTTTGGATCCGCCTGTTGCCTCGGCCACCAATGCACCTGCGCCTGCGCCTCCGAGGGTGCGGACCGCAGCGCTGTTGGCGGGCCGTCTTGCAGGTGGTCCATAGTTTGGGGAACTCTGAACATAAGTCGGGGTCGTAGAATATCCTGCCGGGGCTGTGGGAGCACAGGCAGCGGCGGTCGATATCAAGGCGATTGAGGCGACAATCTTGAAAGCGTTCATTTCAGGTCCATTTCCTAGTAACTTATTGAATTTGGTCTAATGTACTGAGTATTTATTTTTCTCCTCCTCTTTCCAGGATAGTGTTGATGATCTTTGCGATGATAAGGACTGGGCGTTTCTTTTGTTATTCCGTTTCTCTATCTCTTGGAGAAAGAGAACCTCTCCATGCAGATGTATTTCTCATTCCGGTTCGCAATCATTCCGCTGTCCTAACCACCGCCGCACCGGCCCCTGTCGCGATCTGCAGCGCGGACCAGGCCTTTGCCGCCTCGTTGCGGGCCGAGGCGGCCTGAAGGCGCGCCGCCGCCCGCTGACGGTCGGCATCCAGCAGGTCCACCAGGGCCAAGGCGCCGGCCTCGAAGTTGGTCCGGGCCAGATCATAGGCGCGGTCATACGAGGTGGCCGCCTGATCCAGCGCCTGGACGCGGTCGCGATAGCGGCGCAGGTTCGACTGGCTGCGTTGCACATCCTCCACCGCCGCAGCGACCTGGCTGCGCCAAGCCAAGTCGGCCTGCCGTGCCTCGGAAATCCGCCGCGAGCGGTTCGCCTGCAGCACGCCCTGGTTGGCGATCGGCAGGGAAACGCGCGGCCCAAAGCCCCAGCTGTTGGCGCCGCCCGTGTCGCTGACCGTTCCGGTGAGCGACAGCGACGGCAGCATGTCCGCCGTGGCGACACCGACCGCAGCCAAGGCCTGCGACAGATCCGCCTGCGCGGCCCGCACGTCCGGGCGGTTCTGCAGCAGCTCGGCAGGAACTCCCGCGCCGGGTCCCGGTGGAATGCGCAGGGCGCCCGATCCGCCCTGCATCCGACCCATCAACGGGCTGGCCTGCTGGTTCAGCAGCGTGGACAGGCGGAAGACCTGGGCGTTGAACTGCGCCTCATAGTTCGGAAGATCGGCACGTGCGGTCTGCAGCAGCGCCTCGGTCTGGGCAATGTCGTAGTCGGTCGCCAAGCCCAGGGCCTGCATGTCCCGCGTCACGCTCAGGGTTCGTTCGCGGGCCTGGATCGTGTCGCGCGTCAGGGCCAGTGCCTGCTGATAGAAGCGGGCGTCCGAATAGGCGCCGATCACTTCGGCCAGCCAGGCCAGCCGCGTGACCTGGGCCTGCGCCTCGGCCGAGGCATGGGCGGCGGCCGCGCCTTCGCGGGCGCGACGGGCGCCCCCGAACAGGTCGAAGACGAACCCCGCCGACAGGTTGGCCGTGCTGGTATAGCCGGTGGACTGGTTGTCGCCGCCCGACCGGATGCGGCTGGCCGAGGCCGGCTCTCCGGTGACTTGGGCCGCCAGAGGGGCGGTTGCCCGCAAATCGGCCTCGGCCGCACGGATGCGTTCGTTGGCGGTGATGATGTCGAGGCTGGTTCCCAGCCCTTCGGCGATCAGGCGCGACAGGGTGCGGTCCTGATAGCCCGACCAGAAGGCGTTGGTGCCGACCTGACCCACGGGCGCAGCCGTGCCTTCGGCGAAGCTGCCCTGAACGCGTGTGTCAGGTAAGTCGGCGGGGTCGGGGCCCACTGCAGAACACGCCGTAACCATCAGAATGGCTATCACCGACAGTGCCGCACGCCCCGTACAAAGAAACGTCAAGCAATTTTCCTTTCGCGTTATCATGTGCCACGCGCAGAGCATGGCGACGCAAGAGACACGCTCCGAGAAGCTCCCGATGGTTGGGTGTCATTCTTGTCACGGATCAGGATCCGACAGCGGACTGCCGGTTTCTGCTGCTTCTTGCGGGTTTGGTTCTCAGCGGACCTCCTGCCGCCGCTCCTTGTAGAAGAAGAGATAGTAGAAGACCGGTGCGGCGATCAGCGTCAAGATCGAAGCAAAGCCGAGCCCGCCCATGATCGTGACGGCCATGGAGGCGAAGAACGCGTCCCACAAAAGCGGGATCATGCCGAGGATCGTCGTGGCGGCGGCCAGGATCACCGGCCGGACCCTGCTGGTCGAGGCCTTGACGATAGCGTCGGCCATGGGCACGCCCTCGGATCGAACGATATCGATCTCTTCGACCAGCACGATGCCGTTCTTGATCAGCATGCCGGACAGGCTCAGAAGGCCCAGAAGCGCCGTAAAGGAGAACGGCATGCCGGTCGCCAGAAGCGCAATCGCGGCGCCGTTGATCGCCATCGGCACCAGCAGCCAGATGATCAGCGGCTGGCGCAGCGTGCCGAACAGCACGATCGTGGTCACGATCATCGCCAGCAGTGAGACCGGCAGAACGCGGCCGAGGTTTCCCTGCGCATCCTGCTGGCTCTCATATTCCCCGCCCCATTCGAAGCGATAGCCCGCCGGCAGCGGAATTCCCTCCAGATGAGGCTGGATCTGCGCCAGGACGTTCGAGGCGTTGGCCTCGGGGGCGATGCCGGATTGCACGGTCAGGGTAAAGACCCTGTCGCGGCGCTCGATCAGGCTGTTCTGCACCTCCGGCACAAAGCCGTTCACCACCTGAGAGATCGGGACGTATTGATCGCTTTGCTCGGAGTAGATCAGTTGATCCATCAGCTGCGCACTGCGATCCCCGCCCATGTCCGGGCTGCGCATGATGATCGGGATTCGACGAGACCCTTCCTGATAGGCACCGACACTCAGGCCCTCGGTCGCGAACTGCAGGGTGTCAGCCACATTCTCCCGCGTGATGCCTGCCGCCTGTGCCCGGTTGGTGGCGTAGTCCGGAC
>VGDE01000278.1 GCA_016869875.1 Alphaproteobacteria bacterium
TCCAGGTAGTCCTTCACAAAGGCGCCAAAGCTGAAGAAGCGCGGTCCATGAGGTGCAATCGCTGCGTCCTCGCGGACTGTGATCAGTTCAAGGAAGGACGATTGGAACTGCACAAGCCGGTTCTCCGTCCCCCACGGGTGCCGGTTGCGGGCACCGACGTGAAAGCCCAACCGCTCATAAAAGGCAGCCGCGCCATCAAGGTCGCGGACCGCCAGAACCAGGTGATCGATCCTGCGCTGTGGTGCTGTCATGCCCGTACCCCGTCAAGGCGCGTCAGAAGCGTAGAGACGGCGGTGGCTGAGGCCTCGACCGCGCCTGCAAGGTAACCGGCCTCGGTTGGGCTTGTCTCGCTTCCGGCGAGGACAAGGCGCTCCGCCCAAGGGCCCTGCACCCAGTCCGGCGTGAAGACGGCATGACCCGTCGAGACCGGATCCGCGGGCGCCGCCGTCCAGGGATCGGCCGCCCAGTCCTTGTAAAGCGAGGCGCGTGGCATGGCCGCGTCCGCGCCGAAGATGCGCGTGAACTGGGCTAGGCAGGCGTTGGTCAGGGCGTCTTCGCCCATGCGCCGGCGTTCGGCGGCTCCGACGCCCAGGAACCCGAAGAGCGCCGCCTGACCATCCGCCGTTGTGGCGTCATGGATTTCCGGCATCGGGCCCACCATGCTTTGCACCGAGCCCGAATATCCGGCCTCTCGCCAAAAGGGCCTGTCATAAAGTGCAAAGAACTTGGCGTGCGGCGCCATCCAGGTGGGCGTGTCCTGCCAGAGGGTCAAGGTTTCCGGCGGCAGCAGGGGCGTGAAGGCGAGGCCAACCTGAGCCACCCGGGGCGGCAGCGCGATGATCACTTGCTCTGCGGTGACGCTCTCGGGGCTGCCGTCGGCGCCTGCCACCGTGAGCATGATCCCGTCTCCCTCCAGGGTCAGGCCGGTGACCGGCGCCGACAGATGCAGCCGCTCAGTCGGCAGCATTTTGGCCAGAGCGTGGATCAGAGTTGCCGCCCCGCCCACGAGGCGCAGCGATTGCGGCTCCTGTGGTTCTGCCGAGTAGCGCTGCGCAGGCTCGCGCGACATGCGCTCGAAGACCACGTCGCCGTCGCTGTTCTGGGGGAAGCTTGGCAGACGCAGCTCCTCGACCAGCGCGGCGATCGCCGGCTGCATCCGTGGCCAGAACCAGGAGGGTCCCAGGTCGTAACCGCCGAGGCCGGGAACGCCTGCCGCATCGACCGTCAGGATACGCCCGCCAAGCCGGTCCCGCGCCTCAAAGAGCTGGAAATCCAAGCCCGCCTGCTGCATGAGCCGCGCCGCGTTGAGGCCGGCAAGGCCACCACCGAGGATGGCAACGGTTGTGTGAGTCATGTCTTTTCGGTTCCTTGTTCATGCGGGCAGCCGCAGCACGTCGGAGTGCTGCAGGGGGGCGTCCTTGATCCAGATCTCCGCACCTTCGCTGCCACATCGGGCGATGAAGCACTGCCCGGCTGGCAAACGGCACCAGCTGTGCGCGGGCAGGCTCTGGTGGTCCACGGTCAGCATGCCGGACAGGACCAGGATCTCCAGCCCCCGCTCGTTCGGCACCGTCACGGCGGTGTCGGGTTGCCACGCCTCCAGGCGAACCTGCTCGGCGCCATCGTCGAAAAGGATGCGGGCCAAAGCTGCGCCTTCTCTTGGGCGGACCCTTTCACCTTCGCCGGGCTGGCGCACGACCTGCACCCTGTCGCTCTCCCGGAACTGCCAGAGCCGCACGAAGATCGTGCAGCCCTCACTGGCCGCGGGGCTGTGGGAGGTGCCGGGCGGGTTCCGGAAATAGCTGCCAGCGGGATAATCCCCATGCTCGTCCTGGAAGGTCCCCTCGAGAACAAGGATCTCTTCGCCGCCCGCATGAACATGAGCCGGAAAGGCACTGGCGGGCGCGTAACGCACAAGGGAGGTGGCGCGGGCGACTTCGTCCCCTTCGCGGTAAAGCATCTTGCGGTCCACCCCTGCGGCCGGGCTGCCGACCCACTCCAGCCGAGCGCCCTCGACGATCATGGGCTGGTTCAGGTCGTCATTGATCCGCATCAGTGCTCTCTCCCATGGTCAGGACCATCCGGAACTTAACCTCGCCGGACAGCATGCGTTGGTAAGCTTTGTTCGCGTCCTTGAGCGGCACCGTCTCGATCCTCGGCCGCACCCCTGTCAGAACGCTGAAGTCGAGAGTGCGCTCGTTCTCGAAAGGCGAGCCGGTGATGGAGCCTGCAATGGCCCGTTCACCTCCGACAAGAAAGCCGGGCAACACGGCCAGAGGGTCCTGGCCCACCCCCAGCAGAACAAGGCGGCCACCTGGCGCCAATCCTGGCAGAACGGCCGCGACGGCGTCGGAGGCCGTGATCGTAGACAGGATGGCCGCCGCACCACCAAGGTCCGACAGCACGTGAGCCGCGCTCTCACGCAGGATGTCGATGTAGCGATGCGCGCCAAGTTCCAGCGCATCGGACGCAAAGTCTTGCCCGCGCCCGAGGGCGATTACCCGAAAGCCCATCCGGCGCGCGTACTGCAGCGCCATGTGGCCAAGGCCACCGATGCCGAGGATGGCGACCGTATCGCCCGGTTCGGCACCCGACGCCCTCAGCCCGTTAAAGGTTGCAATGCCCGCACACAAGATGGGAGCGGCCTCTTCGGAGGAAAGCTCCTCCGGAATGGCCACAAGCCCTGTGGCGCGGGCGGTCATCATCTCAGCATAGCCGCCGTCGCGGCTTGAGCCCATGACCGGCTGCTGACGGCAGAGGTGAAAGCGCCCCCGACGGCATTCCCTGCAGCTCCCGCAATGCCCGCCGAACCGCCCCACGCCAACCCGCTGTCCCACCTGCCAGGTGTCAGGAACGTCAGATCCGCGCGTCATCAGGCGGCCTACCACCTCATGACCCGGTACGCGCCGGGCAGCGGGATCGGCGTTCTCGATATCGCTCCTGTCGGCGCCGCAGATACCGCAGGCCTCCACCCGGATCAGAACCTCTCCGGCGTCTGGAACAGGCACCGGCCGCTCCACCAGTTCCAGTTGCCCTGGACGGCTGATCTCCATGGCCTGATAGGAAGCTGTCATCATCGCTCCTTGTTGTTGATCCGCCTGCCCTGTTGCGCTGACGAGGAGAAGCCTCCGGTGCCATCGGTCTTGTGCAACCGGACGGCCGCTCCCGCAGGATGCGGGGTCCACCACATAGGCTCTGGATAAAGGAAGAGGTTCATGAATAGAAATGGCATGTTTTCATTGTTCCATGAGCCTTCTTCATAATGGTCGAGCGTCAGCATCTGTTCATCATTCGCGAAGTCAGCCGCACCGGCAGCGTTACCGCGGCGGCAGAGCGGTTGAACATCAGCCAGTCTGCCGCGAGCCATGCCGTTGCCAAGCTGGAGGACCGCCTTCAGGTCGCCCTGTGGCGCAAGAAGGGGCGCACGCTGCAACTGACGCCGGCGGGCCAGTACCTCCTCGGGCTGGCGGAACGGGTGCTGCCCGAACTCGAACATGCGGAGCGGGTTCTTGCGGACATGTCGCGCGGCCGCCGCGGTGTTTTGCGGATCGGCATGGAGTGCCACCCGTGCGAAAAATGGCTGATGCGGGTGACGGGGCCTTTTCTGGCGGAGTGGCCGGATGTCGACCTCGAGGTGCGGACGGCGTTCCGTTTCGACGGCGTGGCCGCCTTGCAGGCGGGCGAGATCGATGTGCTGGTGACGCCGGATCCGGTTCAACTGCCGGATCTGCTGTTCCGCCCGGTCTTTGATTATGAACTGGTGCTGATCGTCCACACGGACCATCCGCTCTCCGGCCGCGTGTTTGCCGAGCCGGAGGATCTGTCGGATCAGGACTTGTTCACCCTTCCCGTCGCAACCGACCGTCTCGACATCTACACACGCTTCCTGCTCCCGGCGGAGCGTCGGCCTGCACGGCGGATCGGCATCGAGACGGTCGAACTGATGCTTCAACTGGTCAGCGCCGGCCGCGGGGTG
>VGDE01000279.1 GCA_016869875.1 Alphaproteobacteria bacterium
AGGACTGGGTTCATTTCACGGGCTATATGCCGCTGTCAGGCGCGGCCTACCAGAAGGCAGTGGAGCGCCTCGCGGCTGCTGAAACCGGCACCCGCTACAATGGCGAACTGCAAATCGGCTTAGGGATGGACGAGCTTTATCCGTAAGAACTTGCGCCTGGCTGCATGCGTCCAATCAACGAACATGTATGACCGTCATCGCACGAGCTCTGTATCTCGACTGAGACAGCTTGAAACAAGCCCTTGCCGTGGCTGTTGTTCAAGCAGGTTACTGCAACAAGCCGGAGGCGATCATGAGCACCGAACAAGACCGCATCGAAAAGCGGGCCCAGAGGATCAGGAAAGAAGAAGGAGCCTCCCATGGCCGCAATCCGGAAGACATGGATCCGGTCATGCTCGACAAGGAAGACGCTGATACCATTGCTGCCAACAAAGCCATCAGCCGTGGCGGAGAAAAGGAGGCGGACAGCGTGCCGGGCCTTGCACCTGGGCTGCGTCTGCCACCAGGCTGATTGGGGCCCCTCCGAGTCGATCCGGCCGGTTTGATGTCAATGCGTTCTGCACAGTTACCGGTTACAGAAGCAGACGAGCTGGCGTGAGAACTCTATCTATGATGATGGCCGCATGGCTGTGCTGAGTGGCCCTTGTGACGCATTCCGCCGCGAGATGGAGGCTTGGCTGCGGCGCAAAGAGCAACGAAGGTTTTTCGAGTTCTGCTGTTGACGGAAGCGCAGTGCCCAACGCGGGAACCGCACGCGGCAATGATGTCGCCCTGCCGCAATGAGGTTTTCACCATCCAGAAAAGGTTCGGCAAGGCAGGAAAAAGGAACTTGCGCCCAATCTCCTGCCTGTCCATCCTCCGTATGAACCTTTCAAGCGATGATCCGCAGTTCTTCAAAGACCTCCTGATAGGCCTTCGAGGCTGGCCGTGAGGGTGCAAAGGCAAGAACCGGGGCACGGTGGACCCCCATGCGCTCAACATCCGTGGAAAACGGCAGAACGGCGTTCAGGAAGTGATCAGGATAAAGCTCCCGCATCCGCGCCATGGTGTCCCGATGCAAGGACTTCTGACCCTGCACCATCGAGAAGAACCCGACGATCCTGCCTTTCTTCGATTTCTGCTTCTCCTCCGTCTGAGTTTTGACGAAATCGACCAGTTGCTCGAAGGTGCGCTCGGACAGAGTTGTCGGGATGACCGGCACAACAATGACGTCGGACGCGAGGAAGACGTTTTCGGACAGCGCGGAGACATTGGGCGGGCAATCCAGAACAATGACGTCATAGTCGCTGCCGACAGCCTTCAGCGACTTCTTCAGCCGAGACTGGCTGCTCTTCATCCCTGACAGGAACACATCAAAGTCCCGAAAGGTCATGTTGGCAGGCAGAATGTCGAGATTGTCAAAATCGCTGCCGCGGATTGCCTTCGTGAAACGCTCCACGTCTTCAAAAAAGGCATCATGCTCCAGCTTTTTTGACGGCTTCACGCGAAAGTAGAACCCGGACGCCCCCTGCGGATCGAGATCGCACAACAGGACTCGCTTTCCCGCTTGCGCAAAGGCATAGGCAAGGTTCACCGATGCTGCGGTTTTACCGACACCCCCCTTGTTGCTGTAGCATGCAACGATTTTCATCTCAGATCTCCTTACCGTGAAACAGGTCGCGAAAATTCGAGCGGATCCCGGGACTGTCAAGCTTTGAAAAGCTGGACATGACCTTTGTACGCTCCTCCTTTTGTCGCGCATGCAGGACCGCGATCAGCGCGCCGATGCTTTGTGCCAGCATCAGGTCCTGCTTGCGTGATCCGGACAGCCGGCGATTCATGAAATCCTGAAGCGCGACCTGCTGCACCGAATAGTCGTTGAACCGGCCCAGGTTGTCCTGCAGGCCCTTCAAGGGCCTCAGCAGAAGCCCGAGTTCGTTCATGGGAAGAACCGGCGCAACGAGCTCCATCAGATCGCGCAGCTTCTTGCACAGGATCCGCAACTCGTCGACCTGTTCATCGGGTGTGTCAGCCGTGATGGCAGAGGCCATCTTGCAGATATTGCGGTAACACGTCCAGATGAGGGCGCAGGCATAGCCCTGCACCGGACGGTCTGCCACCGGACCTTTGGCCAGTCCGGTGCCTCGCCGGAAACGTGCCTCGAGCATGGCAATGGACGCGCGATAGCGGGCATCGTGAAACCACGTCACGATTGTCTTGTGTTCGCGTTGCCGCTCTTCGGCGAAGATCCGGAACATGAGGGTCAGCCCCTCGTGCAGCGTTTCTGGCAGCATGGAATGGTAATCCTCGCGCCCGAACAGATACACATCCAAGTTGCGCAGGCGGCCCGTCGGCGCCATCAGTTCAGAGAAGGATGTCTTCAGCGCCGCTGTCTGCTTGTCTGAATAAATCCCATCAAAGAGGCTGATCACGGAACTGATCTTGCACAGTGCCACGCAATAATCATTCAGGAACCCAGTGTCGTGGTCCGCCACGATCCCTGTCTGGTTCCGATGAGCAACATCGAGATAGGCAGAGATGAACTTGTTTGCCGCACAAAACACAGTATCGGCCAGGTTGATCTGAACATCGGGCGTTGCCACATGGGGCTCGTCCTCGGGGAACAGCACATCCACCAGGTCCGTGATGCCGTTCAGGGAGGGCATGGCAGCCCTGTTGACACGCTCTCGCAGCAGCTGCAGCGCGTTATGATAACCGCGCAACCCTTGCAGCGACGTCAGAGTCACTGGCCTGCCCTTGCTCCGGGGCCGCAGCGTTACAAGCTCTGCCCGCGCCTGTGTCTTGCCTTCGTCGTCCGTCAACACCAACCGGCGGCGGCTGATCGTTCCGGTGCCTACGCTCAGCAGGCGGCGCGTGGGAAACAGCTCCTCCAGCGCGTCCCTGACCGGCCCCGAAGCAAGATTGTGAACCCATGAACCGCTGCGCCGGGAGTCCTGAGTGATAGCTCCCCAGTCATGATAAAGGGCCAATACCTCCTCTGTCTCGATCAGAACGCGACCGCGGCCCCGAATGGACTGGTCAAACGAGTCGAGCAGCGCAAATGAACCCGTCGCCACCGGATCGACCAGCCCCACCGCAAGGTGTCCGATCGTGTCGCCGATGGCCTCGTCCGTCAGATCGCCCGCCAGAATAAGAAAATCGCGTGACGGCTGAGGGATCACTTCTTCTTTTCCGCTTTCCTGAGGTAGCCCTCGATCAGTTTCTCGACGATCTTCTGCACGCTGGTGTCGTCCTCGATGGCGCGCAGCTTCAGTGCCTTCAAGGTCTTGCCATCCAGCCGCAACGATGTGTTGACCTTCTTGCTCTTCTCGGTTTTCAACCCTTGACCCTCTCACCGGCCTGTCGCGTGGCCCGCAAAGTGACGTCATGATGTCACGCAGCTGGACCGGAGACAAGGCTGCACCTGTAGAGCTGCTGCCGCTGCTGCAAGCCCCGCGTTGGCATGAAGATCCCACTGCAGACATTTGAGCTATGTCTCTGTTTCTCCCTTTGCGGAAGTGCAGGTTCATGTCTCTTTGACAGGTAGCTGCAGAAAACAGCACAAGAGGTTCTCTACAGAACCAGATGGCCTCTGCCGCTCGACAGGCGATGATCCTTCCGGAGGAGAAGGTCATGGCACATCAAGATCAAACCATTTTCCAAGCCACAGACAGGCGTCTGCCGGCTTATCTGCGGCTGCGAGATGATCTGGCTGCGCGAGTGGCACGCGAAGGCGGGGCCTCCGATGTGGCGCTGCCATCAGAAAATCAGATGTTGGCTGAAACCGGGCTGTCGCAGGGGACGTCTAAAGAGGCAATGCAGATGCTGGTGGACGAGGGTCTTCTGGAGCGTGACTAGCTGTCCCGTTCCGGATGGTCACATGGATCCTCGCGGGACCGGGCTCTTTGTGGAAAGATCTCTCCTTGGCGAGGTTCGGGAGGGGAGGCGAGGGGAGGCGGGGATGCTGATCTTTCCTCACAAGCCGGCA
>VGDE01000280.1 GCA_016869875.1 Alphaproteobacteria bacterium
ACGGAAGGCAAAGGTTAGAGCGCTGGCCTGTCACCGGACGCAAATGACGAAGCTGATCTATGACGATCCGAAGGGATTCGTCATGGAGAGGTGGCGCCAGCGGCATTTCTTGAAGCATCCGGAAATCATCATCGCTGCATAACGATGTGCTTCTTCAGCCTTGCAAGGCTGACGTACATTTCTGTTGACGTGCGTACAAAAAACTTGCATTGATGCCGTGAGACGAATTGCGCCCGGAGAAATCTGAGGCGCTTTTTTGTTTCCGGCGGCCGGTCGGTGATGATCGTGCGGGGCGACGTGCGGGGCGAAAGGTTTTCAAGGTTCGATAAGCGTTTCGCCAGTCTCTTCGATGCGATACCTGCCTGCATCTATGCGGATCACGGATTGGCCGGTATCACTGACACGGAAGCGTACGTCTTGGTCGCTGGCCGCTCCGGTTTCGCTGGAGCCAACATTCTTCGCCATCTCGTCAGCCGATAGTTGGTCAATCATGACCTCCTTACCGGACTCGTTCCGTGTCGATATCGTCACTGCTGCAGGCATTCCGTGTTCCTTTCACTGCTGATCCATTGAGCAGAACACAGCGATCTGATTCTCGCAAAGCATCCCTATCCGCCTGTGTCATTCCAGGCGGGGAGGGCGCGATCCGGGCTCCTTCGCTGTGCGGACCCTTTCCGACACTGTCAGGCACCATGGCAACTTAGTAGAGGTGCCAAGGTTGAGGGTAGGGTTGCGGGAACTGCAATACAGGTCGCACCCTGACCTTCCTTAGATGAGCAAGCCGGCTGTCATCCCTACCGTCAGCCCAAGCACCAGTCCGACGGTCGTGCCCCTAAAGAACAGGCAGCAGGGACATGACGTGTGGAAGTAATTCGTGCAGCGTGACGTCCAGTGTTCCGGCGTATCACACCACGATGACAAAACAGCTCGGCTGCCCCAAGCCATCGAGTTGGAAAGCCAGTTGTCCTGCCAGTCGCCCGTGCCGCCATCAAGTTCTTCGGCTTCCGGTTCGCTGGCAGCACTTGGTGTTTCCGGCCGAAACCGGAATGGGTTGATGGTCATCAGTCACCTCCTTGGAAGATGCGGGGCGCCACCACGGGCGAGGTTCTGCATCAGACTATGAACGCAAGGCTGGGTTTGCAGTTGCAGAGGTGCGTAGGTTGATTGCCCAGAGCCAGGGCAAAGGTGCAGTTCGCTAGGCCCCCTATCCCTCGAAGCGCGATCTCCCGTGCTTCTGGTTCAACGAAAATGCGCGGACTTGCCCGAAATGCGACGGAACAGGCGAAATGGCGGTTGCGGAAACGGCAGGAAGGCTCAGGGACGCCATAACTAGTGGAGCTAGGCCCCTCCGGTTCAGCCACGCGGGGTCCCGGGTTCGATTGACAGATTTTGAGAACTGCTTGTAGGAAAGCAGAACTGGCGAGGCAAACTCAAGCACGAGGCTGCCGACGCAGCGCGCAAGCCAGCAGGTCGATGACCGACAGGAAGTCTTCCTGAACGATGCAGGTGTCAGGAATAAACCCGCCGCGACCATCCTCCAGATGCCGGACGATTATGGTTCCCTGATCTGCTCGCTCGATGCTCTCAATTGAAGGTCCATCGATGTTGATGGCTAGACCTTGGCCGGTCTCCCGCTCGGTAAAGAAAGCAATCCGCACGTGCGTCCCCAAGTCGCTGCAAACTTGCACATGATGCAGGAACTTCTTCACTCCTTTCCATCGAAAGGATGCTCAGCTAACACTTTTTTCCATGGGAGCTGCGTTGGATGCTCGTGACTTGCCGCTGCAGACGGTCATGCAGGTCCCGATGATCTGCAATGTGGGAGTATGCGCTGAGAGCTGAGATGATGATCTCAAGCTCCTTCGCTGATACAGCAAGGCAAAAGTCAGTCTGATCGGAAGACTTGGACATCAAAAAAACTCGTTAATCCAAAAAAGTCAGCAAATGATGGTATCTTGCAGCCTTCCACTCCGAAAACCTAACCTTTCAGATAGGTCGTGGACGCTATCGAAGAGTTTGCGGACGGAAGCTTGTCCGAGCTCCTCAAGGATGCGACGGCACGGGCAACGCTGACCACAGGGGCTGCACCATGAGCAAGCTCACCGCCAAGCAGGCCCGCTTCGTCGACGAGTACCTAGTCGACCTCAACGCCACCCAGGCCGCGATCCGGGCGGGCTACAGCGCGCAGCAGGCGCGTTCGATCGGCCATCAGAACCTGCTCAAGCCGGCCATCGCCGAGGCTATCGCAGCGGCTCAGGCAGCGCGGGCGCAGCGGACAGCGATTGATGCGGACTGGGTCCTGCGCCGCCTCGCAGACGAGGCTGTGGCGGATCTCGCTGACATCCTGACCGAGAACGGCGCCGTCAAGCCGGTGAAGGACTGGCCGCCGATCTGGCGGCAGGGGCTCGTGGCTGGCCTCGACGTTGCGGAGAACACAGTCGAGGGCGTGAAGGTCGGGCAGACAGTCAAGGTGAAGCTGTCGGACCGGATCAAGCGCATCGAGCTGATCGGCAAGCACGTGAACGTACAGGCGTTCAGGGAGAAGGTCGACATTTCGAACCCTGACGGCTCGCTCGCGCCGAAAGTCATCGACGCATCGAAACTGAGCACAGAGGCGCTGCGAGAACTGGCGGGGGTGCTGAATGGCCAAACCGCTGACCCTGACGGCAGCTGATCGCCTCGGCATCGAGAGGGAGTTGTGCCGGAGATCTCTGGCTGACTTCGCGAAGATGGCCTGGCACGTGCTGGAGCCTGCCACACCCCTCAAGTGGGGCTGGGCCTTGGACGCCATCTGCGCGCATCTGGAGGCCGTCACGCGGGACGAAATCACCCGCCTGCTGATGAACGTGCCTCCGGGTACCATGAAGTCGCTGCTGACTGGCGTGATCTGGCCCGCGTGGGAATGGGGACCGCAGGGGATGCCGCAGAAGCGGTTCCTCGCCACGGCTCACAAGCAGGATCTGGCGATCCGGGACAACGTGAAGTGCCGCCGGCTGATCCAGTCGGAGTGGTACCAGAACCGCTGGCCCGTCTCCCTGGTCCACGACCAGAACATGAAGACCAAGTTCGAAACGGAGCAGACCGGCTTTCGCGAGGCGATGGCCTTCACAAGCATGACCGGCGCCCGCGGCGATCGCGTCATCCTCGACGACCCTCTGTCAGCCGACGACGCCAACAGCGATGCGGCACTTCAGGCGGCCGAGCTGTCCTTCCTGGAGGCCCTGCCGACCCGGATCAACAACGACCGCTCGGCCATCGTGGTCATCATGCAGCGCCTGCACGAGCGTGACACATCCGGGCTGATCCTGTCCAAGGGGCTGCCCTACACCCACCTGTGCCTGCCGATGCGGTTTGAGGCGGAAAGGCGGTGCCAGACCTCGATCGGGTTCATCGACCCGCGCAAGATTGAGGGCCAGCTGCTGTTCCCTGAGCGGTTCCCAGAGACGCAGGTGGCGGAGCTGGAACGCACCCTCGGCAGCTACGCCACGGCGGGCCAGCTGCAGCAGCGTCCCGTTCCGCGCGGCGGCGGCCTGTTCAAGAAAAGCTGGTTCACGCTGGTCAAGGCGCTGCCGGTGGGCTGCCGGTTCGTTCGGGGCTGGGACTTGGCGGCAACCGAGGACAAGGAAGCCGCTGCAACTGCGGGCGTGCTGATCGCCCGGGCGCCGGATGGACGGTTCATCATCGTGGATTCGGTGCGTGAGCAGCTTGGCCCAATGGGCGTAGAGCGGCTGATGAAGGCAACGGCCGAACAGGATCGGGCGAAACATGGGGCCGTTCGGGGCTCATACCCGCAAGACCCCGGGCAAGCGGGCAAGGCACAGGCGCAGCACATCATGCGGCACGTCCTGACGGGCTTCGACTATCACTTCAGCCCCGAGAGCGGCGACAAGGAAACGCGCGCCCTGCCACTGGCAGCGCAAGCCGAGGCTGGCAACGTTTTCCTGCTGGAAGGGC
>VGDE01000281.1 GCA_016869875.1 Alphaproteobacteria bacterium
CAGCAAAGAGTGGAGCAGGCTGATGATGCGGTTGCCGCTTCGGAGTTAGCTGAGCTTGCCAGATTACCCGCGCCCGCTTGATATTGAGGTTCGAAAGCGAAACCTGCTCCTTTTTTTGGGGTGCCATGAGAGCCAAGTTCGCCGGACCTGCCGCCCTTCAAGACGCAGCAGATCCGGCGCAGTCGCTGAAGCCTGGCTGCTCCTGCGCCTTCAAAACTCCAGGAACTGCCTGGTGTGTTCGGCGCGGCCTCCGACAATGCGCAAAGGGACTCCTCCTGTCCCGGCAGAAGGGTTTCTGGCTGGGCGCTCGGAGGCGATGTCCGGCCGTAGCTTCTGGCTGACGCGAAAGCGGGCAATTTCCTGCATGAGGTCTTCTGCTCTCTGCTGCAGGGACATTGCCGCGGCATTGGCTTGCTCGGCAACAGCAGCATTCTGCTGCGTGACCTGATCAAGCTGGTTCACGCCCGAGTTTATTTCCGCAAGGCCGATGGCCTGCTCGTTGGCTGCCAGGGCAATGCCGGCGACCTGTTGGGACACTTCCTGCGCCTTGCCCAGCATCGCCTCAAGACTTTCGCCGGTGCGCACCACCAGGACGGAACCCGCCTGGACCTGCGCCGCGCTGTCAGAAATGAGCGTCCTGATCTCGCGTGCCGACTCTGAGGCGCGCTGCGCCAGCCCGCGCACTTCAGATGCCACGACGGCAAATCCCCTGCCCGCCTCTCCGGCACGCGCGGCCTCGACGCCGGCATTCAAGGCAAGAAGATTGGTCTGGAAGCCGATGTCTTCGATGACCCCGATGATCCTGGTGATCTGGTCCGAGAAGGACTTGATCCCCTCCATCGCTTGGACAGCATCGCGGACTACAACTGCGCTTGCCTCGGCGATCTCGCGGTTCTGCCGGCTGGCCTGTTCAGCTTGCTGCGCCCGTTCGGCCGTGGAACGCAAACTTTCGCTCATCTCTGTCAGGGCTGCGGCCGACTGCTCCAGAGTTGCCGCCTGCGTTTCGGCGCGTCCGGACAGATCCTGCGCGGCCGACGTGATCTCGTCGGATCCTCCGCGGACCTGATCGGCGACATGGCTGATCTGCGAAACCGTTTGGGACAGCGTGGCCAGGACGCTGTTGAACGCTTCGCGCAGCGCGTCGTAGGCGGGCGGAAACGGGTCGGCAGCGGGGCTGTCAATGTTGCGGGTCAGGTCCCCCTGTGCCAGGCGCGCCAAGCCGTCGCCGATGTCACGGACCACACGGGACTGGTCCTTCAGTTCGGTCTCCCGCTTTGCCGCAGCCTCGTCCTCGATGCGTCGGGTTTCTGCGGCCAGATGCTGCCGTTCGATGGCGTTCTCCTTGAACACAACAAGCGCTCGTGCGAGGTCCGCCAGTTCATTACGCCCTTCATGTCCGGTGATATCCACAGACAGATCGCCTCTTGCCAACTGCGTCGTCTGATCCACCGTTCGCTCAAGACGCCTTGCCAGCCCGCGCGACATCGTCATCGCGATTGTTGACCCGATCAAGACTGCCATTGCCACGCCTGCCAGCACCGAAAGGATCGTCGCCTGCGATAGCGCATCCGCCTCTGCCTCATGTTCCTTTGCGTCCTTAACGGCAGCCGTCCGCATGGTGCCTGTCAGTTCGACAACCTCGGCAGACGTCTGTCTGACAGCCGCAAGCTGTGCGCGTACGTCCTGCTCATTGGCATGAGCAGCCTCGGCCAGGGCCCAGATTTCTGCTGTTCCGGTCTGGATGTCGGTCAGTAGCCCTCGTTCTTCCCCGTTCATGGGACCTGCTGCAATGCGGGAGAAGAGAGCCTGAAGAGACGTGTAGAGATCGGCTGCTTCGGCATGGGCAGCGTCATCCTGGTCATCCAGAAAGGCTGCGACACGGGTCCGGATCAGAAGCAATGTCTTGTTGGCTTCCGAAGCTGCGAGTGCGCGGACGCTGTCGCCACGTGCCTCCATGGCCTCCTGCAACCCGTCCATGATGCGTCGCTGCTCCATCCCCAGAGCCGACATCTGGCGAATACGCGCGTCCCGCTCCATGTATAAGACTGCGAAGGATCGAGCCTCATCCATGTGTCGGTCCTTCAACGCAATCAACCGGGCAGCATCGGGCATGTCCTGATCCGCGGCCTGGACTGCGAGTTGCCGGACATGTTCCATGGCAGAGATGATCTGATCAGCATTCTCCTGCGCCGCCTGATCAAGCAACCGCAGCAAGGCGCGGTCAGCATTGGCAACGCCGTGGTTGATGTCGGCGGAGGACAGGGCACGTTGTTCCGCATGAATGGCCTGATCATGAACGGCATTCACCCGGCTCACCTGCCTCCAGGTGAAACCGGCAAATATCATCAGCATCACAAGGATGAGGGCAAATCCGACCATGATCTGGCGGGTGATCTTTACGTTCTTTAACATGATGAAAATCTTACAGTAGGTGACCATGGAAGCGGCGGCGCTAGCCATTCAGATAGCGTGCGATATGATCTTTCGATAGCAAGTGATCATGCTGATTTTAACGATTGGTTTGATCGGACGGGCCGATCGGACGGAGACCTCGGCAAGGCGTTGTTGCGGAACTCGGCGTTGAAGCAAGATTTTCCCTTAACCCGCCAGCCTCAGGCCACGCGGTCGATCTCGGCGGTGCCGAGGGCGTTGAAGCGGTCATGAGTGCGACCCGGATGTAGACTTCGGTCGTTTGCTTGTCGGGGCCCCGTGGGGCGATCCGCTCGCCGAAGGACTTGAGGCATCTCATCCTTGCCTCGATCCGACTTCGGACGTGACAGCCGGACCAGTGCTTCCAGTTCGCCCGGCCAAATCGTTTGCTTGCCCGCAGGATGTCGTTGCGGGCGTGAGCGGCAGGACAGTCCTTCTTCCACAGGCGTCCGTTCCTGCGGATCCGAAGGTTCTGTCGCAAACCGTACAGCCTTATACAGGGAGCAGTGACTTCCTCGGCTTCAGGCAGCGAGCTGACAGAACTGCTGAAAGGGACGGAGCTCGGGCCGGAACTGCCCCTTGCGGATCATGTTCACCAGCTCGATCCCGGCGATGGACGACGCCGCTGATGCGAAGCTCTTGAAGCCCAGCATGGGCCTCACCCGGCGCTTGATGAAGCGGTGGTCCTGCTCGACCAGATTGTTGAAATACTTGATCCGCACCATCTCGATTGGGACAGGGCAGCCGAAGCGCTTCAACATCCGGTTGATGTCCTTGATGCCATGGGTGTTAGCCGCGCTCTTGTCGATGACGATCTTGCGGGGAAGGCCGTTCACCTCCATTGCACGAGCAAGAAACTTAATGGCGGCCGGCTTGTTCCGGCGCTTTGATAGCAGGAAGTCCAGCGTCTTTCCGAACTTGTCGACGGCCCGGTAAAGATAGACCCATTCTCCTCACCTTGATGTACGTCTCATCCATCCGCCAGGATCTGTCAGTGGGCCGCTTGCGGCGACGCGCCTCCTCGGCCACCTGACCGTCATAGCGCTCCACCCACCTGTTGAGTGTGGTATGATCAACCGTGACACCGCGTTCCGCCATGATCTCCTCGAGGTCGCGGTCCGACACGCCGTAACGCCAATAGAAGAAGTCAGCGTGCAGGATGACGTCTTTGGGAAAATGGGCGCCCTTGAACGAGATCGACATCACATCCTCCCCATTATGCCGCTCTACTCGACCAACCGTAGCTCAGGCTGAAGCATCAGCAAAGTTTGCGACAAAGCCCCCCCCGCGCGGTGCCCACGCCGTGCTGGTGCAAAAAGACCATGATCTCGCGGATGATCTTCTGGTCCGACCAGCCGGCGGCGATCCTGGCGGCGCGGCGCGGTCCGATCCCCTCCACCTCGCGCAGCCGCTCCGGCGCGGCCTCGATGATGTCGAAGACGTCGGTCCCGAAGCATCGCACCAGG
>VGDE01000282.1 GCA_016869875.1 Alphaproteobacteria bacterium
CGACAAGGCGATCAACTTCGGCCCGCAGCGCCTCCGCTTCTTTCCGTTCGTCAGCGGTATAGGGCTTGGCCGCCTCGTCGAAAAGCTCGCGCTCCTGGAAGGCGGCCTCCTCCAGCGTCTTCAACAGTCTCGACCGTGTCAGGTCCCAAGCAGATGTGTCCCCGGCCGCCGGGTGCGCGGGGTCCTGCTGTTGAGCCTTTGTGTCGTCGGTCACCCGGATGTCCTTTCCGTGGCGTGTGGACGCGGATGGTAGCAGATGCCGCAAAACGCCCGCAACTGGACAGCCCGCAGCTCATGGCTGATCATCTTGGCACCTCTCCCCGTGCTTTACGATAGGCAAATCATTTCGGTTAGGTAACAGCACCCCCTTAGGACCTATTTCTTCAAACATCAGATCCAAAAGATGACGATGACGGCGAGAATGAGGGCGTTGAGAAAGACGCCGCCACATCTCCCGTAATTGGCTGCGATGCCACGCCAGCCCTTCAGGCTGCCGAAGGCATTCTCGATCCGGTAGCGCTTGCGGCAGAGGCGCTTACCGTAGGAGGACGGCTTTCTGCGCCTCTTGCGGGGCGGAATGCAGGAACGGATGCCACGGTCCCTGAGGCCGTCGCGCAGCCAGTCGGGATCGAATGACTTGTCACCCAGAAAACGCTTAGCTGGCGGCAACTGCCTCATCAGCACGAGAGCACCCTGACTGTCAACCATCTGTCCCGGCGAGAGGAAGAAGTCCAGCGGCCGGCCCTTGCCGTCGCTGAGCATGTGCCCTTTGGAGTTCAGGCCGCCTTTCGTGCCTCCGATCGCCTGCGGACGATCCCGTCCTTTGGGACAGCGATCCACTGGATCGCTTCCTGATCCTCGGACTTTCGAAGGCTGGTCACGGTGCGGTGCGCCTTCAGGAATGTGCCCTCCATCATCATTGCATCACCTTGAGCCCCAGGGTGCGCCAGTTCCTGAAAGATCCTGGCGAAGACACCCATCTGGGACCTGCGGGCAAACCTGTTGTACAGGGTCTTGTAGGGGCCATAGACTGCCGGAGCATCCTGCCACCGAAGCCCATACCGTTTGACATGGATGATGCCGCTCAGCACCTTGCAATCGTCGGATCTGGCGCGCCCTCGGACCAGGGGAAAGAACGGCTGAATGCGCCGCATCTGCTGTGCCCTCAGCCAGAAGTAGCGCTGATCTATACGGCTCATGAGATGCATGTTCGTCTCAACCAGCTGCACAGCAACACAAATTTATAAGTGCAGACGGCTTATGGCGCTGCGAGTGCAGGAGTTGGAGCGTGACAGTCATGACCGCGCCCGCCCTTGGAGGTGATTTTCACCATGTATAGAGGATCGAGCCAAAGGCTTGCCTGAACGATGAAGGGGCGCTTCCAAAGACCCTTTAAACAGCACACAAGCAACGTGGTAGGTGGCAGAGAGACTGTTCTGCGCTGACCGCCTTTCAGTGAGCAGAAAGTCCTCTGACGCTCCGATGCCAATCGGCTTGGTTGATTCCGTGGTTTCGGCAGCCGCATCCGTCTTGTTGTCTTACCCCGACAACGCGCTGTTCCCGATCCTCGGTAGCCACAGGTTTGCAGCCAGCAGGATGCCCGACGTGATGGTGATGGCGATGACGCTCATCGCCATGCCAGTCTGGACCGAGCCTTGTTCGAACTGCGAGAAGACGTACGTCCCGACAGTGCGCAGCCCTGCAGGTGCCAGCATGATCGAGGCGACCAGTTCGCGCGAGGCGATGGCGAAGACCAGCATCATCGACGCGATCAGCGACGGCGCCATCAGCGGCAAGGTGATGTGGCGCAACGACTGCGCCTGGCTGGCCCCTGCGACACGCGCCGCATCATCCAGCGTTTCCGAAATCTCTCGCAGACGAGCGACGGCGTAGCGGATCGGGTAAGGCAGCAGGATCCCGACATAAGCGACCAGCAGGATGGCGGTGGTGCCGTAGAGCGTCACCGGCAGGAAAGGGGAGTTCCACGCCAGGATGATCCCGACGGCCAGGACGATGGCCGGGATTGCATTCGGCAGGACCGACAGCCCGTCCATGAAAGTTCGGCTCCGTCCCTGGCCCCGCACAACGATATGGGCCACCAGCCCACCCAGCATGGCCGAAATCAGCGCTGTCAGCACCGCCAACCCGCTGCTTGTCATCAGCGCCTGCGCAGCCTTGCTGCCTTGGCTGAAGAGCGGGCCGTAGTGGCGGGTGTCGAGGTTGGCCCAGGCCAGCCCGCCCGAGATCGTGCCGGTCAGCGAGGTGGCGGCAATGGCCAGCAACGGGATGATGACCCCGATGAGCGCGACAAGCATAAAGAGCCCGAGGACTGGCCAGCGCCAGGCACCCAGTTCGGCCTGATTCAGGTCGGCGGGCTTGCCGGTCTGACTGACAAAGGACCGGCGCGTGGCCACCCAGTTCTGCAGCGCGAACGCTGCCAGGACCATCGCCATCAGCATCACTGATCCGGTCGCGGCGCCGGAAAGGTCGATGGGCCAATCCGACAGCCGCGTGTAGATGCCGGTCACCAGCACCTCGAAGCCGGTGCGCGCCGCCAGCGCCGCGGGTGTGCCGAACTCCTCGATGGACATCGCGAAGACGATCAGCAGGCTTGCCGCGATGGCGGGCACGGACAGGGGCAGCGTGATCAAAAAAAAGGCCTGCAGCGGGCCTGCGCCATGCACCCGCGCGGCCATTGAGAAGCGGCCGCCCACCATCTGCAGCGAACGACTGACGGCGAAGTAGACCACCGGAAACAGGTTCAGCGTCATGACGAAGGCAACCCCGGTGAAGCTGAACAAAAACCGACCCAGATCGAAACCGACGATCTGCTGGAGATATCCGCGCGGCTGCAATGTCATCATCCAGGCAATGGCGGCGATGAAAGGTGGGATCAGGAAGGGGATCAGGAAGAGGATGTCCCAGACACGCGCGCCGGGCACGCGGAAGAGGCCCCGCAGGATTCCGATCGGCAGGCCGAAGATCAGGCATCCCAGCATGACGGCCAAAGCCAGCAGCAGGGTGTTCTGCGCCTGCCGCAGCAAGCGGTCGTTCTGCGTCAACATCTCGAGACTTGAGAAGGCGCCAGCAAAAGAGCCGCGCGCGAAGTCGGGAAAGACAGCCTGTGCCAGGATGAAGAGGACAGGCACCCCCACGAGGATCAGCAGCATGGCGGCGGCCAGGATGGTCAGAACGGATGGCGCACGCATGATGCTGTCCTTTCGGCGTGAACGGCAGTGACCCCGGCCATGCCGGGGTCGGGGATATCGCTCATGGAGATGGGTCAGCGGCCGGCGACGGTTTTGTTGAAGCGGGCGATGATCTCCTCGCGGCGCGCGGCGGCGGCATCCTCGTCGACATCGATCACGTTGAGTTCGGTGATGCCCGGACGCAGCCCCTCGACATCGGTGCGTGCGGGCATCATCCAAGTCTCGGCCACAAGCTTCTGGCCGGCATCCGACAGCACGAAGTCGACAAAGGCCTGCGCGGTATCGGGGTGCTGGGTCGATTGCAGGATCATCATTGGGCGCGGAGCGATGACGGTGCCGCTTTCTGGAACGATTACCTCAATACTCTCGCCGTCGGCGGCTTGGGCGTAGCTGATGTAGTCCACCGCGCCGAACACCACGGCCTTGGCACCCTGCAGCACCGGGTTGAGCGCTGCGGCATTCGGCCCCGGCACGATCATCCCGTTCCCGGCCAAGCCGGCCAGCAGGTCCCATGCTTCATCGCCCATGGCGGCCTCGAGCCCCGCGACCAGATCAAAAGCTGCCCCCGATTGGGCGGGATCGGGCATCGTCACCATGTCGCTGTAGGCAGCATCGGTCAGGTCCGACCATTCACGCGGGCGGGGCACGTTGCTCTGGGCGTTCCAGACCATTGCCAGGGC
>VGDE01000283.1 GCA_016869875.1 Alphaproteobacteria bacterium
GCGCGTTGCCACACGTTACGACAGATGCCCGAAGGTCTTCCTGTCCGCCATCGCGCTCGCCGCAACCGTCATGTTCTGGTTATGAAAAGTAATGGGTCCTGAACCTAAATATCTCCAAAAACCAGATAGCTAGTTAACTCAGTTAACTTTTTCGCGAACGTTTCTCCAGAAGCTGCGTTTCCTTCACCTGACGAACCTAAGACTTTTGCTCAAAAAGGAGTTAGCTCATGCTGATGAAGCTCATGGGAAGCGTTGCCGCAACTGCCATCCTGGCGACTGCAGGCATGGCCCAGGATACGACGGCAACTACTCCCTCTGGCGGGGAGGTTGTCGTTGATCAGGCCGACCCCCAGGTTGACGTCACCGTTCCTGCCCCCGATGTCGATGTGACGCAGTCCCCGCCCGAGGTGACGGTTGATCAGCCCGAACCTACCGTGAATGTGCAGCAGGCCCCGCCGCAGGTGACGGTCGAGCAGTGCGCACCCACCATAACGGTCACTCAGGCTCCGCCCACGGTGACTGTTGATATTCCTCAGCCCCGCGTGGGCGTCCGTATGGCCGACCCATCGGTGCAGGTTGCGCAGGGTGAGCCGCAGGTGATGGTCGACACACCAGAACCGGTGGTCCGCTATCAGGCGCCCGCCCCGCGGATCGTGGTCAGCGATGCCGAGGCCCAGGTCAACGTCCGCGAGGCCGAAGCCAATGTGGATGTTGCGGCGGCCGATCAGGCACGCGTCAACCTGCGCAGCCAGGATCCTGCCGTCAACGTTCAGGAAGGCGGCGAAGCCGAAGTGGCCGTTTCGGAGGCGCCGGAGCCAAATGTGCAGGTCCAGGAAGGCGGCGAAGCCAATGTTTCCGTGAATCAGGAGGAACCGCAGGTTGATGTGACGGGTGCCGGCGCAGGGACAGGCGCTGCAGAAATCACCGCCCGTGAAGGTTATCAGCCTGCCCCCATGGAGATGCTGACGGCCGAAACGGTCGAGGGCACCGAAATCTATTCGGCCGATGATCAGAACATCGGGCAGGTCAGTGATCTGGTCCTGACAGCCGACGGCCAGATCGAGCAGGTCATTGTCGGGGTCGGCGGCTTCCTTGGGATGGGCGAGCGCAACATTGCGCTGCCGATGGACCAGGTGTCCTTCCAACAGGCTGCCGGAGGGGATGAACTGCGCGGCTATATCTCGGCAGATTCGGCGTCGATCGAGAGCATGCCGGAGTATCAGGGCCAGTAAGATCGGATGCAGGGACATCCTGCCTCACGCGCCTGCGGTTCCCGGACCGCAGGTGTCACTGAATCATCGCCTTTCATCCATTTACTCCATTGCCAGCCTTCCGCATCTGCCGGAAGAACGGCGTCATCAACCGAAACGGAGCCATCATGGCCAGAAACGATCCGCACACGACGACACGCGACGGCACCGCCGCCGAAAAGAAGAGCAGCATCGTCCCCATCATTATCGGCATCCTGATCCTGGCCGCACTGGCCTATTTCCTGTTCGCATGGATGGGCCGCGATGATGAGACGGCAACAACCGATACGGCAACGACGTCCGAAGTTGTGACCGACGATGCGGCCTCGACGGAGGCGGCACCTGGAACCGATCCCGCCGCTTCTCCCGCACCTGTGGCGCAATCGGAGACCGCTCCTCCTGTCGAGGAACCGGACACCGCAACTCCTGCGGCCGAGCCCGAGGCGGCCGCTCCGGTTGAGGATGGCAATGCCGCTGCCCCCGGCGCGGAAACGGACGCGGATGTAGAGACCTTTACGGTCGAGATCGACGATGCAGCCGAAGCTCCTGCGGCAGGTGATGAGGCTGCCCCAGGTGCCGAAGCAGGCACGACAACCGTCCCGGTGCAAGAGCCTGCTGGCGCACCTGCAAACTGATGACGCAAGTGTGACGGCCTGTTCCAGAGGCCGTCACACAACAATTGCAGAGCATCAGTTTCGTCCAAGGGAGCGCACATCAATGCTTCTGCGGGTGTGTCAAGCATAGGGGACAGCCAGCGGAAGAAGCCAGATCCTGCAAGGATTAGCCAGCGCTCGTTGGGCGGCGTAGCGACGGAGGGCAGCGCCTGGATGCGCGGGCGCATGCCGATGAGCGTTTGCGGACCTGCCGGTTCGTCAGGTGGTGCGAGACCGTGAAGGCCTTGGGTCCGAAAGGGTGATTGAACCCGCTGTTTGGGTGTTCGGCTGCCTGCTTACGCGGAGCAATTGCATTCGCGGCCGTACTGTTGAGGGCCGGCAGAACGCCATTATCCGGCAGACGAACGAGGGGCTCTCCTCGATCATCACCTTGATCGGCGCGGCCCTGAGGCGCTTGTGTTGACCCCTCCGTCTCGGGACACCGAACCAGTCGCAGAGCTCGACCAGCGGCACCGTGATCCCATCTGCCAGCAGCGCCAGCATGGAGCGTCCGGATCATGCAACGTTCTCCGTTCGCCAGCGGCCCCGGAGCGGTAACGGCTCAATGAGGCCGCCAGCTTTTCTCGCGCGCAGCGCCAGCACGATCCTGCCATAAGTTGCCTGCAGGTCGCACAGCCGCTTCTCGTTTTCCCGCCGAAGGTCCGGAGGGTCCCCCCGCAGCACGTTCTCCAAGCCCTTCCGGCCTCCTCGATCCGGCCCCAGGTTCCGAGGGGGAGAGGTCAAAGCTGCGGCTGGCCTCCGCCACCGTGGTCTGGGCCCGGAAGGATCTCGATGACCAGTGCCGACTTGCACTTGACGCTCCGTCGCATGATGGCGTCTTCCAATGGTCCACTCGCCGCTACGTTCCACTCCTTGCAGCAGGGGAAGGCTTTGACTGGAGTGACACAAGGGCGCGCGTTACATGCGAGCCGTTCGGTGCCGCGTTGGGCCAAAACCGGTCTGGTCAAGCTGTGGTTCGTTGTGCTGAAGACCGGCGGCCGCATCACCATTATCCCTTGTCAAAGGCGAGTATCGACCCCGCACCTGAACGCGGTGGGCAGCCGCCATAGCCTGCACCGGCGCGATCCTGAAGGCGTCCCGCAGTCCGGCCACAACTCTTTCGTCCAGAGGCTCGGCTGCGGTGACCAAGGCCATCGCCGCGTCATGATACAGCAATCTGTCCGGCAGCTGAAGCAGATCAGTGCGGGCCCTGCTTCCGGGCCACGGCCTCCAGATGTGCACTGCCGATGTGAAACGCATAGTCGGTCTGGCCGGACTGCAGGGGCCGCGTGCCGGGCCGCACGGTGTCGTCGTGCCGGCGCGGATGTCCGCGCAGGAATGGTGCGGCATGCCGCATCTCGATGGCCGTGCGGACGGCTTCCTCGACACGGCTCGTCGTCTCGCCCACACAGCCCAGGTGCATCAGCCGGTCGATTCACTGCAAGAGCAAGGTCACGACCAGCACCAGCACGCGGATGGTGACGATGAACAACGCTACCTGTCCATGTTCACCGTCAACACGTGGCCCGCAGCACCACGATGCCGACCACGCTGAACAGGAAGGCCGACAAGGGTCGACAGCGCGTCCTGCGTGACCCGTTCCCGCTTCGCAGGCGCCTCGTGCGCGACGTCATGGTGGGGGCGGCGCCGCCTGGGGCTGTTGTCCGCGTGCCGGGCGAAAAGGTCGTGACCGCCAGCATCGAGGAGGCGATGATGCCGGGAAGGGTGTTGATCGAGTCTGAGCCGATCAAGAAAGTCCAGTCTGCGGGAACAGAACACTCGACCAAGGTGGCAAAACCGGCCGCCGCCACGCCCGGCAGCCCGATCCCCAACCACATGCGGCGCGATATTGAGGTGCCCCCCGAAACCTGGACACTGACGCAAGCTCTGACTTGCTGTCTGTTGATCTTCACCACGGAGGAGATCGAAGATGTCGAAACGAAAGCAGCATGCCCCTGGGTTCAGGGCA
>VGDE01000284.1 GCA_016869875.1 Alphaproteobacteria bacterium
TGTCGCGCAATTTCCAGATGCTTTTCCTGCGTCCCTTGATCGGTCGCAGCGATGTCGAGGTGGTGCTGCGGTCGGGCTCGCAGGCCGAGCTGCTGCGAGGCCTCGAGGCGCTGTCGCTGGACGTGGTGCTGACCAATCTTGCCCCCGCACGGGATGCCGCCAGCCCTTGGCTCATCCACCGCCTGGCCGAACAGCCCGTCAGCCTGATCGGCTTGCCAGACCCTCTGCGACAGGGGCTGCCACTGCCGGAGCTGCTGTCCAGCCGGCCCCTGATCCTGCCGGTGCCGGAAACTGCGCTGCGGGCTGCGTTCGACGCCATGACAGCCCGGTTGGGGGTTCTGCCGATGATCGCCGCCGAAGCCGATGACATGGCGATGCTGCGCCTTTTGGCGCGCGAAGGGGCGGGACTGGCGGTCATCCCCCCCATTGTGGTGCAGGATGAGCTGAATGCCGGTCTTCTGGTCGAGGCAGCCCAGCTGGTCACGATCACCGAGACCTTCTATGCCGTCACCCTGCAGCGCCGTTTTCCGAACCCCCTGCTGACGTCGCTTTTGTCCACCGATTGAGCGGCAATTGAGCGGTCTTGGGCATCGCATCCCTCAGCATCCTGCAGAAAAGCGGTTGCTCGACCTTGCGGCGGCATGTTTCCGGGCTGTTGACCCCGACACCGTCGCTGCCAGAACAAGGTGGGATGCGGCGAGAATGTCGGCGGCCAGCGCAGCCATCTGGTCCAGATCATGTCAAGCGGCGGCTCACTCTGCCGGAACACGCCGATCCTGAGGCCGCTTCAATTTCGCTGCCATATTTAGCCGGAAGTGGGGCCATTGCAGCATCGGCATGGCGGCCCGGATGCTCTCGGCGGTGAGCAGGCAGCGGCAAAAGAAATCTGCTGTCCCCGCAAGATGTCTGCCCGATGAGCTGCCGCGATCGGACAAACGACCGGTGATGGCGGGTCTCGGGCGTCCCGCTGCGCAGGACAGCGTTTCTCATGCCGTTCCGACCGTGCTGCAAGCTGGCCGCAAGTTTCATCCCTCATTCCTCTGCAACGAAACGCTGCAAAGGAAGTGACTGTGCATGAGAGAGAATTTTCCTGTGGGCATGGCGCCGACCGAGGCAGCTGTTCCCCTGCACTGTGTCGCCATGAGGCAGCATGTGGCACTTGTGCGGCAACACCTTTGGTGTCGTGGATGAACACCTGCTGCGGTCCGCACGGGCACGCTTTTGCTGCGCCTTGATGTCGACATGCTGCCAAGGTGGTCACTGGCGCGACAGGCGCGGATCTGGCTGGGAGCAGCCACCTTTGCCGCCGGCGCATGAGCCCAGTGGTTGCAGTACAGCGGCAACTTCCACGCCGTCATCGCGGGAGAGTTTTACGGCTTGGCCCAGCCTTCTGCTCTGGAACCGGAGGAATGGGTTTCCGCCTATGGGTTGCGCAGCATCGTGAACCTGCGGTGCGCCTCCGGGGGAGGATGGTATCGCGATGAAGCTGCCGTTGCGGATCGCCTGGCGGTGCATCACGTCGATTTCGCCATGCGCGGCAACATGATGCTGAAGGCTGACCGCGCCGTCGAACTGATCGACCTGCTGCGAAATCTGTTCAGATCCATTCTGATCCACTGCAGTACCAGGACCGACCGGACCGAGCTGGCCGCGGCCCTGTATCTGGCCGACCTTGGCCTGCCGGAGGACGAGGCAGAGGACCAGATCTCGTTTCGGTATGGCGATGCCTGCCTGCCCGGCAGCGCGGCCTGGTCGATGGACCTTTCCTGGGAGGCTCTCGAGCCCTTGTTCCATCTCAACAGCTGAGGCCCCTTCATGCTGCAGACATCAATACGTTGCGTCCCGCCGCGCCTGCCACCAGAAGATGCGGAACGCCGTCCTGCGGCTGCTGTTCCTGATGGCCTTGCCCCTGGTCGTCCTGGGCCATCCGCGCTGGTCGGAAGGTCCGGCGGCGGCGCTGCACATCGCCGGAACCTTCTACATGTTCGCCGCGATCCTGGGCCGTTTCTGGGCCACGCTCTACATTGGTGGTCACAAGAACGGCCGGTTGACGCGGGAGGGGCTGTATTCGCTTTGCCTCCACCCGCTCTACCTCTTCTCGATCATCGGCATCACGAGCTTTGGCCCGTTTCTGGAAAGCCTGACGCTGGCCCTGCTGTTCGGGGTGACGGTTGCGATCGTCCTGACGCTCATTGCGCACCGCGAAGAGCGGTTCCTGAATGCCCGATCGGGACCTGCCATGACGTCTATCGTGCCGCCGTTCCGATGATCCGGCCGCGCCTGTCCGGGTTCAACAGCGCCCCGCAGACGGTGTTCCAGCCCCGGCTGCTGGCCCGCAACGCGCGCGACGCGCTCGTGTTCCCGGCCGCCCTGCCGGTGACCGAGGTGATCGACCTCTTGCATCGCCAAGGGGAGGTTGGAGTTCTGGGACTATGGTGAAGGCACCCGGAAGGTCAGCCGAACCGTAGCCCGCCCAGGCTGCATGTCAAAGAGCAAGGCAATGTTCTGCGCCTCCGCGACGCGGGCAGCGATGGCCAGCCCACGTCCCGTGAGGCCGCAGATGTTCGGATGTGCCATGTCGGAAGGCGGCGCCAAGGGCCGTCCTGTTCGACACCGCCAGGCGCGGTCCCGGCGACAGGGTGACGCGGATGCTTCCGGTGCCGTGATCCTCGGCGTTGCGCAGAAGAAGCAAGGCCAACGCATCGGGATGCGTGTCCACCCACGCGTCCGGAAAATCGCCATCGTCGAAAACCACCTCGGCTTCGGTTTCGGCGATGACCATCGGCGTGACCTGAACAAGGTCGCAGCCTTCGCCACCGGTCGGGCCTGCCTCGGCCCGCGACAGATCCAGCAGGCGCTCGACCAACTGGCCCAAACGCCGGAGCGCGGCTGTCATCCGGTGCGGCGCCTCGTCGTCGCCCAGCCCCCGTACGATCAACTGGGCCTGTGCAGACGCGGCTGCAATGGGCGTTCGAAGTTCGTGGGCGGCGTGTGCGGCGAAAAGGCGTTCCGCTTCGACATGAATGCGGATGCTGTCCAGATACCCGTTCAAGGAGTGCGAAATCGGCGCAAGCTCTTGCGGAAGGTCATACCCTCCAAGGGGCGACAGGACAGGTCGCGGAGCCGCGCAAGCGCAGGCCTGGGCAAAGCGTGTTGTGGGCCGCAGGGCCGACGCCACGGCTTGGCGCACCGCGATCAGCGCGACCAGCAGCACCGGCAGCATCAGTCCGCCAAGGCTTTCGACTTGTTCCTCCTGCCGCCATGCGTCGCTGTGCCCGACGTCGACGATCAGGCCGCTGTCCGCATCGCTCAGGCAATAGACTCGCCAGCCTGCCATATCCTGACTGACATCGGCCGTCAGCATCGACCAAGGGGCCGCCACTTCCTGTCCCGTGTCGATGATGCGGATGGTCACGCTGCATCCGCAGCGATCTCTCCGACAACACCGGACCCCCTGTGGAAGGCCAGTGACAGCCGGGCCGAGCCTGTCAGCGTCTGGTCCATCAGCTTGCTCATCTCGTGGGCGATGACGAACGCGGCCAGGCCAATCCCGGCAAGCCAGCTGAGGCAGACGCCCGTCGCCACCTGGCGCATCAGGCGTCCGCGCAGGAACCAGCGGTGGATCCGGCCGCTCATGGGATCAGGTATCCCAGCCCGCGCCGCGTCTAGAGAGTGCCGGCCCCCAGCTTGGCCCGCAGGCGTGACACATAAACCTCGACCGCGTTGCCCTCGATCTGGTCATCAAAGGCATAAAGCCGCTCCTCCAGCATCCGCTTGGACAGCACCCGGCCCCGTGCCAGCAGCAGCGCGTCAAGCAGCACCCATTCGCGCGAGGTCAGGCGGATCTCCCCGTCCTCC
>VGDE01000285.1 GCA_016869875.1 Alphaproteobacteria bacterium
TGGGCCAGTCGGCCCGACCCGAAAAGCAGGTCCGCGAGGTCCGGCTGCCGGAAACGATCGTCGTGCAGGAGTTGGCCAACCGCATGGCCGAACGCGCGGCCGACGTGGTCAAGTCGCTGATGAAGATGGGCATGATGGTCACCATCAACCAGCCCATCGATGCCGACACTGCGGAACTGGTGATCGAGGAATTCGGCCACAAGGTCGTCCGCGTCAGCGACAGCGACGTGGAACAGGTGATTGATTCGGTCAGTGACAAGGACGAGGATCTGCAGTCGCGCCCGCCGATCATCACGATCATGGGCCATGTGGACCACGGCAAGACCTCGCTGCTGGACGCGATCCGCAAGGCCAATGTCGTGTCCGGCGAAGCCGGCGGCATCACCCAGCATATCGGCGCCTATCAGGTGACGACCGACTCGGGTGCTGTTCTGTCCTTCCTTGACACGCCTGGCCACGCTGCCTTCACCTCGATGCGCGCCCGTGGTGCACAGGTCACCGACATCGTCGTGCTGGTTGTTGCGGCCGATGACGCCGTGATGCCGCAAACGGTGGAGGCGATCAACCACGCCAAGGCCGCCGGCGTCCCGATGATCGTGGCGATCAACAAGATCGACAAGCCGGCCGCGGACGTGAACAAGGTCCGGACCTCGCTGTTGCAGCACGAGGTCGTGGTCGAGGCCATGTCGGGTGACGTGCAGGACGTCGAGGTTTCCGCCAAGACGGGTCAGGGCCTGGACAACCTGCTGGAAGCCATCGCGCTGCAGGCAGAGATCCTGGAACTCAAGGCCAACCCGAAGCGGGCGGCACAGGGTGCGGTGATCGAAGCGCAGCTGGATGTGGGCCGCGGTCCCGTCGCGACGGTTCTGGTGCAGCATGGCACGCTGCGTCGCGGCGACATCTTCGTCGTCGGCGAACAGTGGGGCAAGG
The DNA here is from genome assembly GCA_016869875.1 of Alphaproteobacteria bacterium. Lineage (GTDB taxonomy): Bacteria > Pseudomonadota > Alphaproteobacteria > Rhodobacterales > Rhodobacteraceae > Paracoccus. The sequence continues at coordinate 931 of VGDE01000285.1, forward strand.
TGCGCGCGCTGATCAACGACAAGGGCGAGCGTGTGGACGAGGCCGGGCCTTCGGTTCCGGTCGAGGTTCTGGGTCTGAACGGTACCCCGGAGGCCGGTGACGTCCTGAACGTCGTTGAAACCGAGGCGCAGGCCCGCGAGATCGCCGAGTTCCGCATTGCGCAGGCCAAGGACAAGCGTGCCGCCGCCGGTGCCGCGACGACGCTGGAACAGCTGATGGCCAAGGCAAAGGCCGACGTGAACGTGGCTGAACTCGCGGTGGTCGTGAAGGCCGACGTGCAGGGCTCGGCCGAGGCGATCGTGCAGGCGCTGGAAAAGGTCGGCAACGACGAAGTTCGTGTCCGCGTGCTGCACTATGGCGTGGGCGCAATCACGGAATCCGACATCGGCCTGGCCGAAGCTTCGGGCGCTCCGGTGATCGGCTTCAACGTCCGTGCCAACGCTCCGGCCCGCAATGCCGCGAACCAGAAGGGAGTCGAGATCCGCTATTACTCGATCATCTACGATCTGGTCGACGACATCAAAGCCGCCGCCTCGGGTCTGCTGTCGGCCGAAGTTCGCGAGAACTTCATCGGCTATGCTTCGATCAAGGAGGTCTTCAAGGTCACCGGTGTCGGCAAGGTTGCCGGCTGTCTGGTCACCGAAGGCGTGGCCCGTCGTTCGGCTGGCGTGCGCCTGCTGCGCGACAACGTGGTGATCCACGAAGGCACGCTGAAGACGCTCAAGCGCTTCAAGGACGAGGTCAAGGAAGTGCAATCCGGCCAGGAATGCGGCATGGCCTTTGAGAACTATGACGACGTCCGTGCGGGAGATGTCATCGAAATCTTCGAGCGAGAAGAGGTCGAGCGCAGCCTGTAAAGGGCAAGGTTTCAGAGAGGCGGTCTTCAGACCGCCTCTTTTTGTTGGCAGGTCCCGTTGCTGAGACAGGCTTTATGGGCATTGCACGCGGCCCAAGCTCAAGGTTTTGCTCTTCAAAGGCCAGAAGAACGTGGTGGTGGCGCGGATCATGCAAAGGCTGAGCGGAACGCTGCAAAAGTTGTCCAGCCGTGCCACCTCTTCGATGACCCAGCTGATTACCTTCTCCTTGCGGTAACGACAGTGAACCAGGCTTCCGTGCACTTCCTGATCGACGTCTGAAGGGCCAATGGTTACCTTGAGCGAAGTCGCCGGGTCTTGCTGAAGTTTACCGGTTTCAGTCTTGAGGCATGACGGGCCTTGGCTTGCGGCACGATGGCCGTCCAAGCAGCTCTGGATGGCGGAGCCGGCCACGGCACCACAGCGGGCGCGGGTGGCGGATGGGCCAGACTGAAGACGGGCGCTTTGTAGTGCCGCGGCCGGCGCTCGATGACGGTCTCCGTCTCCGCGAGGCAGTGGACTATCTTGCAGCCGAGGACCTCATCCCGCAGCCTTGCGTGGAGCTTTCGCAGTCGCCTACTGTCGGATCAACTGTCTCCGAGACTAATTCTGATCCTCCTCAATCCCGCCGCCAGATCTGATCGACCTGCTTCACGTTGACCGCCCGGCCTGCATCGCGCAGGAGCGCGGTGAGCCGCTCGAAGCCATAGGGCATAATTCGAGGCAGGCGCGATGATGCTCACAGTCAAGGATCCTCGTCGGGAGGTCCACATGGCACTTTCCTTGGGGTGGTAGGTGCCGACCGGGCGCGCGATGGGCCAGCCGCTTCGAGATAGGGAACTTCTGCCTGACGTGATTGACGCAACCGCGGCGGCCAAGGCTCAAGGGTTTCCCGTTACGCTCGGCCTCAGGCCTCAACCCGCAGGATCAGTTGGTCCGTCAGCTCGAGGCTCAGGGCACGGCGGCTCCAGTCGATGCGGCTGACACAGCGCCTCGGCCCCCTGACGGCCGACAGGTGCTCCAGGAACTGACACAGTGTCGCCAGCGCCAGCCGCCACAACCCAATTTTCCACGGTCTCCGGGCACCAGAAGGCTCGGCCAACATGGTCTCGTCGCAAGAAATCCCGATCTGGTCCCGAACCCGCATCAGCAGGGTGCCTTTGCAAAAGGCGGCCTAGACCATGCGCACCGTCTTCTTGGAAGCAGGATTGATCCACAAGGAATGCATCGTCGTGGTGCCCCTGGCACTTTCATGGCTCAACGCCCTGCCCAATAACCAACAGGATCATCATTTGGCGTCTGCTCAGACTTCCATGTCGATCAGGCAGGGCGGCAGCACGCATGAGAAGATCAGCAGCTCCTGTGCGCGCCTGACCTGCCGCCGCACCAGAATGACGCCTTTGGCAGCAACAGCATTGATCAGGAACACGCTGCCCGCCAAGTGCAGCCCGACCGTAATGATCTCCTTCCTGGATGGCTCCCTTCATTTGTGAACGTGACAGCACCCGATCTGGCACACTGCGGTACCGGAGCCAGCCACTCCATCAAGGGCAGCGCCCCGGCTGCAATCCTTCAGCCACTTCGTCCGTCGCTACGCTGCCATGCTCCTTGCGCCACCGGTCGCAGGCGAACCGCGACACACTGATCAGTCGTCCCGCCTCCGCCACAGAACCGGCCTTGTGACACCAGCACGCCGTTGTGCCGGAGCTTTGCGACAATCTCCTCGGGTTGTGCTTTTTTGGGGTGTTTTTCCGTCCTCCAGCAATCCCACAAGCTGGCTAAAGGAGGACTGAGGTCCATCCTTAGTAACTGTCTCTGCCGCGACAGCCCGATCCAGGCTGTCACCGAAATTGACAAGACCGTTGGCCTCCCGATCCTGTCGCCGCGCCATGAGGAGGTCTGCAAGAGTTTCGGCATCAACGACCATATCGACGATCCAGTGAGGTGCCCCCTGAAACCTGGACACTGACGCAAGCTCTGACTTGCTGTCTGTTGATCTTCACCACGGAGGAGATCGAAGATGTCGAAACGAAAGCAGCATGCCCCTGGGTTCAGGGCAAAGG
>VGDE01000286.1 GCA_016869875.1 Alphaproteobacteria bacterium
CCGACATCAAGGGCCGCGAGAAGATCCTTTCGGTCCATGCCCGCAAGGTGCCGGTGGGACCGGATGTGGACCTGCGCCTGATTGCCCGCGGCACGCCTGGCTTCTCGGGCGCCGACCTGATGAACCTGGTGAACGAAGCGGCGCTGACGGCCGCACGCATCGGGCGCCGCTTTGTGAGCATGGACGACTTCGAAAGCGCCAAGGACAAGGTGATGCTGGGCGTGGAGCGCCGCAGCATGGTGCTGACGCCCGAGCAGAAGGAAAAGACCGCCTATCACGAGGCCGGTCACGCGGTGGTGGGCCTCAGCCTTCCAAAATGCGACCCGGTCTACAAGGCCACGATCATTCCGCGCGGCGGCGCCCTGGGCATGGTGGTCAGCCTGCCCGAGATGGACCGCCTGAACTTCCACAAGGACGAGGCCAAGCAGAAGATCGCGATGACCATGGCGGGCAAGGCGGCCGAGATCATCAAGTACGGCGAAGAGGGTGTGTCGAACGGTCCGGCTGGCGACATCATGCAGGCCAGCCAGCTGGCGCGGGCCATGGTCATGCGGTGGGGCATGTCCGACAAGGTCGGCGCCGTCGATTACGCCGAAGCGCATGAAGGCTATTCCGGCAGCACCGGTGGTTTCTCGGTCTCGGCCGCGACCAAGGAGCTGATCGAGCAGGAGGTGCGGGATCTGATCGAGGACGGCTATCAGACGGCGCACCGTATCCTTGTCGAAAAGTCCACCGAGTTCGAGCGGCTGGCCAAGGGTCTGCTGGAGTATGAAACGCTGACCGGCGAAGAAATCGGCAAGATCCTTCGCGGCGAGGCGCTGGATGGAGGCGATGACGATGCGCCGTCCAGCCTGATCCCCTCTGTCACGGCCATCCCGAAGGCAGGCAAGCCCGCTCCCGGCGGCGATCCCGCCCCGGCCTGATGAAACCCGGCCGCGACCTGGTGGCCGCGTATGATCAGATCGTCCGCCAGGACAAACGGATGAGAAGGGCCCCGTTGCAGGGGCCCTTTCTGCACTTGCAGAACAGAAACGAAAGGGTGTTGGCTGGCGACTTGGCCCAGTGAACCGCCCTGTGACGCGTGACAGGCGGGATTTGGTGCAGTGGCCTGTTGCGGATCATTCAGCAGGACATGAACCGCATGCCCCGTTGAACGGCAGGCTGAAGGATATATGGCAGCTGCCGCAGCAACCTCGTCCATTGCTTCCCGCTCGTCCTCATGCCGATGCCAGAAGCCTCTTCAGGCCAAGCTCTGCCTTGTCCTGTGGCAAGGCGGCAGACCTGTCGAGATCAACCCTGGCCCGGGAACAACGCGCCTCTCCGCCGGTTGAGCGGGCGTCCGGATGCCGCGCCGCCGGCGGGGCAGATGCCTTTGCGGTGACATATTCAGGGGAATTCCAATGACGCATGCGACCTATCCGCCGCTTGATACGGCCAAGTCCGTGGCCGACGACGTGTGGATCGTGGACAGCGGTCCTCTGAAGGCGGCGGGCATCCCCCTGCCGGTCCGCATGACGGTCATTCGACTGAAGGACGGGGGACTGCTGCTGCACTCGCCCACGCGCATGACCAAGCCCTTGCTGAAACAACTGACGGAACTGGGGCCGATCCGGCATCTGGTGGCACCGAACAGTGCCCACTGGACCATGCTGAAGGAATGGCAGCAGAACGCCCCCGACGCGATCACCTGGGCAGCGCCCGAGCTTCGCAACCGGGCTCAGGTCAAGCGCTCGGGGATCACGCTGGACCGCGACCTGACGGGAGCGGGCGACGCCGCCTGGCCGGCCGAACTGGAGCAGGTGGACGTGCCCGGCATCGGCGGGTTCCACGAGGTCGCGCTGTTTCATACGCCAAGTCGCACCCTGGTCCTGACGGATTTGGTGCAGAACCTCGAAAAGTCCAAGATGCCGGCGCTGGTGCGCCCGCTCCTGTCTCTGGCAGGAAATGCCGCGCCCGATGGCAAGGCGCCCCGTTATCTGCGTGCGGTCGTCAAGCTGAAGGGCCAGCCCGCGCGCGATGCCGCGCTGCGGCTTGTCGCCCTGAACCCCGAGCGCGTCATCTTTACCCATGGCGATTGGTTCGAGCAGGACGGGGCAGCCCGGCTGAAACGCGCGCTGGACTGGATCGTCTGAACGCCGGTGGGCCGGATGCGGATGCAAGGGCAGGGGCCGAGCGCATGACAGGGGGTGGCGTCCTGACGGCCCGCGGCAATGCCGGGCGCGCCCTGTGGGACAGGATGCGCACCAGCCTGTGGTTCCTGCCCGTCCTGATGGGCGGGGCGGCGCCGCTGCTGACCGCCGGTGTGCTTGCGCTGGACGAGTGGCTGGGCACGGGACCGGACCACAGTTTTCCGCGCCTGATCTATGTCAGCGCACCCGATCAGGCGCGGGATTTCCTGGCAACCATCCTGACCTCGATGATCACGATGGCCAGCCTTGTCTTTTCCATCACGATGGTCGTGCTGACCCTGGCCGCCAGCCAGTTCGGGCCGCGACTGGTCCGGAACTTCATGGGCCGCCTGCAGACCCAGATCGTTCTGGGCACCTTTGTGATGACGATCATCTATTGCCTGCTGCTGCTGGCCTCCATCGGGCCAGGCGACAGTGGTGGCGGCCATGCCTATCTGTCGGTCACGGTGGCGACGGCGCTGACGGTCGTGAACGTGGGGATGCTGGTCCTTTACATCCACGAACTGGCCGCCTCGATCATGTCGGAAACGCTGATCGAGGCGGTCGGCCAAGAACTGGACCGCGGCATTGCCGAACTGCCGCCCAAGGGACAGGACCACGATCCAGAGGAGGCGCTTCCTGACGACTTCGCGCAGCGCGCCGCGCTGTTTGGACCACCCGCCTCCGGCTATGTCCAAGCGATCGAGTTCGAGCGCATCATCTCGCTGGCCCGGTCGGCCGATGCCTTGGTGGGTCTTTATGTCCGCGCCGGTGACTTTGCCATTGCCGAGGGCAAGTCGATCGGCATCTATCCGTCCGAGCGGGCGACGCCCGAACTGATGCAGCAGGTTGCCAAGGCCATCACCCTGGGCGTGCACAGGACGCCCGTGCAGGACCTTGAATTCTCGATCCGCCACCTGGTCGAGATCGCCGTCCGGGCACTGTCTCCGGGGATCAACGATCCTTATACGGCGGTGGCCGTGGTTCATCGCCTGTCGGCATCCTGGGCGCGCTTGCTGAGCCGCTCGGTGCCGCGCGGCATCTTTCACGACGAGGCAGGCGATCTGCGGGTGATCTGTCCCCGGCCCAGCTATGCTGTTCTGCTGAACGCCTCGTTCAGCCAGATCCGCCAGGCCGGTTCGGGCAAGCCGCTTGTCCTGATCAACCTGCTGCAAGCCCTGCACGCCATCGCGCAGGTCACGCAGAGCGCCGACCAGCGATCGGCCCTGCAAGAGCAGGTCGAGGCCGTTCTGCAGGATGCCGAACGGGAGATCCCGAACCAGGCCGATCTGCGCGATGTTCAGCGACAGGGACAACGCGCACTGGAGGCACTGGCGATCTGATCGCAAACCCGGCGTCGTGCCGGGCCTTGCTGTGGCGGGATGCCGCATCGGAACCGGTTCGACCGCGCGGTCAGGAACACATCGGCCATTGTCGGGTTGGGGAACCTCGATCGGCGGACTTCAGCCGCTCACCAGTCATCAGGGAGAGGCGCATGACGCATCCGGATTCCAGCACGAACAAGACCGGCACGGTTGTCGTCATCACCGGCGCCTCCAGCGGGATCGGAGAGGCGACCGCGGAGGCCTTCGCCCGTGACGGAGCGCAGTTGATCCTGGCAGCCCGCGACGGCAATGCGCTGGA
>VGDE01000287.1 GCA_016869875.1 Alphaproteobacteria bacterium
TGAAGAAGCGGTGACAGTTGAACAGGTCGTCACGGCCTTCCGGAAGATATCGCAGAAAGCGGCCATCGGGTTGCAACAACCAGCTTTGCGCCTCGTCCGCCATGTTGGCGGCCATCACCTGGTTGACGATCTGCGCCTTGACCGTGTCGTTCACGCATTCGACCAGGGTTTCGACCCGGCGGTTGAGGTTGCGGTCCATCCAGTCGGCCGAACTGATGAACACGCGCGCCTTGGCAGAAGGCAGCCCGTGGCCGCTGCCAAAGCAGACGATGCGCGAATGCTCCAGATAACGGCCCACGATCGACTTGACGCGAATGTTTTCCGACAAGCCTCTGATCCCCGGACGGATTCCGCAGATGCCGCGGACGATCAGGCTGATCCTGACGCCTGCGGCGCTGGCCGCGTACAACGCCTCGATCACGTCCTTTTCGATCAGCGAATTCATCTTGGCCCAGATCGCGGCGGGCCTGCCCTGCCGCGCATATTCCGCCTCGCGGCCGATCAGGTCGATCAGCCGTGACTTGAGATCGATGGGCGAGATCGACAGGTTCTCCAGCCCGGCCGGCTGCACATAGCCCGACAGATAATTGAAGACCTTTGTCGCATCGCGCCCAAGCGCGGGATTGCAGGTGAACAGCGAAAGGTCGGTATAGATCCGCGCGGTGATCGGGTGGTAGTTGCCCGTGCCGTAATGGGTATAGGTCACCAGCCCCTCGCCCTCGCGGCGGACGATGGTGCTGATCTTGGCATGGGTCTTGTAGTTCACGAAACCATAGACGACATGGGCGCCCGACCGCTCCAGTCGGCGCGATTGGCGGATGTTTGCCGCCTCGTCGAACCGCGCCTTCAGCTCTACCAGCGCGGTCACGGACTTTCCCGCCTCGGCGGCCTCGCACAACGCATCCACGATGGGGCTGTCACGGCTGGTGCGATACAGCGTCTGCTTGATGGCCAGCACATCCGGGTCGCGGGCGGCCTGCGCCAGATAGCGCACCACCATGTCGAAGGTCTCGTAGGGGTGGTGCAGCAGCATGTCCTTTTGCCGGATCGCCGCGAACATGTCGCCGTCGTGATCCTGCACGCGCTCGGGGACGCGCGGGGTGAAGCTGGGCCACATCAGGTCGCGGCGGCTGTCCAGAACCAGTTCTGCCAGGTCGGCCATGCCCAGAAGGCCCTCGACCTCGACCACCTCGTCGGGGCTGACCTCCAGCTCGTCCATGATCAGGCGGCGCAGGCGGTCGGGCGCGCCGCAGGTGATCTTGAGCCGGATGACGCTGCCTCGCCGGCGACGCTTGAGCGCGGTCTCGAACTCCCGGACCAGGTCCTCGGCCTCTTCCTCGACCTCGAGGTCGCTGTCGCGCAACACGCGAAAGCTGCAATGGCCGACATCGCGATAACCGGGAAAGAGGCTGGACAGATGCATAAGCAACAGGTCTTCCAGCCTCAGGAAACGCTCTCCTCCGGGCAGGGGCACAAAGCGCGGCAGCTGCGCGGGGATCGGCAGCAGGGCCTGCATCTGCCGCCCGTCCGTTTCCCGCGCCAGTTCCAGGGCCAGGGAAAAGCCCGTGTTCGGAATAAAGGGGAACGGGTGCGCCGGGTCGATGGCCAGGGGCGACAGGACCGGAAAGACGCGGTTCTCGAAGTAATCGTGCAGGAACGCTTCTTCGCCTTCCGTCAGCCGCTGCCGAGACAGGATCACGATGCCTGCCTGCTCCATCTCGCGCCGCAGGGCGTTCCAGACACTCTGCTGCGCGCCCATCAGGCGACGCGCATCGGCATTGATCAGCGACAACTGTTCGGCCGGGGTCAGCCCGTCATCCGACGGCGTCGTTTTTCCTTCGCGCACCAGTTCGCGCAGACCGGCGACGCGCACCGTGTAGAACTCGTCAAGGTTGGTCGCGCTGATCGAGACAAAGCGCAGCCGTTCCAGCAGCGGCACGCGCGGGTTGCGCGCTTCGTCCAGCACGCGCCAGTTGAACGACAGCCATGACAGCTCGCGGTTGAAAAAGCGCGCTGGCCCCTCCGGCGGGCCATCGGGCAGATCCTTGGGTTCTGGAAACGGTTGGCGAAGAAAGTCGGCTATGGTCATGATCATCCGGCAACAAAGAACGGCGCGATCATGCGTCGGTCTCGGACAGCTTGTCCAGCAGGTCGGCGGCGATCCGGCGTGTGACGGGGCCTTTCTCGGCCATGGCCGCGTGGTCCATGGCCGCAACCAGCCGCCGCGCCAGTCCCAGGTCACGGTCCATGTGCAGCACCAGCCATTCGATCAGGCCCGCAGGGACAGCCAACTGCCGGTCCGAGAACAGCTTGACCAGCACCGCCGCCAGCAGCGCCTCGTCCGGAGGACCAAGGCGCACCTGCGGCATTGCATCCATGCGCGAGCGCAGGTCGGGCAGCACCAGGCCCCAGTCCCTCGGCGGCGTGCGCGCGGTCAGCAGCAGCAGACACTCGCGTGGGCCGCACAGGTTCCACAGGTGGAACAGCGCCTGTTCGGCCCCGGCGGCAAAGCCCGCGTGGTCGGCATCCTCGACCACCACCGCGCCGCCTTCGGCGGCCAGCAGGTCGGCGGCATCGGGCCGCAAGGCACTGGCGCTGACACGGCGCGCGCCGTTTTCGGCAGCCCAGAAGGCCGCAAGATGCGTCTTGCCCGCCCCTTCGGGTCCGATCAGCAGCATCCGCCCCTGAGGCCAGTCCTGCGGCCGGTCCAGCGCCTGAAGCGCGGCATGATTGGCCGGCGCCGGCAGGAAATCCGCACGCGCATGGGCGGGCGGCGTGGTCAGGTCAAGCGTCAACTGCCGGGACAACGGGGTCTGAGTCACGCGGCCTCTCTCACTCGGGGGGACGACGCATCAGGTCTTCACGCATCGCCTCGATTTCCTGCTGGCTGCGGACGCGGTCGGCGGCCAGGCGCGCGGCCCGCAGCCGGTCGGCCACGGTCCCCGTGGGGACCATCTCGACCAGAATGGGCTGTGCCGGATCTTCGGGCATGGCCTGGCCGGTATAGGCCGAGCTGTCGCGATAGCGCGCGATCAGGAACCGTGCCAGAACCCCAAGCGCCGCCGCCATCGGGACCGCCATGACCAGGCCCACGAAACCGAACAGCGCGCCGAACACGGACAGGGCCAGCAGCAGCCAGACCGGGTGCAGGCCCACATGGCTGCCCACGATCTTGGGCTGGAGATAGTTTCCTTCGACCACTTGGCCGATGGCAAAGATGGCCACGACCAGGCCGATCCACAGCGGGTCGCCCCAAAAGCTGAACAAGGCCACGCCGATGGCGGTCGCCCCGCCGATCAGCACGCCGACATAGGGAATGAAGGACAGCATCGCCGCCATGATCCCGATGAAGAAACCAAAGGGCAGCCCGACCAGCATCAGGCCAAAGGCATACCAGGTCCCCAGGATCAGGATGACGACCGCCTGCCCGCGCACAAAACCCGAGAGCGCCTCGTCAATCTCGCCCGCCAACTGGCGGATCGTCGGGGCATGTTCGCGCGGCAGGTGGCGATCCACCGCCTCGACCATCTTGTCCCAGTCCAGCAGCAGGTAGAAGGCGACCACCGGCACGATCACCAGCAGCGCGACGGTCCCGATCAGACCGCGCACCGATCCCAGCAGCGTGCCGGCAACCACCCCCGCCTGTTCCCCGATGGCCGTCTGCAGATCGCGCAGCGTCCGCTCCAGTCCCGCGCCGTCGGGGAAGATTTCGGGAAAGCGTGCGGTGACAAAGGCACGACCCTGCTCCACCATCTGCGGCGCGGTCTCGATCAG
>VGDE01000288.1 GCA_016869875.1 Alphaproteobacteria bacterium
CCATCTTCTAACAGGAGCTTTTCAAAAATTATCCTTGGCTTGATTGCCTTATACTGGCTTTCCCGGAATTTCAGGTGATAGCTTTTGCTAAGCCATGACGTTGCCAAAGCCTTTAGATCTTCAACGCTTTCATTTTGCTGATCTTCAATCAACTTGACCCAGCCTGATCCATGTGTTGCCTTCATGACGAAAGCACGCGGCAGCGATGTGAAGTCGAAATCTGTCATGTCATCTACCATCTGGTAGATTGGAATTAGGTGCTGTGGCCCTATCGCTTCCTTGACATGTTCCCGGACCTCATACTTGTCCGACAACGTTGAGAAAGCTGGATGAGGCCTGGCATTGCGCAAGACTATTCTTTCACTGAACGTGCTTTGGCCAACCAACAAGGAAAACCGCTTGTGGTGAATGAAGTAGAGGATGATTGCGGCTACATAATCGGAGCGAGTTTTTAGAGCCTTTTTCCAAAGAGATTTTCCTGCAGCTTGGCGAATTTTTATCAAGTTTTCTTCAAGACCAAGCCTTGACATCAATCTTTTTGCTATTGATGTACTGCCGCACACATCAGAAAGCGGTTGTGCGTTGCTGTCCGCATACTGCTCTTTGTCGAAACAAGAGCTGCCACCTGTGAGGCTTCTATTAATCAGAGCGGCGTTATCATCTTTGCCGGTCTTTACTGCGCGGAGCATGACTACAGATCAATCTCGTTAAGGTTGTACTTCACTTTTTTTAGGTGCGACTGTATGTCGCAAGCATTCCTGAGCATGTCAACATACTCTGCTCTGCTCCCTGAGGACCGAACTGTCTGAAAGGTAGATCTTCAGCATTTTTTCTGGCTGGAGAGGGACGTTGATGATGTGCTTCCCTGACGGCACTTCTGTCTCGGGTTGGGTCCACGAGGACCCATAAAAGGAGAGCGGTCATCTCGAAGATTATCACGGTCGCACTCGGCCTGGTGGACAATGTCTTTCCAGTGCAAGGAGCGGAGGGCGCTGGCCCAAGCTTTTCTGTGCAAGAGGTTGCGTCGGGCGCAGGTGCTGGAGTTTTTAAGACAGCTGCCCTCCCGTGTCCGAATGTCTGCAGTGGGCTCTTCACGCAGACACCTCCGTGGCGCACTGGCGGCATCTCTGGCGGACGGAGTTGCCTTTCGTCTCGTCAGTCACCCAGCACTAGCTTGGCAGCAATCGTCCACATGAGGATCGCGATGACGGCTTCCAAGATCCGCCAGGAGGACGGTTTGGCGAAGATTGGGCGCAGCCAAGAGGATCCGTAGCCAAGCGAGAAGAAGAACAGGAACGACCCCGACACCGCACCCGCGGCGAAGGATCCCGTCTCACCGGCAAAGCGGGTCGAGATCGTGCCAAGCAGCACCACCGTGTCGAGATAGACATGAGGGTTGAGCCAAGTAATGGCGAGGCAGGCGGTCAAGGCGTTGGCAAGACCTCCCGCCTTCCGCTCCGTGCCAACGACCAGCGCATCCGTGGACTGCAGAGCGGCCCTCATGCTTTTGGCCCCATACCAGATCAGGAAGGCAGCACCGGCGTACCGCATGGCGGGTGCGAGCCAAGGAAGCCACCCGGCGATCTGATCAAAGCTCGTGACACCCAGCAGGATCAGGATGGCGTCCGAGATGGCGCAGGTCAGGCAGACGGCCAGAACATGCTCGCCTCGCAGCCCCTGGCGCAGGACGAACGCATTCTGTGCGCCGATGGCGACGATCAGGCTGAGACCGGTCAGCATGCCGGTCAGGAACACAGGAAGGTTCATCAGGGTCATCCATTCTCACATCGCGCTTGATCTACCGGGTGCCGTCGCATTAGGAAAATTCATTCCGCTAATGCCGCATCAGGAGTGATCATCATGCTCGACTATGCCGGGGCGCGGGCCGTTGCGATGATCGTGCAGACCGGCAGCTTCGAGGGCGCGGCGCGGGTCCTGAACGTCACGCAGTCTGCCATCTCGCAACGGGTGCGCAACTTGGAAGAGCGGTTGGGCACCGTCCTGATCCAGCGCGGCCAGCCTTGCACCGCGACCGACGCCGGTGCCTGGCTCTGTCGCCACATGGAGCACGTGGGCATGCTGGAGGAGGCTCTTCTTGAGCACCTGCCTGGACTTGCCAATCCGGGCGACGTGCAGCGCGTGACGCTGGAGATCGCAACCAACGCCGACAGCCTCGGAACCTGGTTTTTGCCGGCGGTAGCCTCCTTTGCGCAGCAGTCTGGCTATCTCTTCAACATTGCCATCGACGATGAGCAGCATACGCTGGATTGGCTCCGTCAGGGCCGTGTCCTTGCCGCTGTCACGTCCCGCGACAGGCCGGTGCAGGGATGCATGGTCAAGCCCCTCGGCCGCCTGCGATATCATGCAACGGCCAGTCCCGATTTTGTGCAGCGGCACTTTCCGGATGGTGTGACAGTTCAGGCGCTGGCCGAGGCCCCGGCGCTGATGTTCAACCCGAAGGACAACCTCCAGCAAGCATGGGTGCGGCAGGTCTTTGGTCAGTCTTCCGCTTTATTCTGCCATTCAGTGCCCTCAACCCAAGGGTTCGTGGATGCCTGCCGTGCCGGACTCGGCTGGGGGCTGAACCCGGCCATGCTCGTGACGGATCATCTTGCGTCAGGCGCGCTGGTCGAGATCGTGCCAAAGACCACCTTCGACGTGCCGCTGTTCTGGCAGATCAGCCGTCTGGTTGCGGATCGGCTACAGGGTCTGACGCAAGCCGTTCTCGCAGCAGCCGAAGGTAAGCTGGAGCGACCATAAGATGCCTCCACAACCCGGACAGGTGCGGGCGGGCATGGCAAAGACGTGCTGCACGAAGAGGAGGCTTTGGGGTCTTCGCGCAGACACCTCCGTGACGCACTGGCGGCAGCTCTGCGACAGAACCTGCCACTGGTCCACGAACAAAATCATGAACTGATCAATGGCCTTTACGCACGAGATGGGCGCCTTCCCCATTTTCTGACTGCGCTTGGGCACAACCATTTCTCGATCGCCACACACACTTCAACACAGGCGACGAGACTGGGACGGCAGGTGCTGGAATTCGTTGCTGCTCACTCGGAACTGGCACCTTGAACAGCGGCCACGGGGGCGATGTCGAGCCACTGTCGCGAACCCTGTGGAAGGTGCGTTCGACACGCCGCCGCATCAGCCTTCAGGTAGAGAGCTGACAGCACCGCTGGAGGGAGCAGAGGCTGGGTGTGAGATGGCACTCGCGGCTCATGTTTACCACCTCTCTGCCGGCGAACCGCCGGACCTACTCGGTGGGATCGTCGCTGGCGTGGCTGGGAGTCGTCTTGTGGTCGTATCTGGGCTGCCGCGCAGTTCCAGAAGGCTCGGTCGGTCGCTCCTCCTTTCGCAGCGAAGGCCGCGTGGTCTGGTCCTTATCCAGGTCTCTTTCTCTGTCGGACATCTTCACCTCCTGAACCGGTTGCAGGATCAACCGCCGCAAGGTGGGGTTGTTCCCCATCCTGCCCTGCGGCCGCGTCTCCAACGCGGGGCGAAGCTTGAACCCGAGATCCGGCTACAGCCCGTCGCGAGGCGGCAGCGCCTGCAGAGCACGCTCGATTGCCGCGTGTGTTCCTGGCTCTCCAGTGTCGTGCCAGAGCAGCGTGACATCGATCCGGCTTTCGCGGCCCTTCAAGTTTCGGAAGATGGCCCCTTCTTCGTCCCGCTTCAGGCTCTCGGGCACGACAGCCACGCCCAGTCCTGCCGCCACCAGGCCGATCGTCATGGCAGGACTGCC
>VGDE01000289.1 GCA_016869875.1 Alphaproteobacteria bacterium
GGGGGCGCTGTCCAAGCACAAGAACCGGCAAAAGCCCAAGGGCAGCTGAACGCTTTGCGGGTCGGTCCTAGCTTGCGGCCCGCACCAGAACCGCCGCCATGCACGAGATGCCCAGGATGGCCGCCAGCGCGATCATCGGATCGCTGCCCATGGTCGATATGGCAAGGCCGCAGAAAGCCCAGATCAGCGCGGCCGAATAGCCGATGCTGGGGCCGATCCAGAGCTGCGCCACCATCCCGATGGCGGCGCCGGGCAGGATCGCCAGTGCGGAAAGAGCCTGCGGAGGCAACGACAGCTTCGCCGAGGCCAAGCCCGCCAGCGATGCCGAAAACACCGCCGTTGCCCAGCCCGCAAAGAACCCGATGGCCGGGCGCTGCCGCCCTGCACCGTGGCGTGCCGCCACGATGGCCAGTCCCGCCGTGACTGCGGTGCCAAGGGCCATCCAGGCGGGCTGATGGGTAAAGAGCAGCGGCCAGATCCCCGCGCCGAACAGCGAGGCCGTGAACAGCGGCCAGATCCGCGGGCGGTCCCCCCGGATCGGCCCGATGTCCGAGGGATCCATCCACTGGCCCGTGCAATCCAGCAGGACCGCCACCCAGACCGCGATCAGCAGTGACCACATCAGGGGATTGGCCGGGTCCAGGTAAAGCTGCGGGATCGCCACCGGAGCCGTGGCGCCGATCTGCGGCGGAGGCAGCAGCAAGGGGGTCGTCAGCCAACTGCCGTCGACCTTTGTCACCGGCTTCAGGCGGATCGTCAGCCACAGCCCGGCGGTGACAAGCACCACCGAAGCCAAGGTTTGCAGGATCGTGCCAAGCCGCTTCATGCAGCGGGAACGCGCAGCGGAACGCCAGGTTTCGCGGCACCGCAGCGGTGCCGCATATTTCCCGATCAGGCCAGCGTGCCGTCGGCCGTCAACTGCGTGGCGCCCCCCAGATAAGGATGCAGCGCGGCCGGCAGCAGGACCGAGCCGTCCGCCTGCTGACCATTCTCCAGCACTGCGATCAGCGTGCGCCCGACGGCCAGGCCCGATCCGTTCAGGGTATGCACGAATTCGGGCTTGCCGCCCCCCTCGGGGCGATAGCGGGCGTTCATCCGGCGTGCCTGGTAGTCGCCGCAATAGCTGACGCTGCTGATCTCGCGGTAGCGGTTCTGGCCAGGCAGCCACACCTCCAGATCATGGGTGATGCGCGCGCCCGCACCCATGTCGCCTGCGCAAAGAACAATGGTCCGATAGGGCAGCTCCAGCGCCTCCAGCACCGCCTCCGCGCAGCGGGTCATCCGGTCATGTTCGGCCAGACCGGTTTCCGCATCGGTGATCGAGACCATCTCGACCTTCTCGAACTGGTGCTGGCGCAGCATGCCGGTCGTGTCGCGGCCGGCGCTGCCGGCCTCCGAACGGAAGCACTGGCTGTGGGCCACCATCCGGCGGGGCAGGCTGGCGTGTTCGACCAGGTCGCCGTTGACGGTGTTGGTCAGCGTCACCTCGGCCGTCGGGATCAGCCACCACCCTTCGCGGGTCTGATAGCTGTCCTCGCCGAACTTGGGCAGCTGGCCGGTCCCCAGCATCATGTCCTCCAGCACCAGAACCGGGGTCCAGGTTTCCTCCAGCCCGTGGCGGTCGATGTGCAGGTCGATCATGAACTGCGCCAAGGCCCGGTGGATGCGGGCCACTGCGCCCTTCAGCACGACAAAGCGGCTGCCCGACAGCTTGGCGCCCATCTCGAAATCCATGCCCGGCTTGACGCCCGCGATCTCGAAATGCTCGACCGGCGTGATGTCAAACTTGCGGGGGTTGCCCCACCGGCGCAGTTCGACATTGTCCTCTTCGTCGGCGCCGTCCGGCACCTGGTCCAGCGGCAGGTTCGGGAGGCCCAGCAGCAGGTCGCGCAGCTGAGTGTCCAGATCGCCGGCCTCGGCCTGCATGCGGGCCACGTCGGCCTTTTTTTCGGCCACCAGGGCGCGTAGCCGCTCGAACTCGGCGTCGTCGCCGCGTGCCTTGGCGGCGCCGACCTCCTTGCTGGCGCGGTTCTGGTCGGCCTGCGCCGTTTCCGCAGCGCTGATCCGCGCCCGCCGCTCGCTGTCCAGCGACAGGATCTGCGAGGAAAGCCCGTGAAGGCCGCGCCGGTTCAGGGCACGTTCAAATGCGTCAGGGTTGTCTCGGATCGCACGGATGTCATGCATGGCAGCACCTTCACGGAAATGTTCGCTGCCTGCCTAGCCCAAGCACCGTCTGGACAAAAGCCCGCTGCCATCCAGGGGCGCCAAATATCCACGTGACCGGCCGCAGCGTGTCCGGCCTGCACTGGCGCCGGCCCTGCGCCGAAGGCAAAGGGGATCAGCCCGGCAGGTTCAGGCCCGACCGGCGTATCATGTCCTCCAGCACGGGGTAGAAGTGACGCTGCCCGACATAGCCCTCGACCCGGCCGATCTCGGTGCCGCGCTCCAGCAGGATGAAGCTGGGCGTGATGCGCGGGCGACGGTCCAGCGCCAGCCCATCGGGAAAGGGACCATCGACATCGACCTCGAACAAGGGTGCCAGCCGACCGGACGGCGAGGCCGCGAAACCGGGCCCGATCTCTGCCTGCCATTGGCGGCAGAAATGACAACCGGGCGAGGTGATCATCATCAGCTGATGCGGATGCCGGTTCCAATCCGGACGCGGCGCGGCACCGACCGGTCCCGCCGCAAGGAGCAGGGTCGCAAGGCCGCACACCACCTGTCGCCTGCGCATCAACATTGAACGCCCAAGGGCTTGCATGAGGGATCTCCGGTTCCGGACAGGCGCAAGCGTAGGGTCAGGGCGGATGCGACGCAAGCGCGGCGCCAGGGCGGGGCTTGCCGTGCCGGGGCGTCTGGTTCACTCTGCCGCCGACGGAAACGGGCTTGGACGGCGGCAACCGATGGACGACCTTCTGACACCGCTGACGCAGGGTGATCGCCGGGCCTTGTCGCGGGCCATCACGCTGGTCGAATCGACGCGTCCCGACCATCGCGCGCGGGCGCAGGCCCTGATCGCGGACCTTCCGGACCGCAACGCGCTGCGCATCGGGCTGTCAGGGACGCCGGGCGTCGGCAAGTCCACCTTTATCGAGACGTTCGGCACCCGGCTGACGGACCAGGGGCTGCGCGTGGCGGTGCTGGCGGTCGATCCCTCCTCGGCGCGTTCCGGCGGATCGATCCTGGGGGACAAGACGCGGATGGAGCTGTTGTCGCGCAACCCGCGCGCCTTTATCCGCCCCAGCCCGTCCAGCGCGCAGTTGGGGGGCGTGGCCCGCCGCACGCGCGAGGCCGTGCGCCTGTGCGAGGCGGCAGGCTTTGACGTGATCCTGATCGAGACAGTGGGCGTGGGCCAGTCCGAGACGCTGGTGGCCGAGATGTCGGACCTGTTCGTGCTGCTTCTGGCCCCGGCAGGCGGCGACGAACTACAGGGGGTCAAGCGCGGCATCATGGAAATGGCCGACCTGATCCTGGTCAACAAGGCGGATGGCGAATTGCTGCCCACCGCCCGGCGCACTGTTGCGGACTATGCCGGTGCGCTGCGGCTGTTGCGCAAGCGCCCGCAGGACCCCGAGGGCTTTCCCAAGGCTTTGGCGGTGTCCGCCGCAACCGGGGAGGGGCTGGACGAGGCTTGGCAGCAGATGCAGCAGTTGGCCCGCTGGCGGCAGGA
>VGDE01000290.1 GCA_016869875.1 Alphaproteobacteria bacterium
AAGAGCCGGCAGAAATGGACCGCCGCAACAGCCTGAGAGATACAGTTGCTGGAGGGTCAAAGTTTGCTCTTGACCATTGAACTGCGACCGGAGTCTTGGTGAGGTTGCGAAAAACCCCTCTTTCATTCAGCACAGGCCGTGTAATGCGCTTCTATGTGACCAACAGACATTGCTGCCATTGGTGCAGCGGTGGAAAGATCAGGTTCGGCAACCTGAACTTCACCGGTGGCCGCCGCTGGCAAGGCAGGACGTAAATCAGGTTGACCTTCTACACGTGACGGATAAAGCGCAATGTCGTGTTCTGTCATTGATCGAACAGCCATGCCTGATCTTTGGACCTTCTTCGGCTTGGTCGCTGTGGATGCCGAGGCTTTCCCGGCTTTGCAGAGTGAACGAAGCTTGAAGCCGCGCGCAGGTGCTTCGAGAGATCGCAGGACAGTGGTGCAAGTGGCTGCCTCTGATTCCAGGCGACTTTGATCATTCACAAAAAGATCGTGGTCTGAGGCGAGAGAAGCAAACATTTCGCCCCGGCGCATGCGGTCAGAAGCAAAACTACGGGTATTCTTTCCGCTTAATCTGGAAAGAGCGGAATCACGACGCGGCAGTGTCCTGCGACTGCCCCGCCGACTGAAAGGGCGCCGTCTCTGGGACCTGCACCAAATTGTGAGAGTTCTGCGCCGGGAGACTTCAGGCTTTCATGCAGCGTGAACAGGATCCCTTCTCCAGCCTTGCGCGGCTTGGGCGAGGCGCGCCAAAGGCGGGTGCTGACCGGAAGGTTCATGACGCGCTGTACGTAGTCGCCCGCCGCGCACCAGTAGTCAGTATCGGATTTGCCGTTCCGGAACAGCACCTCGATCTCGGAGGCGCTGACCTGTCGCGCCTCCATCCCGTTTCGTGCCGTGAAGGCCGCGGCCGGCAAAGGCAGCATCAGCAGCACCATGATAAATTTGCGCATTCTTGCCTCCCTTGCTGCAACCGAACCCTCGAGAACATTGCCGGAGGGCGCTTTCGAGATAGTGCCACCCTGGACGAGGCGACGCAACGGAGTCGTCCGGCGCGCCGGTCCCTCGCGCCGCCCCTCCCAAGGCTGCAACATGC
The DNA here is from genome assembly GCA_016869875.1 of Alphaproteobacteria bacterium. Lineage (GTDB taxonomy): Bacteria > Pseudomonadota > Alphaproteobacteria > Rhodobacterales > Rhodobacteraceae > Paracoccus. The sequence continues at coordinate 1,099 of VGDE01000290.1, forward strand.
GCGGCTTTGGTCTGCATTGGTGTCGGCTGGCCCTTTCCCTGCCGCATGCGGGGTGAAAGGTCGTTAAATTCCTGCACGCTTGGGATTTATCGCGAAGGCGTCCCTTGCGCTACGGTTGCGGCATCTTCAATGCGCGAGGACCGCCATGCCGAACCAGACTGCCGCTTTGCCGATCATTGCAGAAAGCCCGGATCAACATGCTGCTATCCAGCATGCCTTGGACAGCGTTCGTGAAACACTGGGGATGGAAGTCGCCTATCTGTCGGAATTCGTGGACGAACGCGCCGTTTTTCGCGCCGTCAGCGCCCCGGGTCTCGAAGCAATGATCCAGCCCAGCCAAAGCATGGATCTGCGCGAGGTCTATTGCAAGCACATCCTCGACGGTGGCCTGCCGCGCCTGATGCCCGACACCAGCGCTCACACGATTGCCGTCGACCTGCCCATCACCCAGATGATCCCCATCGGAAGTCACCTCAGCGTGCCCGTCCATCGACCGGACGGCAGCGTGTTCGGCATGTTCTGCTTCCTCAGCCGGCACCCGCGCCCCGACCTTGGGCCGGACGCGCTGACGCTTGTTGAAGCGCAATCCGCTAATGTCGCACATCAGCTTGTTGCCGCGCCCCCTGTCATGGCTTGAAGTTCTGTTCAAGGTATTTGGAAGTCGCGCATGTAAAACATCCCCTGCAGAGACCTGCAGGGGATGTGGATGGCATGAGACTAGGACAGGGCTTTACATCCCTGCCTGTACTTCGGCGCTTTCCTGCTGCACCACCTGACCTGCGGTCGACAAGTCGCGGCCCGCGCCCTGAACCGTTTCGCATGCGGCCAAGGTCATCATCGCCAGAACGGCTCCTAGTCCCAGGATCTTCTTTTGCATGACGTTGTATCCTCTAGATAAATATCTGAGGTCGCAACGCAGGTGTAAGGCATGGGTTCCCCGCATTGTTGCAGAACTTGTGCGTTCTAAGTTTCGAGAGGCGAGCGACAGGCAATGCATCCTTGCCTGACAAAGCCCGAAGCTGCCGCTGCTGCAGGCCGTGCCGGAAGTCCTGCAATGGCGTCCTGAAGTGGCGCAGAATGTGTCATGATCCAGGTTGCACTAGGGCATGAGGTGACTGGCGAACAGGGCTGGGCGCCTAGCTGCCCATTAGTGCTTCCGGACGCTGAGGGTCGATGCGCTTCATGATGAAGGTGCTCTCGGCTTGCCACTGCGCCAGATCGAGCCATGGAAACGCATTGGTTCTTGTGACCATGGCTACCTCCTGCTGGATCAGGTGCCACTGTTTCTGAAGGGCTGCTTCTGAAAGGCTGCAGCTTCCTGGTGGCGCTCCCTCGCTGTGGCCACCTCCTTTGCCCGCAATGACAGCTTCACCAAGTCCTTCAATGCCGCTGCGATGGAATAGTCCCCGGATTACATACCCGGCGCTCCTGGGCTCGCCCTGCATTTGCCGCAGGGATACGCTCTCGAAGGTAGAGGAGATCCGCCTCAGGATGCTTCCGAGGTAGCGCCATCACAAAGCCCTATGTCCCGTTATCGCAGGCCATTTGCCTGTTACAGTAAGAAGATCTATTAAATCAACAGGATAACCTGGTGCTGTGAGAGAGGATTGAACTCTCGACCTCTCCCTTACCAAGGGAGTGCTCTACCACTGAGCTACCACAGCGCCGGTGGAGGGGCGTTTAGCCAATGGCAGCCGCACGCGCAAGGGGGCTTGAGGGATTTTTCCACATTTCGCCTATCAGGTCGCCTTGTGTTGTGCGTTTGCTGGACTGTGGCGCGGGCCGGCGCTAACAGGTTGGCATGACCGACCGGCGCGACGACACGAAAAAATCCGACAGCCGCGAAGAACGGCTACGCCAGGCGTTGCGCGCGAATCTGGCGCGGCGCAAGGCGCAGGCGCGGGCACGGGCGGACACGGGCAGTGACAACAAGACCGTCCCGGATGCGGATGGCGAGACAGGCAAGGACAACTGATGGATCAGATCATCGTCGAGGGGAACGGCCCCCTGAAAGGGGAAATCCCCATCGCCGGCGCCAAGAACGCGTGTCTGACGCTCATGCCTGCCACGCTGCTGACGGATCAGCCGCTGACGCTGACCAATGCGCCGCGCCTGTCGGACATCCGCACGATGACCGCGCTGCTGGGATCTCTGGGAGCCGAGGTGGCCGGTCTACAGGATGGCCAGGTTCTGGCGTTGTCCAGTCATGCGCTGACCAGTCATCGCGCCGAATACGACATCGTGCGCAAGATGCGGGCCTCGATCCTGGTCCTGGGTCCGCTGCTGGCCCGTGGCGGCGTGGCCGAGGTGTCGCTGCCGGGCGGCTGCGCCATTGGCGCCCGGCCCGTGGATCTGCATCTGCGCGCGCTGGAGGCAATGGGCGCGGACCTGGATCTGCGCGACGGCTACGTCCATGCCAAGGCCCCCGCAGGCGGCCTGAAGGGCGCCGTTGTCGAATTTCCGCTTGTGTCCGTGGGCGCCACTGAAAACGCGCTGATGGCGGCGACGCTGGCGCGCGGGACGACGGTCCTGAAGAATGCGGCGCGTGAGCCCGAGATCGTCGATCT